>JBFWQM010000280.1:0-6309 GCA_050249455.1 Rhodospirillaceae bacterium | reverse complement strand
ACGCCCCAGTAGCCGCCCTTGCGGATAAGCATGGTGCGCTTGCCGTGGAAGACCGTCTCGAGGCCGAGGAACTCCTCATAGAATTTCCGCGAGGCGGCGAGGTCGCGGCATTCCAGGGTGCCGTGCGACAGGATGGTGGTGCGGACAACCGCCGCGCCGGGATCCGGCCGATCGGTCCGGGCCGGCCCGGACGCCGACTCGTCTTTCATCTTGGTCGCCACCGACGTGCCCTCCATGCGCATTCGTTGCGGCAAGGCTAGCCTGCCGGCGGCGGCCGGGCAAGCTAGCGCAATGTCGCGGTGCGCACCGCGTGGTGGACCGACCGCTCGGTCGTCCAGTCCTTGGAAGCGGCGAACCACTGCTTGAGCGAGGCCGAGTCGCGGTGGCGGGCGAGCGCGGCGTCGTCGGCATAGACCTCGTAGAAGATGTAGACCAGCGGATCGGACTTGTCCTGGGCGACGTCGAACTGCAGGCAGCCGGGCTCGTGCGCGGCGATCTCGCCCTTGTGCCGCGCCACTTCCTTGAGGAACGGCTCGACGCTCTCGGGCTTCAGCTTCATGGTGACGTTGATGACGTGCATCGCAGCGGCTCCGTATGCGGGATGGTTAACGTCAGGCGCGGACCCAGCCGCCGTCGACATAGAGCGTCTGGCCGGTGAAGAACGCGCAGTCGTCGCCGGTCAGGAACGACAGGGCGCCGACCAGGTCGGCGGGCGCCTGGGTGCGCTTGATCGCCTGCAGGGTGGCGACCCGGTCGAAGCGGTCGGCCGGGCGCGGGTTGGTCGTGGTGGTGCCGGGCGTGCGGACCAGGCTGGGGGCGATGGCGTTGACCGTGATGCCCGCCTCGCCGAGGTCGGAGGCGAGCGCGCGGGTGAAGCCGATCACGCCGCCCTTGCTCGCGATGTAGTGGGTGTAGCCGGTGACCGGCGTCGCGAAGGTGTTGGATGCGAGGTTGACGATGCGGCCCCAGCCGCGGCCGCGCATGCCGGGCACGAACGCCTTGGCGGCGAGGAACATCGAATCGAGGTTGATCGCCATCACCCGCTTCCAGTCGGCGAAGCTCACGTCGTCGAACGGCTGCAGAGGATAGATGCCGGCGTTGTTGACCAGGATGTCGCACCGCCCGAACGCGCGCGCCACCTCGGCTTCCAGCCTCGCCACGTCGTCGGGAACGGAGACGTCGCAGCGCACCGCGTGGGCCCGCCGGCCGGCGGCGGCGACAAGCCCGACCGTGTCGTCGGCGGCCGCGAGATCGGCGACGACGACGTCGGCGCCGTCCTGCGCCAGCCGCTGCGCGAAAGCCTGGCCGATGCCGGCCGCGCCGCCGGTCACGACGGCGACTCTTCCCTGGTGTCCTGTTGCCATGCCTGTCCTCCGGCGCCCGCCGGGGCGCAGCCTAGCGCGGCCGCGCCCGGACGGGAACCGGAGTCAGGCGGTCAAAGCGGCCCGCAGTCGAAGACGGCGGTGCGGCTGCCGTCGGCGTTCATCGTCGTCGTGGCGGGGCGCGAGGTCGCATTGAAGCGCCGGCAATAGACGTCGGCATTGCGAACCGCCTGGATCAGCTCGGCGTCGGTCCGGTAGACGTAGCTGACGTTGGGCGGCGAGGCGGGTACCGGCACCGTCGCCACCGGCCCCGGCACGGCCGACACGGAGGCGACCATCGGCACGTCGCAGTCGAAGCGGACCGACTTGCCGTTGCCGCTGGGGTTGTCGACGATGCCGCGCGTCCGCGGGCCGGCGTTGTACTGGCGGCAATAAGCCTCGGCGTTCCGGCTAACCGTGACCAGGTCGGCGTCGGTGTGGTAGGTGTAGGTGATGCCGGGCTTGGTCGTCTCGGTGGCCTGCGGCGGCGGCGGCGACGCCGCGCAACCGACCATCAACAGCGCCGGGACAAGCGACCCCGTCGCCAGGGCTAGCTTCTGCAGCCTGCGCATCCGTCGTCTCCTTTGGTCGTTCTGCAACGATGAGAAATCGCGGACGGAACAACGGCGGGAACCGGAAAAAGTTCCCGGCTGGGATCACGGGGCGGGGCGCGTGAGCGTCGGCCACGATGCATCGCACGGGCATGATCATGGCCATGGCCATGGGCACGTCCATGTGCCGTCGGGGGCGGGGGCGGGGGCGGAGCGGCGCATCCTGCTGGCCCTGGGGCTGACCGCCAGCTTCATGCTGGTGGAGGTGGCCGGCGGCCTCGTCGCAGGATCGCTGGCGCTGCTGGCCGATGCGGGCCACATGCTGACCGACGTTGCGGCGCTGGCGCTCGCCTATGCCGGGACGCGGCTCGGCCGCCGGCCGGCCGATCCGCGTCGTTCCTACGGCTGGCGGCGGCTCGAAGTCCTGGCCGCATTCGTCAACGGCCTGACCCTGATCGCCGTCACCGGCTGGATCGCGGTCGAAGCGGTGCAGCGCATCCTCGCTCCCGTGCCGGTGCTCAGCACGACCATGCTGGCGGTCGCCGTGCTCGGCCTGCTGGTCAACGTCGCGAGCTTCGCTGTGCTGCGCGGCGAGGGCGGCGGCAACATCAACGTGGGCGGCGCGCTGGCGCACGTCATCGGCGACATGCTGGGGTCGCTCGCCGCCATCGCCGCGGCGCTTGTCATCATGGCCACCGGCTGGATGCCGATCGACCCGATCCTGTCGCTGTTCGTGGCCGCGCTGATCGTGCGCAGCGGCTGGGCGATCCTGCAGCGGTCGGCGCACATCCTGCTGGAAGGCACGCCCGAGGACGTCGACGTGGAGGCGATCAAGCGCGGCCTGATCGACGTCCCCGGCGTCGCCGACGCGCACCACGTCCACGTCTGGTCGCTGACGACCGGCAGGCCGGTGGCGACCCTGCACCTGCGCCTGCAGCCGGGTGCGGCGGCGGCGGCGGTCCTGCCGCAGGTGAAGGCCGCGCTGCGCGACCGCTTCGGCATCGACCACTCGACGGTCGAGGTCGAGGCGGAGGCGTGCATGGACGAGATCGCTCCGCCGCACCGCCACGGCTGAACGCCGCGACCGGCCGCCCTATCGGCACGCGGAAAATCGGCCCAGGTCGAGGTGGAAGTGGTTGCGGTGCGCGGCGTTGTACTCCGGTCCCAGCACGGCGCCGAAGATGGCGCAGCCGCCGCCGTGCACGGCGCGCAGGAAACGGCCGTCGCGCCCGTCGTCATCCCAGGCGTCCATTACCGAAACGCGGCGCCCGGACCGGGTACGGAATGCCGCGATGTCGACGGCGTTCGCCGTGGCGTGCTGGCTGCGCCGTCCGGTCTCGCGCCCGTAGACGTTGCGGCAGGCGTAGCTGCCCAGGTGGTCAATGGCGACCACCGGCTCGCCCAGGATCTCGCCCGCCGCGGGCGCCACCGAATGGCGCTGCCAGAGAGCCAGCGCCACCGCGAGCGGGCATGTCACGACGATGCCGCCTTGGAACGGAACCTTGCCCTCCGAGATGCGGACGGTGTTGACCAGGGCGCATCCGTCGTCGGCGACGCGGTCGGGCACGGGCGCGGAGCGAAAGGATGACCGCGCCAGCACCAGTTCGCACTGGGCCGGCCGATCAGCGAGCCGGCGCAGCTTCCCCGCGGTCAGGAAGTTCGGTTCGTCGGCCAGATGTAGCGGCGCCCACGGAATCCAGCGGTCGGGGATCATCGGCAGTCCGGCGACGATCGCGACGGCGAACGCGGCGAGCGCGGCGGCGGCGGACAGGATGCGGCGCAAGGCCGCTCAGCGCGCCGTGGCGTGCAGCGCCCGCTCGCCGCCGATCCGAGAGTCCGCATCGACCGGCACCGGCCCGTCGATCTCCGCGCGCACCCGCGGCAGCGCGTCGGGGTGCTCGGCGCGCAGGAAGTCGAGCAGCTTCTCGCGCACCAGGCAGCGCAGGTTCCAGGCGTCCCCGGCGTTGGCGGCGCTGACCAGCGCGCGCAACTCCATCGTCCGCTCGCGGCAGTCGGTCACCTGCAGGTTGACCACCTGGCCGTCCCACAGGGGCGACGACTTGGCGATCTCCTCCACCTTGGCGCGCAGCCGATCGACCGGCGCGGCGTAATCGACGTAGAGCAGCACCGCGCCGATCAGCGAAGCCTTCTCGCGCGTCCAGTTCTGGAACGGCCTCTCGATGAAGTAGGTCAGCGGCAGGATGACCCGCCGCCAGTCCCACACCCGCACGACGACGTAGGTCGAGGTGATCTCCTCGACCCAGCCGAACTCGCCCTCGACGATGACCACGTCCTCCAGCCGGATCGGCTGGGTCATCGCGATCTGCACGCCGGCGATCAGGTTGGACAGCAGCGGCCGCGCCGCGAAGCCGACGACCAGGCCGGCGACGCCGGCCGAGGCGAACAGGCTGACGCCGTATTCGCGCACCGATTCGAACGTCATCAGCGCTGCCGACACCGTCACCACGAACACCAACGTAAGCACGGCGCGGCGCAAGAGGCGCATCTGCGTGACGTGCTTGCGCGCCAGCAGGTTGTCCGCGACGTCGATCTGGAACCGCGCGACGTAGAGTTCCGTCGCCAGGGACACCGCGGTGGCGGCCGCCCAGCCGACCAGGACGATGAAGGCGACCAGCAGAATCTGGCTCAGCGCCGCCGTCCACGCGACGGTGAACACCGGCGACCGGACCGCGACGCTGACCGCGAGGATGACGAACGCCATCTTGGTGATCCCGCGCGTGCGCAGGATCAGGGTATGCAGATAGGTGTTCCAGCGCCCCGTGACGCGCAGGCTCAGCCACATGAACACCGCGTGCGCCGCCAGCGCGAGCAGCATCGCGACCGCCAGGACGATCAGCGCCACTGTCCAGTCGGGCAGCCAGCTCAACCAGGACTCGACGGCGTCGATGCCCCTCTGCATCGTCTCCGAATTCATGAAGGACTCTCCGAAACGCGACGGGGTGAACCTCGGATAACCGCCCGCATCCCCCGATGTTCCGCGGCGGCGGATGCCAGGGGTTCGCTCTTACGGGCTTTCCCGCCCGGCGGACTTGTCGCAAGATCGCTGCCGGCAGCCGCAACACGGAAGGTGGGCAATGAAGGCGCAGACGCTGTTCGACGTAACCGGCAAGATCGCCTTCGTGACCGGCGCCGCGAGCGGACTGGGCCTGGCGATGGCAGAGGTCATGGCGGCCAACGGCGCTGTCGTGACGATGACCGACGTCGATCCGGATTCGCTCGGCCGCCAGGTCGACCGGCTCAAGGGCGATGGCTTCGCGGTCGAGGGCCGCCGGCTCGATGTCACCGACACGCCGGCGCTGGCCGCGGCGATCGACGCGACGCGGGCCACGCACGGCCGTCTCGACGCGGTGTTCGCCAATGCCGGCATCAGCGCCGGGCCGGGCTTCAAGACCGAGGCGGGGCAGCTCGCCGCGGTGAACCGCGAAACCTGGGACCGCGTGCTGCAGATCAACCTGACCAGCGTGTTCGAGACCGTGCGCCACGCCGCCCGCCACATGAAGCCGCAGGGCAGCGGGCGGATCGTCGTTACCTCCTCGATCGCCGGGCTGCGGGCGGAGACGCCCTGCGGCTATGCCTATGTCGCGACCAAGGCGGCGGTCGCCAACCTGGTGCGCCAGGCGGCGCTGGAGCTCGCGCCGCACAACGTGATGATCAATGCGATCGCGCCGGGGCCGTTCCGCACCAACATCGCCGGCGGCAATTTCTTCAAGAACCCGGACGCGGTGCCGATGTGGTCGGCGCGCACGCCGATCGGGCGGGTGGCGGAGCCGGACGAGCTGAAGGGCCTGGTCCTGCTGCTCGCCTCGCCGGCGTCGAGCTACATCACCGGCACCGTGATCCCGATCGACGGCGGCGCGACCGCCGAATAGCCGTGGTCCCCGTCTTCGTCATCAACCTGGCGCGCGACGCGGAGCGCCGCGCCGCCATGGTCGCGGCGCTCCACGACATCGGCCTCGCGGCAGAGTTCGTGCCCGCGGTGGACGGCCGCGCGCTGTCCGACGCCGACCGCGCCGCCTACGACCGTCGCCGCTGCCTCGCCGTCTACGGCGTCGACATGCTGCCGAGCGAACTCGGCTGCTACCTGAGCCACTACCGGCTGTGCGAGCGGATCGTGCGCGACGGGATCGCCGCCGCGCTGATCCTGGAGGACGACGTGCGGCTCGACCCCGCGCTGCCGGCGATCGTAGACGCGCTGCTGTCGGGCCCGGCGCAGGACTGGCTTGTGGTGCGGCTCAACACCCTGCGCGGGCGGGTGGCCAACCCGCCGTCGGCGTGGTGGCGCGGGCGCGAGGTCGCGCCGCTGCCCGACGGCCACGGGCTCTACCGGCTGGGCACCCACGTGCTGGGCGCCGGCGGCTACCTGATCAAGCGCGCGG
>JBFWQM010000279.1:0-6366 GCA_050249455.1 Rhodospirillaceae bacterium | reverse complement strand
GGAGAACGCGCAGAACCAGGCGATCGCCGCCGCCAAGTCGATGCTCGGCAAGGGCGCGCCATTCGCCGAGATCCCGTGGTTCTGGTCCGACCAGTTCGACCTCAACATCCAGCTCGTCGGCCTGCCGGTGGTGTGGGACCAGGCGGTGACCCGCGGCAGCGTGGACGCGCGCCAGTTCATCACCTTCTACCTGAAGGAAGGCCGCATCGAGGGCGCCGCGGCGATCAACAGCGCCCGCGACGTCCGTTTCGTCCGCCGCCTGATGGCCGCCGGCAAGCCGCTCGATGCCGCTCGTCTCGCCGACCCGGCGGTCAAGCTGCAGGACCTGCTGAAGGGCTGAGGCGGCGACGCGCATTTGATTTTTTTGTCGTCGTCCTTCGGCTTGACCGGAGGACCCATATCCGGGACGCATCGTTGCGCGGACAGGTGGGTTCGCCGGTCAAGCCGGAGAACGACAGAAAAATCGAATGACCGCAGATTCGGCTTGGCCCCCCAGTAGCGCCAGTCAAGGCTCCCGCCACGCCCCATCGACCGCCGCCAGGAACTGCGCGGTGAACCGGTCCGCATCGCACAGCGCCGATGCCGCCATGCGTGTCCGCAGGCCTTCGCGCAACCCGGCCAGCCGCCGGTGGTCGCCGGCCAGCGCGACGGCGGTATCGACATAGGTGGCGACGTCGGCGGCGGCGAGGTCGGACGCGCCGGCGCTGGCCAGGAACGAGACGCCCATGCGGCCGGCGAAGCGGTCCCCGGCCAGGCTGACCACCGGCACGCCCATCGACAGCGCGTCGCACGTCGTCGTGCCGCCGCCGAACGGGAACGGGTCGAGCGCCACGTCGATGTCGCCGTGCGCGGCGAGGTAGTCCTCGGGCGTGCCGAACGGACGGAGCTCCACCCGCGCCGGGTCGATGCCGGCGGCGGCGAGGCGCGCCTCGGTGCGCCGCCGCCCCTCCTCGTCCGACAAGCCCTGCGCCATCAGGACCAGCCGACTGCCCGGCACCCGCCCGAGGATCGCCGCCCACGCCGCGGCGACCCCGTCGTTGAGCTTGGCGAGACTGTTGAAGCAGCCGAACGTCGCGTGCCCGCGCGCCAGCGACGGCGGCGGGGCGGCGGCCAGCCGCAGGCCCGGCGCATCGTAGCACCAAGCTGACTCGGGCAAGCGCAGCACCCGCTCGGTGTAGAACGCCTCGTCGCCGGGCGGGATCAGCCGCGCATCGGCGACGATCGCGTCCATCGCCGCAACGCCGGTCGTACCGGGAAAGCCGACCCAGGTGAGCTGCAGCGGCGCGGCGCGGCCGGCGAACACCCCCAGCCGGTTGCCCTCCGTGTGTCCGGCCAGGTCCACCAGCACGTCGATCCCGTCCGCCCGGACGCGATCGGCCAGCGCGGCATCGGACAGGCCCGCGATATCGACCCACGCCGCGGCGGCCGCGCGCAGCCGCGCGTTGACCGGGTCGGGCTGCCGGCGCCCGGCATAGCACACCGGCGCCGCGCCCGCCCGCCGCATCGCCTCGACGACCGATACCGTGAACAGCCCGACCGGGTGCTGGCCGAAATCCGCCGAGACCAGCCCGATGCGCGGCGGCCCGGCATGGACCCGGCGCGGCGCGGCGGGCGGCGGCGCACCGCCGTGCGCGGCATTCCAGCCGGCGGCCAGGGCGCGCAGCGCCGGCGCCGTCACGGAGGGACGATACAGGGCGCACAGCACCGCGTTGCTGTAAAGGTCCGGCCGCGCCGGCCCGGCCGCGAGCGCACGGGAATAGCAGTCCGCCGCCTCGCCCGCCGCGCCGACCACCAGCAGCACGTTGCCCAGGTTGACCAGCGCCTCGACGTTGGCGGGCGCCTGGTCGACCGCCGCCTGCAGGGTCGCGATGGCCTCGCCGAAGCGGTGCGCGCGGCGCAGCGCGGCGCCGTGGTTGTTGCGCGCCGCCAGCATCCCTGGCGCGAGGCGGACCGCTTCCGCGGCGGCGGCGACCGCGCGGTCCACCGCCCGCTGGCCGAGCAGCGCGCCGGCCAGGTTGCTCCACGCCTCGGCGTCGCGCGGCAGCGCGGCGACGGCGCGCTCCAGCGGCGCGACGGCGCCTTCGCCCTGCCCGGCGGCGAACAGCGCGGTGCCGAGGATCTTGTTGGCCATGCCGTCCTGCGGGCTGCGCCGCACCGCCTCGGCGGCCGCCGCCGCGGCCTCGGCTGGCTGCCCGGCCTGGAACAGGACGGCGGCGAGGCGCAGCTGGCATCCTGCCGGGTCGCGCAGCAGCGGCGCCGCCTGGCGCAGCGCCGCGGCGGCCTCGTCCAGCCGGCCGAGCTGGGCCAGCGCCGCACCGCGCACGTGCAGGAGCTCGCCGGTCGCAACGGCGCCCGGCGGCAGCGCCGCGATCACCGCCATCGCCGGATCGGGCTGCCCAAGGCCGAGATGGAGCTCGGCAAGCCGCGTCCGCAGCGGCGTCGCCGACGGGTTGGCGGCGAGCGCGACGGCCAGGGCCGTGGCGGCTTCCGCGGGCGACCCCTGCCGTTCCAGGGCGGCGGCGAGGACCAGGGCGGCGTCGGCCTGGCCCGGCTGGACGTCGAGCGCGGCCCGCGCCGCCTGCGCCGCCGGCCGCACCCGGCCCAGGTCGAGCAGCAGACGCGCCAGGTTGCCGCGCGCTTCGGCGCCCTTCGGGTTGCGCGCGATCGCCGCGCGATAGGCGGCCTCCGCCTCGGTCGCCTTGCCCGCCTGGTGCAGCGCGACGCCCAGGGTATTGCGCAACGCGGCGTCCGCCGGCCGCAGGGCCGCCGCACGGCGCAGCGCCGCCTCCGCGGCGGGGACGGCGCCGGACCGCAGCTCGGCAACGCCGAGGATGTGCAGCGCGTCCGCATCGTTCGGGTTGGCCGCCAGCGCCTGCCGGCACAGCGTGCGCGCCACGTCGGGGCGGCCGCCGTGCAGGGCGGCGGCGGCCTGGTTCAGGCGCGGCGAGGACATCGCGGCTCGTTCTCCCGTCGAGGCCCCGCGCGATTAGGCCGACCAACGGCTTATGTCAATCCGGTCAACCAGAGCGTGATGCCGGGAAAGGCGACAAGGAAGGCGATCCGGACAACGTCGCTGGCGAGGAACGGCACGATGCCCCGGAACGTCTCCAGCATCGGAACATCTCTTGCCATGGCATTGATGACGAAGACGTTTATGCCGATCGGCGGCGTGATGAGCCCGACCTCCACCACGACGACGGCGATGATCCCGAACCAGACGATCGCGGCGTCGTAGCTCATCCCCAGGTCGAGGCCGAGCACCACCGGCAGGAACACCGGCACGGTCAGCAGGATCATCGACAGCGAGTCCATGATGCAGCCGAGCACGAGGTAGATCAGCAGGATCAGCACGATCACCGCGTGCGGTGGCCAGCCCAGCCCCTGGATGGCGTCGGCGAGCTCGGTCGGCAGCTGGGTCAAGGCAAGGAAGGAGTTGTAGATCTCCGCCCCGATCAGGATCAGGAAGATCATCGCCGTCGTCCGCCCGGTCTCGATCAGCGCCTCGCGGAACTGCGCCCAACGCATGCGGCCGAACATTGCGCCATGCAGCCCGACCAGCGCCGCGCCCACCGCCGCCGCCTCGGTGGCCGAGAACCAGCCCTGGTACATGCCGAACAGCACCAGGAAGAACGTCGCCACCACGGGCCACACGCCCTTCAGGCTGGCGAAGCGCCGGCGCCAGCCTTCGCGCTCGGCGGCGGGCCCTGCCTCCGGCCGCAGCCGGACCACGACGGCGATCGCCGCCATGTAGAGGACGGTCGCCAGGATGCCGGGAATGATCGCGGCGATGAACAGGTCGAGGATCGAGGTCTCGGCGATCACCGCGTAGATCACCAGGATCAGCGACGGCGGGATCAGGATGCCGAGCGTGCCGCCCGCCGCCAGGGTACCGGTGGCGAGCGAGGGCGCGTAGCCGTAGCGGCGCAGCTCCGGCAGCGCGACTTGCGCCATCGTCACCGCGGTCGCGGTGGAGGAGCCGCATACCGCGCCGAACGCCGCGCAGCCGCCGACGGTGGCCACCGCCAGCCCGCCGCGCAGATGGCCGAGCCAGGCCCGCGCCGCGGCGTACAGCGCCTCGTTGATCCCCGACTTCGACCCGAACTGGCCCATCAAGAGGAACAGCGGGATGACGGTCAGGTTGAAGTTGGACACCCGGCCGTAGGCCATCGTCTTCATGAAGTTGATCAGCGGCCCCCAGCCGTTGAGCAGCACGTAGCCGAGGCCGCCCATCAGCAGCATCGCCACGCCGACTGGCAGGCGCAGCATGATCAGGACGATGGTGACGGCGAAGAACAGGCCGCCGATCTCGTAAGGGCTCATCGGGCGCCGCCCCGGAGCCGCAGCCACGCGGTGTAGAGGCACGTCACGACCAGGACGACGCAGCCGATCGAGGCGCCGAGATAGCCCCACCAAAGCTCGAGCTTCAGCATCATCGTGACCTCGCCGCGCTCGAACGCCTCGATTCCGCCGGCGATCATGCGCCAGGTCACCAGCGCCCAGATGGCGGCGAACACGAGGTCGGCCACGCCGTCGAATGCGTCGCGGCGGCGCGGCGACAGGCCCACGGTGAAGAAATCGACCACGATGTTGCCGGCGGTGATCTGGCAATACGGGAAGAACGCGAAGATGGAGACCGCGCACACCATCTCGGCGAACTCCGCGTCGCCCAGGATGGGCGCGCGGAAGGCCGACTTGCCGATCACGCTGACGCAGACGAAGGCGGTGACGAACACCAGCCCCACGCCGCCCAGCGCGGCGAGCCAGCGCGCGACCGCGGTCAGGCCCTGTCCGAAGCGGCCGCGCGGCGCCGTCGCCAGCGCGCCCGAGGGACCGTGCGCGCCGGCGTCCGTCGTCGTGCCGTCCGACACCAGCCCGCCTACTTCTTCTCGTACTTCGCCACCGCCGCGCGCGCCTCGGCCAGCAGCTTGCGTCCGTCGAGCCCCTTGGCGTTCATGTCCTTGACGTACTGCTCGTAGGCCGGCTCGGCGCCCTTCAGCCAGCGCGCGCGCTCTGCGCCGTCCATGTCGGCGACCTTGTTGCCGCGCTTGACCGCGGCGTCGTACGAGGCCTTGCCCTCCTGGTCCCAGATCTCGCCGCCCTTCCTGGCCAGCGCCATCCCGGACTTGTCGTCGAGCAGCTTGCGCAGCTCCGGCGACAGCTTCTGGTAGCTCGCCTTGTTCATCAGCATGGCGAACCGCGCCGAATACATCCGCAGGCTGGTGTGATAGCCGGTGACCTCGATCAGCTTGAGCGGGCGCATCACGTTCCATGCCGTCACGATGCCCTCGACCTCGTTGCGGGTCAGGCCCTCGGCGACGCGCGGGATCGGCAGGTAGACCGGCACGCCGCCCCATGCCTTGACCGCCTCGCCCATCGCCTGGGACGGCACGCGCGCCTTGAGCCCCTGCACGTCCTCGAGCTTCAGGATCGGCTTCTTGGAGTGGATCTCGCCGGCGTCGTGCATGTGCAGGACCAGGACGTGGTACTCCTGGTAGTCCGCGGCGGCGGCCTTGGTGCCGAATTCCATGAACGCCTGGCTGCCGACGATGCCGGACGGCACCATGAAGGGCAGCTCCAGCACGTCGCTGATCGTGAAAGCCGCGGGGGTGTAGCCCGGCAGGGTCCACACGATGTCGACCACGCCGTCGCGCACCTGGCCGGCAAGGTCCTCGGGCTTGCCGCCGAGCTGCATCGACGGGAACACCTGGACCTTGAGCTTGCCGCCCGACGCGGCCTCGACGTCCTTGGCCCACGGGGCGATGAACAGCCGGTGCGCCGCGGTCATCGGCGCCTGCAAATGGTGCAGCTTGAGCGTCGTTTCCTGCGCGGCGGCCGGCGCGACGGCGGCGACCGCGACGGCGGCATAGAGCGTGGTACGCACGAGGGTGCGGTATCCCATCATGACGCCTCTCCTGTCCTGCTTATCGTTTGTGCAGTTATTCGATCACCGATCCGCCGGCCGCGGTCAACCCCAATCCGTCAGGGCAGGCGGGCGAGGCGCTCGGTCAGCAGGTCGAAGAAACCGTCGGCGTCCACGGTCTCCAGGACCGTGGCGTTGGGTTCCGCGTGGTCCCAGTCCGCCGCGGTGCGGCCGAGCGTGACGGCGTCCGCCGTCTCGACCGAGACGCGGGCGCGGCGGCCGCCGAACAGCGCCGGTCGCAGCAGGCGGGCGATCACGCAGGGATCGTGCATCGCCGCCCCCGCGTCGCGGGTGCGACGCAGGCCGTGCGCCATCATGCCGGCGACCGCCCGGGCGGGACCGGCGGTGATCGCCGCCACCGCGGCGGCCCGCGCCGGGTTCGCCAGCACCTGGTGCGTCAGGTTGAGCCCGATCATCGTCTGGGGAATGCCGGAGCCCAGCACCAC
>JBFWQM010000278.1:0-6413 GCA_050249455.1 Rhodospirillaceae bacterium | reverse complement strand
GATGTCGAGTGCGCGCAAGGTTCCGTCGCCGTCGCAGCCGACGTCGTAGCGGATCAGGAAGTCGTGGCGCTTGCCGGTGACGATCATGTCCTCGTCTCGGCGCAGCCGCAGCTTCACCGGGCGGCGCGCGGCGCTGGCCAGCACGGCCGCGATGCCGGCGACGATGGTGGCATGGCTCTCCTTGCCGCCGAACGCGCCGCCCATCCGGCGGACCTCCACCGTCACCGCGTTGGCCGGCACGCCGAGCAGGTGCGCCACGCCCTGCTGCACCTCGGTCGGGTGCTGGGTCGAGGAATAGACCATCATGTCGCGGTCCTCGCCCGGCACGGCGAGCGCGATCTGGCCCTCCAGGTAGAAATGGTCCTGGCCGCCGCAGCGCAATTCGCCCTGCAGCCGGTGCGGCGACGCCGCGAGTGCCGCGGCGGCATCGCCGCGACGGATGGTCTGCGGCGGCGCGACGTAGAGCTCGGCCTCCAGCGCCTCCTCGATCGACAGCACCGGCGGCAAGGGAGCGTAGGTGACGTCGACCAGTGCAGCGGCGCGCCGCGCGGTGTCCCAGTCGTCGGCGGCGATGGCCGCGACCGGGTGGCCGACATACTCCACGACGCCGGCGGCGAGCGCCGGCTCGGGGTGCAGGATCGGCCCGATGTCGTTGGCGCCGGGGATGTCGGCGGCGGTCGCCACGGCGCGCACGCCGGGCAGCGCCAGCGCCGCCGTCGCATCGATGCGCTCGATGCGGGCGTGCGCGTGCGGGCTGGTGACCAGGCACGCCTCCAGGGTGCCGGCCACCGTCGGCATGTCGTCGAGGAACACCGCCTCGCCGGTGACGTGCTTGGCGGCGCTGTCGTGGCGGACGCTGGTGTGAACGGCGCCGCGGATGGTGGCGATCTCGTTCACAGCGCCGCGACCTCGATTGGCGCCGTGCCGGTGGTGTCGAGCTGCAGCCGGCGGAGCAGGTTGGCCGCCACCGCCTGCCGGTAGGCCGCGCCGGCACGATGGTCGGACAGCGGCGCGAAGTCGGCGGCGATCGCCGTGTCGATCCCCGAAAGCGAAGCGGTCGTCCATGGCCGGCCCTGCAGCGCCGCCTCGGCGACGGCGGCGCGCTTCGGCGTCGCCGCCATGCCGCCATAGGCGGTGCGGAGATCGGCGACGGTGCCGTCCGCCACGCGCAGGCGATAGGCGCCAACCACGGCGGAGATGTCCTGGTCGTGGCGCTTCGAGACCTTGTAGGCGCGGAACGCCTCGCCGGCGGCGGGCAGCGGCAGGCGGATCGCCTCGATCAGCTCGCCCGGCGCCCGCGCGGTCTTGCGGTAGCCCAGGAAGTAGTCGTCGGCCGCGACCTCGCGCACGCCGTCCGCCGAGCGCAGGACGATGCGGGCGTCGAGCGCCAGCAGGCAGGGCAGCGTGTCGCCGATCGGCGAGGCGGTGCCGAGGTTGCCGCCGAACGTGCCGAGGTTCCGGATCTGGCGCGAACCGAGCCGGCGCAGTAGCGATCCGAACGACGGCCATAGCGCCGCGATCTCCGGCAGGGCCTCCGCATAGGTGACCGCGGCGCCGATCTCCAGCCAGCCGTCGGCGCGGCGCAGCCGGCGCAGCGCCGGCACCCGGGCGGTCAGGATGACCGCGGGCAGCCGCTGCCGCTCCTTGCTGACCAGGAGCCCCAGGTCGGTGCCGCCGGCGAGCAGCAGCGCGTCGGGGTTGGCGGCGTAGAGGCCGACCAGCGCGTCGAGGCTGCCGGGGACATGGAAAGCCTGGCCGGCGGCCGAGAAGTCACCGCGCGCGCCCAGCGCCGCGACCGCGGCCGCGAGGTCGGGCTCGGCGAAGCCGTCGTCCGGCTTGCCGGCGACGCGCTGCGCCGCCTCGACGATCGGCCGGTAGCCGGTGCAGCGGCACAGGTTGCCGGCCAGCGCGTCGTGGATCAGCCCGTCGTCGGCCGGCTCGCCGCCGTGCTGGAACGCGAACAGGCTCATCGCGAAGCCGGGGGTGCAGAACCCGCATTGGGTGCCGTCGGTCTCGACCAGCGCCGCCTGCACCGGGTGCAGCGGTCCGTCCGGCGCGGCGAGTCCTTCGACCGTCAGCACCGCGCGGCCGTCGAGCTGCGGCAGCATCATCAGGCAGGCGTTGACGGCCTGCCAGCGCAGCCTGCCGTCCGCGGCGTCCGCCACCGCGATCGTGCAGGCGCCGCAGTCGCCCTCGCCGCAGCCCTCCTTGGTGCCGGTCAGCCGGGCGCGTTCGCGCAGCCAGTCGAGCACGGTCGTGGTCGGCGGCAGGCCGCCGACCTCCCGCACCGTGCCGTTCAGCAGGAATCGGACCGGCTCGCTCATCCGCGTCCCTTCGCGCCGGGCCTCACGCCGCGGCGCGCTGGCCGGAGCGGAACGCCCACCGGGTGAAGCGCGCCTCGACATAGGCGAACAGCGCGTACATCACGATACCCTCGATCGCGAGCGCGACAAGCCCCGCGAACACCAGCGGCATCTGGAAATTGGACCCGGCCTGCAGCATCAAGTGGCCGATCCCGGCGTTGGCGCCGACCGTCTCCGACACCACCGCGCCGACGAAGGCGAGCGTGATCGCCACCTTGAGCGAGCCGAAGAAGTAGGGCAGCGAGCGCGGGATGCCGACCTTGAGCATGATGTCGAGCTTCCGGGCGCCCAGCGCGCGCAGGACGTCCTCCAGCTCCGGCTCCATCGTGGCGATGCCGGTCGCCACGTTGACCACGATCGGGAAGAACGAGATCAGGAAGGCGGTCAGGATCGCCGGCACCTCGCCGATGCCGAACCACAGGATCAGGATCGGCACCACGGCGACCTTGGGCACCGAGTTGAAGCCGATCATCACCGGGTAGAGGCCGGTGTAGATGAAGCGCGACCAGCCGACGACGATGCCGACCGCCATCCCGAACACCACTGCGATGCCGAAGCCGACCAGCGTCGTCCACAGGGTGACGAAGGAATTGCGCAGGATCGGCTTCCAGAACTTGATCGAGGCGTCGAGGATCGCGCTCGGCGCCGGCAGGATGAAGGCGTCCACCGCGAAGCCGCGGCACACCAGTTCCCACAGCACGAACATGCCGATGGTGAACACCCACGGCGACGCGCGCTCCCATTGCCGCTGGCTGGTCACTGGCGGCGCACCGTGGCGATCCGGTCGCGCAGCTCCTGGACGATCTGCACGAACTCGGGGCGGTAGCACACGTCGAGCTCGCGCGGGCGCGGGATGTCGATGCGGCGGGTCTCGACGATCCTGCCCGGCCGCGCGCTCATGACGTGGATGGTGTCGGCCAGGAACACCGCCTCGCGCAGGTCGTGGGTCACCAGGATGACGGTGAAGCGGTGCTGTTGCCACAAATCGCGCAGCACGCACCACAGCTCCTCGCGGGTGAAGGCGTCGAGCGCGGCGAACGGCTCGTCGAGCATCAGCAGCGCCGGCTGGTGGATCAGCGCCCGGCACAGGGACGCCCGCTGCTGCATGCCGCCCGACAGCTCCCACGGGTAGCGCTCGCCGAAGCCGGCGAGCCCGACCGTGGCCAGCAGCGCCTCCGCCATTTCCCTGTAGCGCGCCCGCTCGGCGCGGAAGCGGCCGCGGTGCGGCTCGACGATCTCCATCGGCAGCAGCACGTTGTCGATCGTCCGGCGCCACGGCAGCAGGGTCGGGTTCTGGAACGCCATGCCGGCGATCTTGAGCGGCCCGTTGACCTCGCTGCCCGCGACGACGACCGCGCCCTTCTGCGGCCGCACCAGCCCGGTGACCAGCTTCATCAGGGTGGACTTGCCGCAGCCGGACGGCCCGACCACGGCGGCGAACTCGCCCTCCCCGACGCGCAGGGTGGTTCCCTGGAGGGCGAGCACGCCGCCCTGGGCGCCCTGGTAGGTCAGCGCGACGTCGTCGATCTCGACGAAGGACGCCATGGCCGAAACCGACGTTCGCCGCCGCCGCTACGGCAGCATCCGCTCCGCCTTGGGCGGCAAGTACTGCGGGTCGAAATTGTCCTCGGCCTTGGGCTTGGACTTGAAGTCGAACGTCAGCGCGAGCTGGTCGATCGACTTCGCCATCCGCGCCATGTCGACGCCGCCGAAGCCGTTCGCCTTCACCCACGGGGTCGCGATGTTGTCCTTGATCGCCATCTTGAGCCGGTCGAGCTCGACCTGTTCGTCGCCGATCTCGTTGCGCTTCATCACCGCCTTCACCGCGGCGGCCGGATCCTTGATGGTGTCCTGGGTGCCCCTGATGATCGCCTTCACCAGGCCGCGGACCGCCTTCGGGTTGGCCTTGGCGTAGTCGGGGTTCACCAGCACCGCGTTGCCGTAGAGCACCAGGCCGTGGTCGGACATCAGCAGGACCTTGATGTCCTTGTCGGCCACGCCCTTGGCCTTGAGGTTGAAGTAGGACGAGAACGAGAAGCCGGTGATCGCGTCCACCTCGCCGGCGGCCAGCATCGGCTCGCGCACCGGGAAGCCGACGTTCTTGATGTTGACCTTGTCGGCCATGATCTTGTTCTCGTGCACGAACGCCTTCCACTGGGCGAACGCGCCGTCGGGCGCCGGGGCGCCCAGCACGCGGCCCTCCAGGTCCTTCGGCGCGTTGATGCCGGTCTTGGCCAGGGTCACGATCGCGAACGGCGGCACGTCATAGAACATCAGGATCGCCGTCACCGGCTTGTCCGGGTTCTGGTCGCGGAACTTGATCAGCGAGTTGATGTCGGCGAAGCCGAACGGGTAGGTGCCGCTGGCCACCCGGGTGATGCCCTGCACGGAGCCCTGCCCGGTGTCGATCGCGACGTTCAACCCTTCGTCCTTGAAGTATCCCTTGTCCACGGCGATCAGGAACGGCGCGGCCGGGCCCTCGAACTTCCAGTCGAGGGCGAACTTGACCTCGGTCTGCGCAGCCGCCGGCGCGGCCAGCGCGAGCATTGCCGCTGCCGCGAGCAGGTATCTTTTCATGGACGAAGTCTCCGGTCTCAGGTGAGGGGAACGGCTCGGACTACGAACACCATCGCGACGCGCGGGGACGGTTGCGCCGGACCGAAGGAGCAAGCTTGCAAGCCGGATGCCAATCGGCCGGAGGCGGCGCTGTCGTGGGAATCCTTACCGCGGCGGCGGTTCCGCGTCCATCGGCGCGCGCGCCGGATTGCCTGCTGATTAGGCAATTCGACCGATCTGCGTTCAGTTGCCGCGGTCACGGTCCGGCGGGTGGGTGGCATGCCAGTGACGGGCGATGTCGATACGCCGGCACACCCATACCTTTTCCCTGGCCGCGATGTGGTCGAGGAAGCGGGCGAGCGCGGCGGTGCGCCCCGGCCGCCCGACCAGCCGGCAGTGCAGCCCGACCGACATCATGCGCGGCCGGTCGGCGCCCTCCGCGTACAACGTGTCGAAGGTGTCGCGCAGGTACGCGAAGAACTGGTCGCCCGAATTGAACCCCTGGGCGGTGGCGAAGCGCATGTCGTTAGCGTCGAGCGTGTAGGGGACTACCAGATGCGGCCGGCCGTGGGCGGTGTCCCAGTAGGGCAGGTCGTCGGCGTAGCTGTCGGCGTCATACAGGAAGCCGCCGTCGTCCACCGCCAGCCGGCGGCTGTTCGGGCTGGCGCGCCCGGTGTACCAGCCCTCCGGCCGCCGCCCGGTCATCCGGGTCTGGATCTCGATGGCGCGGCGCATGTGCGCGCGCTCCGCCTCGATGCCGACGTATTGGTAGTCGATCCAGCGCCAGCCGTGGCTCGCGATCTCCCAATCGGATTCGACCATCGCGACGACCGCCTCGGGGTTGCGCTCCATCGCCATCGCGACGGCGAACACGGTGACCGGCAGCCCGCGCGCCGCGAATAGCCGGTGCAGCCGCCAGAACCCGGCGCGGCTGCCGTATTCGTAGAGGCTCTCCATGTTGACGTGGCGAACGCCCGGCAGCGCCGCCGCCCCGACGATCTCCGACAGGAAGGCCTCGGAGGCCGCATCGCCGTGCAGGATGCAGTTCTCGCCGCCCTCCTCGTAATTGATCACGAACTGGACGGCGATGCGCGCGCCGCCGGGCCATTTGGCGTCGGGCACGTCGCGGCCGTAGCCGATCATGTCGCGCGGATAGCTCATCGGTCCTCCGGAAGCTGCCGCGACAAGATTGGCGCGTCCGCGGCCGGCGCGCCAGCGCGGTTCGCCTTCGCCCCGGTTGCCCGGCGCGGCCACGGCCTCTAAATAGGATTCGACGATGCCTGTTCTTCCGGACGGCGAACCGAGGATTTTGCGCGTGGGCGATCCCGACGACGACGGCCGCGAGACCTATGCCTCGCCGCCCTGCCTGATGCACGAGGTCGACCCGGCCTATGGCGGGCTGGTGGATCCGCAGCAGCGCGCCGACGTGCAGCGCTGGCGCAAGGCGGAGCGGGCGCGGCTGATCGCGGCCCGCCTGGCGATCCCCGGCGAGGA
>JBFWQM010000277.1:0-6467 GCA_050249455.1 Rhodospirillaceae bacterium | reverse complement strand
TGCGCACCGTCAGCGGCCGCTCGGCGCTCGGCGCCGCCGCCAGGCGGAACGCGACGAAGGTGCGGGTGCCGCCGTCGGCGGCGGGCACCGCGACCGCGACCTGGACGCGGCCGACCGGCGCATCGCCCGACATCGGCATCATGCGGTCGCCGTCGGCCAGCGCGCCGCGCCATTCCACGAGCACGATGCCGTTGCCGAGCGCCCGGAAGGCGCGGCCGGTGACGGGAGGCTCTGTCGTTTTGAGAAGCATGGCTTGACCGCGCCGCGTCGCGCAAAAGAAGGTGGCGGCCGCCCGAGGGCGGCCGCCGGGGTCGTCAGCTCACGATGATGTAGTGGTCGGGGTCGGCCTTGAGATCGTCCAGGCTGAGACCCACGATCGTCACCTTGTCGCCGGCGCCGAGGTCGATGATGACGCCGCCGCCGCCCAGCTTGGCGCGCGCGGCAACGTCAGCCGCGTCCTCGATGTGCGTGCCGTTGATGTGGCGGGCGATCTCCAGCATGTCGCCGTCGCCGAAGCCGAGGACCATGTCCTGGCCGCCGCCGCCGGTGAACTGGAAGGTGTCGTTGCCCGCCCCGCCGGTCATGGTGTCGTTGCCGGCGCCGCCGGCAAGGATGTCGTCGCCGTTGCCGCCGTTCAGGAAGTCGCTGCCGGCGCCGCCGAGCAGGATGTCCGAGCCGTCGCCGCCGACCAGCGAATCGTTGCCGGCCCCGCCGTCGAGGATGTCGTCGCCGGCGCCGCCGTCGAGGACGTCGTTGCCCTTGCCGCCGAGCATGATGTCGTTGCCGCCATTGCCCTGCATGCTGTCGTTGCCGTCGCCGCCGTCGAGGTAGTCGTCGCCCTCGCCGCCCTGCAGGACGTCGTTGCCCTTGCCGCCGAACATGTTGTCGGCGCCGTCGCCGCCCTGCAGCGTGTCGTCGCCGTCGCCGGCGTCGAGGTAGTCGTCGCCGGTGCCGCCCTGCAGGACGTCATTGCCGGTGCTGCCGAAGATCATGTCGTTGCCGGCGCCGCCGTTCAGGACGTCGTTGCCGGATCCGCCGTCGATGAAGTCGTCGCCGTTGCCGCCGTTGATCGTGTCGGCGCCGCAACTGCCGGACAGGACGTCGTTGCCGTCATCGCCGGAAAGGACGTCGCTGCCGCCCTTGCCGTTGATGATGTCGTCGCCGCCGCCGCCCGTGATCGTGTCTGCCTTTTTCGTGCCGTCGAGAAAGTCGTCCGAGTTGCCACCCGCAACCGTAGCCATCGCTCACCCCAACTCTGTAACTGTTACTACGCCCCGGCGCGTGGCCCACCCGCCCCGTCACCGTTTCCAACCGCGGCGATCATGGGCGGCCATCTCTTAACGTGAAGTAAAACGCGGGATTTGATCTTTACGAACGGCCGCAGGTCACAGCTTTGACTTCGCCGTGACATGACGTTGTTTCGTTAAAATTGATCGCTTTTTAAATCTGGTTTGCGCGCAGCATTCGAGACGAAATACCGCGCAGCCGGCGTGCGTCAGCGCTCGCGCAGGCTCAGGATGTAGCTGGCGACCGCATCGACCTGCTCGGGGGTGAGCATGACGTCGGGCATGTCGGCGTGCGGGGTCCACAGGAACACCCGCAGGCTGAGCGACGTCGTCGCCGGACGTTCGGCGACGATCCGGAAGCTCGGCGCGACGGCGACGCGGTCGAGCGCGCGGCCCGGCGAAACGTCATGGCAGCCGGCGCACAGCCGCTGCGCCAGCGCGGCGCCCTCCTGCGGATCGCCGGGCAGCATCTCGCCTTGCGCCGCGGCGGAGAAGGCGAGGAACGTCAGGAAGATCACCACGTTGCGCATGGCGCATCTTAACTCGACAATGCGCCGAGCGGCGTGACAAGTTGCCGCGCAAGACCTCAATACACGCACAGGGAGTTTCCGATGCTTCATTCGACGACGCGCCTGCTCGCCGCCGCCGTTGCCGTGCTGGCGGGCGTCGCGCTGGCCGCCGTGCCGGCGGCCGCGCAGGGCAGCCGTACCCTGTCCATCGCCACCGGCGGGACGGGCGGGGTCTACTACCCGCTGGGCGGCGGCCTCGCCAACATCCTGTCGAAGTCGGTGCCGGGCTGGCAGGCCACGGCGGAGGTGACCGGCGGGTCGGTGGACAACCTGAAGCTGATCGGCGCCGGCAAGGCCGAGATCGCCTTCACCATGGCCGACGCGAGCCTCGACGCCGCGCGCGGGGACGACAAGTTCAAGGGCAACAAGGTCGAGCACCGCGCGCTGTTCGTGCTCTATCCCAACAACATGCACATCGTCTCCGTCGAAGGCACCGGGGTGGCGAAGATCGCCGACCTCAAGGGCAAGCGGGTGTCCACCGGCTCGCCCGGCAGCGCGACCGAGGTGATGGCGTTCCGGGTGATCGAGGCCGCTGGGCTCGACAAGGACAAGGACATGCGGCGCGAGCGCCTGGGTGTCGCGGAATCGACCAACGCGGTCAAGGACCGCAAGATCGACGCCTATTTCTGGGTCGGCGGCCTGCCGACCGCCGGCGTCACCGACCTCGCCGCGACGCCGGGCACGAAGCTGGTCCTGGTCGACCATGCCGACGTGGTCGCCAAGATGAACCAGAAGTACGGCCCGCTCTACGCCGCGGGCACCATTCCCGCCGGCACCTATCCCGGCCAGGACAAGGCGGCGCAGATTGCCACCGTGTGGAACATCCTGGTCGCGCCGGCGTCGATGCCCGACGACGTCGCCTACACCGTCGTGAAGACGCTGATGGACAAGAAGGCCGAGATGGTCGCCGTCCACAAGCAGTCGCAGGAGTTCAAGCTGGACAACCAGCGCCAGGCCAATTCGCCCGTCCCCTTCCACCCCGGGGCGATCAAGTACCTCGCCGAGCAGGGCGTGAAGGTGAACTGACCCGAGGCCTCGCCTGGTTGACGGTCGCCTTGTCGTTCCGGTGCTTTTCCGCGGCTGCCCCCGCCTCGCCCGCCCTCTGCGCACGCGCCCTCGCCGCCCCGCGGGGCGGCGAGGGTCGAGGTGAGGTGCGGGAACGGCCTCGTCGCCGGTCGATCGCCGAGCCGGCGCACCGCGCCCCATGACCGGCCGTCCGCCCGAAGTCTCCGACGACGCGCTGGAGAAGGCCGCCGCCTACGTCGAGCAGGAGGAAGGCGTCACCCACCGGCTGCGCGGCTGGCTCGGCTGGGCGGCGAGCGGCCTCGCGGTGCTGACCTCGCTCTTCCACCTCTACGCCGCCTACGACGTGGTGCCGACCCAGACCCTGCGGCCAGTCCATGTCGCGCTGGTGCTGGTGCTGATCTTCCTCTATTTCCCGGCGGCCCCGCGGCTGCGCCACCGGATCAAGTGGTGGGACGTCCTCGCCGCGGCGCTCGCCGTCGCCGTCGTCGCCTACATGTTGCACGGCGGCGACGACTTCACCGACCGCAACACCACGCCGAACGGCTGGGACAAGGCGTTCGGCATCGCCCTCATCGTCCTGGTGCTGGAGGCGACGCGGCGGTCGACCGGCTGGATCATGCCCGGCGTCGCGCTGCTGTTCGTCGCCTACGGGCTCGCCGGGCCGGCGCTTCCGGCGCCGTGGACGCACCGCGGCTACGACGTCGACCGCCTGGTCGGCCACCTCTACATGACCTTGGAGGGCATCTTCGGCACCGCCGTGGACGTCTCCTCCAGCCTGATCATCCTGTTCACCATCTTCGGCGCGGTGCTGCAGCATTCCGGCGCCGGCAAGTTCTTCATCGACTTCTCGTTCTCGGCGATGGGCGGCAAGGCGTCCAGCGGCGGCCGCTCGGTGGTGCTGGCCTCTTTCCTGCTCGGCGGGCCGTCGGGATCGGGCGTCGCCACCACCGTCACCCTGGGCTCGGTCGCCTACCCGATGCTCGCCAAGGCCGGCTACGGGCGCAACGACGCCGGCGGGCTGCTGGCGGCCGGCGGCATGGGGGCGATCCTGTCGCCGCCGGTGCTGGGCGCCGCGGCGTTCCTGATCGCCGAGTTCCTCAAGATCTCCTACCTCGACGTCATCTGGATGGCGCTGATCCCGACCTGCCTCTACTACCTCGGGCTGTTCGTGATGGTGGAGCTCGACAGCCGCAAGCACGGCGGCCGCGCGGCGGTGACGATGGAGCGCCAGAGCCTGTGGGTCCTGACCCGCGACTACGGCTTCCACTTCACCTCGCTGGTCTCGATCATCGTGCTGATGGTGCTGGGCTTCACGCCGGTGCTGGCGGTGTTCTGGGCCACCGTGCTCGCGGTCGCCGTCAGCTTCATGCGGCGCGACACCGCGCTGTGGCCGGGCCGGCTGTGGACGGCGCTGGCCGGCGGCACGCTCTCGGTGCTGGGCACCGCCGCGACCTGCGCCGCCGCCGGCATCATCGTCGGCATCGTCACCTTGACCGGCCTCGGCCTCAAGTTCAGCGCCATCGCGATCCAGTATGCCGGCGGCAGCCTGCTGCTCACCGCGCTCTACACCGCGCTGATCGTGTGGATCGTCGGGCTGGCGGTGCCGGTCACCGCGTCCTACATCATCTGCGCGGTGATCGCCGCGCCGGCGCTTATCCAGCTCGGCGTGCCGGACTACGCCGCGCACATGTTCATCTTCTATTTCGCGGTTCTGTCGGAGGTGTCGCCGCCGACAGCGCTGTCGCCGTTCGCCGCCGCCGCGATCACCGGCGGCGATCCGTACCGGACGACGCTGCAGGCGTGGAAGTACACCCTGCCGGCGTTCCTGCTGCCGTTCGTGTTCGTGCTCGACCCGTTCGGCGTCGGGCTGCTGCTGCGCCTGCCGCCCGGCGGCACGATGACCGAGCTGGTCTGGGTATGCGCCACCAGCGCCATCGGCATCGCCGCCCTGGCCGTCGCGGCGCAGGGCTGGCTGTTCCGCCGGGTGACGGCGTCGGAACGGGCGATGTTCACGGTAGCCGGCCTGATGATCTTGTTCACCAGCCTGGTCGACGCGGTCGTCGAATCGCTCGCCGGCGTCCGCCCATCCTACACCGATACCGTCGGGATCGTGCTGGCCGTTGCGGCGGTCGCGGTCAACTGGCGCCGGCGCGAGGCGGCCGCGCCGTCTTGAGCCGGATGCGGATGCCCTTGCCTTCCGGCTGATCAACGTCGAACGCGCCGGTCTTGCGGACGAGGTCGCTCAGCTTGCCTGAGCCGAACGTTCGCGGGTCGAAATCGGAAGCCAGGTTGGACAGCCGCTGGCCGACCGCCCCGAGGTCGACCCAGCCGTCCTCGCTGTCCATTTGGGCAATGGCTTTCCTCAACACTGGAAGCGCCGCAGTGGGAGGCTCCAGCGGCTCCAGCGGCTTGGCGGCCGTCACGGCCACCTCGTCGTCGGGCGCCGCGGCCTCGTCCGGCGCCACGGCGCCCGGCAGCAGGTTCTCGGTGTAGATGAACCGCCGGCAAGCCTGGCGAAAGCTCTCCGGCGTCTTCTGCTCGCCGAAGCCGAAAACGTCGAGGCCCTGCTCGCGGATGCGCGAGGCCAGCCGGGTGAAGTCGCTGTCCGACGATACCAGGCAGAAGCCGTCGAACAGGCCGCTGTGCAACAGGTCCATCGCGTCGATCACCAGCGCGATGTCGGAGGCGTTCTTGCCCGTGGTGTAGGCGAACTGCTGGTGCGGGTTGATGGCGTGCTTGCGGATGCTCTCGCGCCACGCGTTCAGCCGCGGGCTGGCGAAATCGCCGTAGATGCGGCGCACGCTGGCCTCGCCCATCTTCGCGACCTCCTCGAACAGCCCGTCGGCGATGCGCGGCGAGGTGTTGTCGGCGTCGATCAGCACCGCGAGGCGCGGCGACCGGGCGTCGGCTGGCATCGCATTCCCCCTTCCGGCGCGTCAGCCGCCGGCGTCTACGCCCCCTGGCGCACCGCGCGAGTATACCTCCTCTCCGGTCACCACCCAGTCCATCGGGATGTCGTGGGGCTGCGGATAGATGGTCGGGATCGCCGCGCAGCCGTAGCCGACTCCGATCGCCCGCGGGCGCGGCGCCATCGCGGCGAGCGTTCGGTCGAAATAGCCGCCGCCATAGCCGAGGCGGAAGCACGCCGGATCGAACCCGACGACCGGCGCGATCACCACGTCCGGCGTCACGGCCGGCGCGTCGGCGGCCGGGCCGGGAATGTCCCAGACGCCGGGCTCGGTCGGATCGCCCGGCGTCCAGGCGCGGAAGACGAGCGGGCGGCCCGGCGCGACCACGACCGGCAGCGCCGTCCGCCCGCCGCGCACAGCCACCCGCGCGAGGAAACCGCGCAGGTCCGGCTCGCCGCGGAACGGCCAGTACGCGCTGACCGTGAGGCCGGCGACGGCGCCGAGCAGGCCGTCGAGCTGCGCGGCGATCGCCTCGCCCTGGCGCCGCCGTTCCTCGCCGGGGATCGCCAGGCGGGCCGCGATCAGCCGCGCCCGCTCCGCCTTGCGCCAGCGCTGCACGTCGGCGCGCTGCTGCGGATCCACCAGCCCGCCATAGGCCGGGTCGACCTCGTGCATCA
>JBFWQM010000276.1:0-6485 GCA_050249455.1 Rhodospirillaceae bacterium | reverse complement strand
CTGTCCTCGCTGGCGATCGCCAAGATGCTGGCGTGCTCCGACCTGCGCGAGGAGATCCAGGCCAACTGGACCCCGGCGTGGCAGGGCTGCACCATCGCCGGCCACCACGGCGACGGGCGGCCGTTCACCGGCGTGCTGCTCGACCAGGCCGGCGGCGGCGGCGGGCGGTCGTGGAAGGACGGCCCCGACACCGGCGGCCTGCCCGGCACCCCGGCGATGGGCATCGCCAACGTCGAGACCTACGAGAAGGAGTTCCCGCTGCTCTACGTCTACCGCCGCCAGGCGCCGGACAGCGGCGGGCCCGGCCTGCACCGCGGCGGCGTCGGCTCGGAGATGATGATCGTGCCGCACAAGAACCAGGGCGCGATCGACGTCACCGTGCTGACCCACGGCGCCAGCCAGCCGGAGGGCCACGGCCTGTCGGGCGGCTACCCGTCCTGCGTCCAGGTCCGCCTGATGCTGCGCGGCGCCAAGGTGAAGGAGGCGCTGGCCGCCGGCGGCGTGCCGACCGACGCCGACACGCCGCGCCGCGACCGCCTGGAGCCGCTGGCCGCCAAGCAGCGCACCCTGATGCAGCCCGACGACGCGGTGGTGTTCATGACCTGCGGCGGCGGGGGCTATGGCGACCCGATCAAGCGCGATCCCGCCGCGGTGGCGCGCGACGTCGCGGTCGGACTCGTCACCCACGCCATCGCCCGCGACCTCTACGGCGTCGCGCTGACCGACGACGGGGCGGACGCGGCCGCCACCGCGGCGCTGCGCGCCGGCATCCGTAAGGACCGGCTGGCCGAGGGACGGCCGTGCCGGGACGGCGGCGGCGCTGCCGCATCGGCCGCCGGCGACACGATCCTGCGCATCGGCGACGCGACGGCGCTCGTCGACACGCCGGCCGGCCCCGTGCACGCGTGCCAGGACTGCGGCCACGTCCTCGCCGACGGCGCCGAGGATCCGAAGACCGGCGCCCTGGTGCGCGAGCGGCGGCTGGAGACGGCCAGTCCCTGGAACCGCTACGGCCTGACCGAGGAGATCGTCATCCGCGAGCTTTGCTGCCCCTCCTGCGCCCACCTGCTGGCGACGGAGGTGCGCCGGAAGGACGACCCCGTCCTGCTCGACACTACGCTCGCGGCCGGCGCCGCGCGGCCGGCGCGGGCAGCGGCGGAGTAATTCGGCGTTAACCTTCGGTCTGATGTTAGGAGGTTTGCGTAAGTATCGAAAACGGAAGAAACTTATCGACTGAACGCAGGCCGTTCGGCAGACCGCGGCGCCCACCTTTCAAAGCGAAACAGTTTGTAACGCGGCCCATGAACAACTATATGGGTAACATCAGTTTCTCGAAGGCTACGACTGTCGCCGCTTCGTCTGCCGTATGGGCTACGGTTCCGCGCTGTTTTGAAGAGCTGACATCCAACCGCGCCCCTTGGGGTGCGGGACTCGATTCAACACACTGGAAGCACAGATGGCACAAGGCACCGTTAAGTGGTTCAACGCCACGAAGGGTTATGGCTTCATCGCCCCGGACGACGGGTCGAAGGACGCATTCGTTCATATCTCAGCGCTTGAGAAGGCCGGCATCTCCGGCCTCACCGAAGGCCAGAGGGTCCGCTTCGAGCTGATGCGGGGCCGCAACGGCAAGATGTCCGCCGAGAACCTGAGCCTCGCGGACTGACCGCGACGCGGCATTCGGCCTGTTACTTGAGGCCCGCGAAATGCGGGCCTCTTGCTTTCGCCGCCGGCCGGTCGGCGGCCGATGGCGACTGCAGATAATCTTGTGCCGGTTCGGGGTGGGGGCTGCGACCCACCACAATGGAGCCGAGACGTGACCGACTACAAAGACACCGACGAC
This sequence comes from Rhodospirillaceae bacterium, assembly GCA_050249455.1. Lineage (GTDB taxonomy): Bacteria > Pseudomonadota > Alphaproteobacteria > MPNO01 > VGEU01 > JBFWQM01. Next base: position 4,642 of record JBFWQM010000276.1, on the reverse strand, counting down.
TGCTGCGCGACCTGCGACGAGCAGGAGCCGGCGGCGCGCCTGGAGACGCCGAAGACGCGGCGCTGCCTGATGTGCAGCGAGCCGTTCGGCAGCGAATGGTCGGGCGAACGCCTGTGCAAGCGCTGCAAGACCTCGGCGCAGTGGCGGTCGGGCATCTAGCCGCCTGACCGTCCGCCGCCGCGGACCGCGACCGTCAAGACTGCAACCTGTGAACGGAGAGTGCCCGTGGCGCGCAAGAAGCCCGGCAGCAACAGCGCCGACTTTGTGCTGTTCAATGTCATCTACGACGACGGCTCGCTGAGCTCGAACCGCAAGGTGCCGAGCGACATCGTCGAGAGCCTGGACGGCGAGGATGCCATCCGCGCCGCGCTGGAGGCGCAGGACCGCCGCATCGCCGAGCTGTCCGGCCGCCCGTCGGCGACCATCAAGTCGTTCACGCGCGTCGGCGCGCGTCGATAGTCAGCCCGGCAGCGCGAACCCGTCGCTGCGCAGCCACCAGCCGTCGTCCGTCCGGAGGCGGGCGGTGAGCACGACGGGGGCGCCGGCATGGCGCGACGGGCGGCCCGCCTTCTCGTTCGACGCCAGGACCGACAGCGGCAGGCCGCCGGCGCAGCCCTCCACGCACCACCGCTCCAGCATCCCCGACTTGTGCCGCGCCAGTGCCGCCTCGAGCGCGGCGGCGGGCGAGGCGTCCGCCCGCAGCGTGGCGGCCGCTTCCTCAAACCCGGCGGCGGCGGCCGGCCATGCCGCCGGCGGCGTGCCGCGCGACAGGCTGCGCCCGATCCGGCTCCACACGCCCTTGTAGCCGAGCGACACCTGCACCGCGAAGCGGTCGGCCAGCGGCGCCGTCCCCTCGATCCGCCGCAGCCGGCCGTCCGCGCCGAGGTCGGGCGCGAACAGGGTCTGCACCTCCTCGCAGCCGGATTCGCGCGCGGCGCGCTCGGCGGCGGCGTGGAACGCCGCGCTGTCCGCCGGCCGGCCTTCCCACGCCACGTCGATGGCGGCCTTCGCCAGCATGGCGGCGGTGCGCCCCAGCGCGCGCTCGGCGTCGTCCGCCGGCAGCCGCGCCGCGAGGCACGCCGCCGTCGCGTCGACCACCGTCTCCGCGCCCAACGCGGCGATCGCCGGCGTGACCGCTCCGGTCGGCAGCGCGGGCAGGTCGGCGACGCCCACCCGCACGGCGTCGGGGAAGCGCCGCCGCACGATCGCCGCCGCCGCCCGGCCGGGCTGCGGCGCGCACATGACCTCGCCGGCGCGGCTGACCTCGGCGATCCAGCCCTGCACGCGCTTGGACATCGACAGCGCGATCGCCGGCAGCCCGTCGGGAAGCACCACGGCGAAGCCCTCGCTCCAGTACGGCACGAACTGGGTGAAGTGCGACACCCACGCCGGCCGCGTGAAGCTGGTGTAGAGCAGCACCGCGTCGAGCCCGGCCTTCGCCATCGCCGCCTGCAGCCGCGCGACGCGTGCGGCCAGCACCGCTTCCGGCACCTCGTCCCGCGACCATTCGATCAGCCCGCGGCGCATGGAAACCTCGCTTCGTGGCGCACAGCCCGGTAGAGCGGAGCAGGTCGTCGGTTCGCGTTGCGGGTCATTGCGCCGGCACGCTGAACAGCTCGCGCGGCGTGCGGCACAGCACCTCGCAGCCGGTCTCGGTCACCGCCACCGCGTCGCCAAGCACGAGGTAGCCGACCTCCGGGTGGTAGGTGTTGGGGTGGACGATCAGGGTCATGCCGGGGACCAGCGGCGTCTCGACGTCCTCCAGGATGTGCGGCTTCGTATCGACGAACAGGCCCATGCCGTGGCCGCGCACGCGGGTGTACTCGCTGGTGACGTAGTTGCCGAGGCCGGCGCGGCGGAACACGTCGTTCTCCGCCTTCGCCACGTCGCATGCACGCGCGCCCGGCTTCACCGCGGCGATGCCGGCCTCCATCGCGGCGCGGAACAGCGCGAAGGCGTGCCGCTGCGCCTCGGTCGGCGGCCCGATCACCAGCGTGCGGCAGATCTGGGCGTAATAGCCGTCCACGCACGGGGTCAGCTCGGTCGTCACCATGTCGCCCGCCTGCAGCGCGCGGGCTCCGGGCGGGTGCATGCCCATCACCTCGCGCCCGCCGGAGCCGATGATCATGAAGTTGTCGGCGGCGCCGTGGGCGCGCAGCCAGCCCTCGACCTCTGCCACCAGCTCGTATTCGCGCCGTCCGGGTCGCGCGGCCCGCATGAACTCGCGGTAGCCGGCGTCCGCGATGTCGGCGGCGCGCCGGATCGCCGCCACCTCGACGGCGGACTTCTCCAGCAGCAGGCGGTCGAACGCGGCCTCGCCGTCGGCCAGCCCGCCGCCGCCGAGCGCAAGCGGCAGCAGGGCCGGCGTCGATGTCGCCATCCGGCGGTTGCCGAGGCGGCGCAGATGTCCCGCCACGGCGCCGGCGAGGTCCGCGGCCCATGCGACCGCCACGCCCGGCGCCTCGACCGCGGCGCGCTCGGCCTCGATCGGGCATTCGACGTAGATCGCCGTGTCGCCGCCGCTGTCGATGACCGCGATCGCCTCGCCCTCGACGACGGCGAGGTCGGAGACGTAGCGCAGCCCGTCGTTGTGCCACGCGTTGCCGGCGACGACGAGGGTGTCCCATCCCTCCCGCGCCATCATCTCGCCGAGGCGGCGCTTGCGCTCCAGGCGCAGTGCGGTGGTGTCCATTGCGGTCCCCCTCATGCCCGGCCGTAATCGCGCGCCACGGCGGCGGCGGTGACGAAGCCGGCGCGCACGTCGCGCGCGACCGCGTCGGCCGGGCGCGTCGCCGGGTCGCCGAAGCCGCCGCCGCCGGCGGTGCGGAAGGTGACGGTGTCGCCGGGGCCGAGCGGGATGTTGGTCTCCTTCAGCACCGACCGCTCGCGGCCGTCGGCATGGCGGATGACGCACTGGTTCACCGCGCCGGCGCCGCCGCCCGCCAGCCCCCACGGCGGCGTCACCGTGCGCTCCATGTTGACGTTCACCGTGGCCGCCTGCAGGCAGCGATAGGTCAGCTCTACGCCGAGCCCGCCGCGGAACCGGCCGGCGCCGCCGGAATCGGCGCGCAGCCGGTGGTGCTCAACGACCACCGGGTAGTGGATCTCCTGCAGCTCGACCGGCGTGTTGCGCACGTCGCCCTGGCAGTTGGAGACCGAGGCGTCCTCGCCGTCCTCTTGCGGCCGGCCGCCCCAGCCGCCGCCGAAGATGTTCATCAGCAGGAAGCGTGCGCCGGTGTCGGCACGGTAGCCGTAGAACGAGCAGCCACCCATCTCGCCCTTGTGCGCCGCCGGGATGCGGTCGGGCAAGGCGGGGGCGAGCGCGAGCAGGATGGTGTCGATCACCGTGGGCAGCGCGATCGACCACAGCCCGATCGCCGCCGGCGACCGCGCGTTCAGCATCGTGCCCTCGGGCGAGACCAGGCGCAGCGGTCGGAAGCAGCCCTCGTTGACCGGCGCGTCGGGCATGGTCAGGCACTTGAAGGCGACGCGCGCGGCGGCGAGACCGCCGGAATAGCCGGAATTCAGCGGGCTCGGCACCTGCGGGTTCATCTCGGAGAAGTCGATCGTCATCTCGTCGCCCGCGACCTCGACCGAGACCATCACGCGCAGCGGCTTCTCCTTGTTGCGCCCGTCGTTGTCGAGGAAGCTCTCGGCGGTGTAGCGGCCGTCCGGGATGCGCTGGACGAACGCGCGGGCCGCGGCCTCCGCCTGGTCCCAGGTCGCGGCGATGCAGCCGTCCACCGTCTGCAGCGGATAGCGGGCGAGCAGCTCCTTCAGCCGCCGCTCGCCCAGCCGGCAGGCGGCGATCTGCGCCCTGAGGTCGCCGAGCGAGGAGTCGGGGAAGCGCACGTTGTCGGCGATGATCTGCCACACCGCGTCGTTGCGCCGGCCGCCCTCGTAGAGCTTGATCGAGCGGAACTGCAGGCCTTCCTGGAAGATCTCGGTGGTCTCGACGCTGCCGAAGCCGGTGCGCATGCCGCCGATGTCGACCCAGTGGGCGCGGTTGGCGGCGAATGCGACCAGCCTGCCGCCGTGGAAGCACGGCGTGTAGACGACGACGTTGTTGAGGTGCTGCCCGCACACGCCGGCGTGGTTCATGATGACGACGTCGCCCGGCGCGAAGCCGTCGGCGCCGTAGCGCGCGATGCCGTCTTCCACCGCGATGCCGAGGTCGGCGAGGAATATCGGCAGGCCGCCGCGGTTCTGGCAGATCATCCGCCCCTCGACGTCGAGCAGGCCGACGCAGAAGTCGCGCACCTCGTAGATCATCATGTTGTAGGCCGACTTGCACAGCGACATCGCCATCTCTTCGGCATAGGCGACCAGCGCGTTGCGCACGACCTCGAGGGTGACAGGGTTGGGGTTCATCGGGTTTGCCGGTCGCTCCAGTTTTTCCGTCATGGCCGGGATGCGCCCACGACTGTCCGGTTGGGTGCGGAGTGCGGCGCCTCATCCCAAATGAAAGTAGTCATACGCGGACCTGATCCGCGTATCCAGCGCGCGCGGCCAGCACGCAAGAGACTCTTCTGTGCGGCAATGCCGCGCTGCTGGATACGCGGGTCGAGCCCGCGTACGACTCCTTTTTTATCCATCATGGCCATCGCAGGCCGGGTCTCGGGCACGCAGGAAGCGCCAGAAG
>JBFWQM010000275.1:0-6512 GCA_050249455.1 Rhodospirillaceae bacterium | reverse complement strand
CGCACCACCGCGGGCGACGGCCTCGTCAGCCTGGACGAGTACGTCGGGCGGATGAAGGAGGGGCAGCAGGCGATCTACACCATCACCGGCGACGACCTCGCGCTGCTCAAGACCAGCCCGCATCTGGAGGGCTTCCGCGCCCGCGGGGTGGAGGTGCTGCTGCTCACCGACGCGGTGGACGAGTTCTGGGTGCCCGCGGTCGGCGAATACCAGGAGAAGCCGTTCAAGTCCGCCACCCGCGCCGGCGCCGACCTCGGCGCCATCGCCAAGACCGACGAGACGCCGGCGGCGGAGACCGCCGACACCGGCCCGCTGATCGCGCTGTTCAAGCTCGCGCTCAAGGACGCGGTGAAGGACGTCCGGGTCTCCGAGCGGCTGACCGACAGCGCGGTGTGCCTGGTCTCCGACGAGGGCGACGTCGACCTCCACCTCGAACGGCTGCTGAAGCAGCACCGCCAGACCGTCGCGCCGGCCAAGCGCATCCTGGAGATCAACGCGGCGCATCCCGTGATCCGGGCGCTGGCCGCCGGCGTCGGGCGCGACGGCGCCGCGGCGCGGCTCGAGGACACCGCCTGGCTGCTGCTCGACCAGGCCCGCATCATGGACGGTGACCCGCTGCCCGACCCCTCCGCCTTCGCCCGCCGCCTCGGCGCGATGCTGGAGAAGGCGGTCGCGTAGCCGCTCGCGCCGATTGCCTCTTGCTCGCTTCCGCGAGCGCCCCCTCCCCCCACCCCCCTCCCGCGAGGGGAGGGGGCGCGACGGCGAGGGGCGGCGGACAAGCCCCCTCCCCTCGCGGGAGGGGGTTGGGGGAGGGGGTGCCGCCGCCGGACGCGATGCGCGACCTGCGTAGCGACCCGTGCTGGACCGCCGAGTCCCCGCTTGCGACAATGCGGCCCCGGCAGCCGGCGGCGCGTGCATGATCGACGTCCAGGACCTGGTCTACGAGTACCCGTCGCAGCGCGCGCTCCACGGCATCACCCTGGCGATCCCGGCCGGCAGCATCACCGCGCTGGTCGGCCCCAACGGGGCGGGCAAGACCACCCTGATGCGCCTCCTCGCGGCGCTGGAGATGCCGTTCTCGGGCACCGTGCGGATCGCGGGCATCGACACCCGCGCCGACCCCCGCGCGGTGCATCGGGCCATCGGCTACCTGCAGGATTTCTACGGCCTCTACGACGATCTGACGGTGCGGCAGTGCCTGCTCTACGCCGCGCGCGCCCGCGGGTTCGACGCGCCCGCCGCCGACGCGGCGGTGCGCGAGACGGCGGCGCTGGTCGGGCTCGATGGGCGGCTGGACCAGCCGGCGGGCGAGCTGTCGCGCGGCTACCGCCAGCGGCTCGGCATCGGCCAGGCGATCGTGCACGCGCCGCGGCTCCTGCTGCTCGACGAGCCGGCCGCCGGGCTGGACCCGGAGGCGCGCGAGGCGCTGTCGCGCCTCTTCCTCGCGCTGCGCGAACGCGGCATGTCGCTGCTGGTCTCCTCCCACATCCTGGCGGAGTTGGAGGACTACAGCGACGAGATGGTGATCATCGACGGCGGCCGGCTGATCGGCCGGCGCGCGGTGCGCGGCCAGGCGGGCCAGGCGACCCGCATCGTCGTCGCGCTCGCCGCGTCGCGTCCCGGGCTCGGCGCGGCGCTGCGCGAACTGACCGGCCGCGATCCGGTCGCGGCGGACGCCGACGGCGCGACGGTGGTGGTGGAAGGCGATGCCGCGGCGCGGGCGGCGCTGCTCGCCGGGCTGATCGCGCAAGGCTTCCCGGTGGCCTCGTTCGCCGCCGCGGCGACCAGCATGCAGGACCACTACCTCGCCAGCGTGCGCGAAAGGCGCGGCGGATGAACCCGGAGCTCCAGCGCAACCTGTGGCTGACCATCACGCCGCGGCGGCTGGTGCTCGACGGGCTGCTGATCGCCGTCGTCTTGCTGCTGTCGGTCGGCCTGCCCGCCGGCCTGCGCGAAGGCCGCATGCTGGACCACGCGCGGTACCTGTACCTGTTCTTCGCCGTGTTGCTCGCCAGCCGCGACGCCGCGGTGTGCATCGTGGCCGAGATCCGCGACCGCACCTGGGACCAGCAGCGGCTTTCCGCGCTGGGGGCATGGAGCATGCTATGGGGCAAGCTGGTCGGCGCCACGGCGTCGCGCTGGCTCGCCGCGCTGATCTGCCTCGCCGCGATCGTCGCCGTCAGCCCGCGCGACACGGCGCTCCGCCTGCACGAGCTGGTTCTCATCGCCCTGGTCGCGCAGGTGGCGGCGCTGCTGGCGAGCCTGATCGGCATCCGCCGCCGCGCCGCGCGGTCGCGCATGGAGGCCTACCTGTACCAGGGCGTCGGGCTCGCCGCGGCGGTCGGCTTCATGCTCCAGTGGCCGTCGACCTACACCGACGAGTGGTCGATCTGGTGGGGCTGGCGCATCGGCATCTTCTGGCTGGCGACCGCCAGCGCCGTGGCGGCGATCGGCTGGGCAATCGTCGGGTGCCATCGCCTGCTCCGGCGCGAGCTCCTGATGCAGAACGCGCCGTACGTGTGGCTGGGTTTTCTCGCGTTCGTCGCCGTCTATGCCGCCGGGTGGGAGATCGAATCCAACCGCGCCGCGTTCCGCCTCCTGCTGGCCACCGCATCGCTCGCCGCCGTGACCTACGTCGCGATCGTGCTCGATGCGCATGACGCCGTGCACTATCGCCGCGTCGCCGCGCTGTGGCGTGCCGGGGCGACGGGCGATGCGATGCGCCTGCTGCCGACCTGGGTCACCGCCTTCGCGGCGACGGCGATCGGCTGGATGGCGCTGCTGGTCGCTATCGCCACGACGCCCGAACCGATCGACGGCATCGACCGCGGCGCGACGCTGGCGGCTGCGCTCGGCTTCCTCGCGCGCGACTGCGCGCTGCTGCTTTTGCTGCAGTTCCGCCTGCGCCGCGGCGCGGAGGCGGCGGGCCTGTTCCTGCTGTTCGTCGCCTACTGGGTGCTGCCCACCCTGGCGCTGCAGCTCGGCGCGGTCACCTGGCCGTTCTGGCCGATGGTGTCGGACGCGGCGGCCGGCATCGGCAGCCAGTCCGCGCCCGGCTACGCCGCCGTGGCGGCGGGCTGGGTGCAGGCGGCGCTGTTCATGTGGCTGGCGCTGCGCGCGCTGCGCCGGCCGGCGTCCGCCGCGCCGGCTTCCTGAGCGGCGCGCCGGCCGCGCCGCCGTCGGCCTGCGGCGAGGACGACGAGGCCGACGGCCATCGTCGCGATCGCGGCCGGCTCCGGCGCCGCGACGAGGTCGCCGCCGATCGCGCCGTCCGACAGCAGCATCAGGTGCAGCGGCGTGCCCGACATCCGCTCGAAGCCCTCCAGGGCGAACGAGTCGTCGAACACCTCCGCCGCCTTGATCGGGTCTGCCAGCGGGAAGGCGTTCTGGAACAGGGCGAGGTCGGCATCGATGCCGAAAATGTCCGCCGCCAGCCCGGTGACCTTGAGCTGCAGGATCGAGATCGTCGCGACCGGGGTGATGATGAAGTCGGTGGCGTTGCTGAACACGTTCTCGAGGTAGTAGGTCGGGATGACGTCGAAGCCGTCGGTCGGGAAGATGAACTCGAATTCCTCGCCGACCTCGGTGACGAGTTTCATTACCTCCTCGAAGGCGCCGGATGCGGTCTTGACCCGCACCGGCACGCTGAACGCGAGCTCCGCCATCAGCTTCGGCGTGAACGTCATCGTCTGCGCGAAGCCGAGGAAGGCGCCGAGGTCGTAGTCGAGCAGGTTGCCCTCGATCGAGAAGATGCCGGTGACGCCGGCCGAGAGGCCGAAGACGACCGGCGCGCCGGCGGAGATCGACGCCGCGCTGATGACGCCGTCGTAATCGATGTCGATCTTGCCGACGTCGGTGCGGTTGAATCCGGCGGCGTTGCCGATCAGCGTCAGGTCGTTCTCGTCGGCGACGCGCTCGATCGGGTAGTGGGTGTTGACGATGCTCGTGCCGTCGAAGCCGCTGGTGGGCGGCGTGTCGAGGTCGGGCACCTGGATCTGCACGTCGGCGAGCGGGATTTTGACCAGCGACTGGTTGTTCGGATAGGCGATGCCGAACACGTTGGCGCCGATGCCGCCGGTGGTGTCGAGCTCCAGCGCCTGCTCGCCAAACAGGCGCAGGTCGATCTTGCTGTTGCCGACGCCGATGCCGATGAGCTCCTGCTCAAGGTAGCGGTCCACGTTGACGATGTTGGTCGCGTTGCCGCCGCCCTGGCCGACGACGTAGGCTTCGATGCCGGCGCTGATGTCGATGTCGGCGTAGGCCCGCAGGCTGAGGTCCAGATCGCTGAATTCGGTGGTCATGGTCGGGGCATTGACGGCACCGAACACCGCCAGCTTGCCCACCTCGCCGGGATTGTAGGCGCTGCGGTCGGCCTGCAGCGTGAAGGCGGTCGGCACGGTGACGTCCACCTTGCCGCCGTCGAGCGTGACGTCGCCCTTGAAGCCCGCCTCGAAATCGATGTCGGAGCTCAGCTTCAGGCCGTTCTTGCCGAGTCCGACGCTGAGGGTCGCCGGCGGCGCGTTGCCGAGGCCGCCGACGTGGCCGATGAACGGTATCGTCGCGCCGTTGCGGCATATGGTGGCGGAGAAGGCGACGCGGCACGCGGCGAACGCGGTGTCGTAGGCGAGACGCGCCGGATTCGGGATCGTGGTGGAGAGGTCGGCGATCTCGCCGATGCTCTGCGGGCCGGTGTCGATGTTGATCACCGGCGCCGTGAATGGCTTGAAGACGAGCGGCTCCTGTCCGGGACCCCACAGGCTCTGGTCCTGGGTGGAGAAGGTGATCGCATCGCTCACGGCCGAGGGCGCCGCCCGCGCCGCCGCGACCGCGCCGACCGCGACGGCGAACGCGACGCCGAATGGAAGAAGGCGCGCGCGGATGCGCGAGGCCGCAGCGTTCGCGCCGGGGGCGAATGCCTCGTTCATCGCTTTCACGGATTGCCCCCTCGCAGCCGGCGCTTTGCGAGCCGGCCCTTGACCTTTTACGCGCCGGCCTCTTTACGCGAAGGCCGCTCGAAGGCTAGCGGGGGCGTCCGTTCCGGCATAGTAGGGAGGAACACCTAGCGTGGCGCGCGCTGCGCCGCGCGGCGGCGCCTACTTCACCGGCATCTTGAGCGGGCCGGCGGCGGCGCCGAGGATCGGGCCGTTGTAGCCGCGCTGCAGGATGACGGCGCAGTTGTCGCGCTCCGCCGCGCCGTGCTCGGAGGCGGCGACGCGGTATTCCGCCTCCTCGCCCGTCCAGGTCCCGAGCTTGCGCCAGATGCGCACCACGTTTGCGTTGACGATGGTGCGGCCTTCGTTCTCGCCGCGCTCGATGCTGGTCGTGTGCTCGTCGTCGTAGAACACCAGCCACACGATCGCCGGGTCGCCGCTGAACGACGCGGCGGCGATGCGCACCGTCGCCGCGCCCTCGCGGTAGCGCGAGATGGCGATCGGCACGCGGTCGCGCGCCTTCGCTTCCGCGAGGATCCTCTCGGCGAGGTCGGCGCGCGAGCCGACCACCTCGGCGCGGCCGTCCACCACCATCTGCGGCGTGTAGATGAAGCGGAGCTGGAACGCCTTCTTGTAGCCGTTCTGCCGGTCGGTCATCTGCCGCGACGAGAACGGGTCCTTCCAGCCGATATAGTTCCAGTAGTCGACATGCAGCGACAGGACGAGGAGGTCGCTGCGCTTGGCGAGCTCGCGCAGGTACGCGTCGGCCGGCGGGCAGGACGAGCAGCCCTGCGAGGTGAACAGCTCCACCACGATCCGCTTCTGGGGCGCCGGCTCCGCGCCGGCCGGCGTGGCGGCCAGGGCGAAAACGAACGCGGCGATCCAGAGGATACGGGTCATGCCCTGCAACATAGGCCCGCCGCCTGGCCCCCGCCAATCACGTGTCCTTGACGGGGGGACGGCGGCGCGCCGCGGCTCACGCCGCCTTAAGCATGTTCCGCAGCACGTATTGCAGGATGCCGCCGTGCAGGTAGTACTCCACCTCGTCGAGGGTATCGATGCGGCATACAACCTGTATGGTTTCCGTCGTCCCGTCGGCACGATGGATGCGGCAGCTGAGCGTCATCCGCGGCTTGATCCCGCCGGCCAGGCCTTCGATGTCGAACGTCTCGCTGCCGTCGAGCTTCAGGGTCTTGCGGCTGGTCCCGTCCTGGAACTGCAGCGGCAGCACGCCCATGCCGACCAGATTGGAGCGGTGGATGCGCTCGTAGGTCTCGGCGATCACGGCCTTGACGCCGAGCAGGCGCGTTCCCTTGGCCGCCCAGTCGCGCGACGAGCCGGTGCCGTATTCCTTGCCGGCGACGATGATCAGCGGCACGCCTTCGGCCTGGTACTTCATCGCCGCGTCGTAGACCGACATCTGCTCGCCCGACGGCAGGTGCTTCGTCACGCCGCCCTCGACGCCGGGCACCATCTCGTTGCGGATGCGGATGTTGGCGAAGGTGCCGCGCATCATCACCTCGTGGTTGCCGCGGCGCGAGCCGTAGGAGTTGAACTCCGCCGGGCGCACCTGGCGCTCCA
>JBFWQM010000274.1:0-6535 GCA_050249455.1 Rhodospirillaceae bacterium | reverse complement strand
GGCACGCTCGCCTCGGCCAGCAGCACGTTCATGTGGCCGGGCATGCGGCCGGCGACCGGGTGGATGGCGTAGGAGACGTTGACGCCTTCCTTCTTCAGGATGTCGGCCATCTCGCGCAGCGCGTGCTGCGCCTGCGCCACCGCCATGCCGTAGCCCGGCACGATGATGACCTTCGACGCGTTCTTCATGATGAAGGCCGCGTCCTCGGCGCTGCCGGACTTCACCGCCTTGTCCTTGAACCGCGCCGCCGCGCCGGCCGCGTCGCCCTCGGCGCCGAAGCCGCCCAGGATGACGTTGAAGAACGACCGGTTCATCCCCTTGCACATGATGTAGCTGAGGATGGCGCCGGACGACCCGACCAGCGCGCCGGTGATGATCAGCAGCGTGTTGCCCAGGGTGAAGCCGATGCCGCAGGCCGCCCACCCCGAGTAGGAGTTGAGCATCGAGATCACGACCGGCATGTCGGCGCCGCCGATCGGAATGATGAGCAGGAAGCCGACCGCGAAGGCGAGCAGCACCAGCGCCCAGTAGACGCCGTAGGATTCGGTGGCGCAGAACCATGCGCCGAGCGCCAGGATCACGACGCCGATCAGCGCGTTCAGCGCGTGCTGGCCGGGAAACACCACCGGCGCGCCCGACACCAGCCCCTGTAGCTTGAGGAACGCGATGATCGAGCCGGAGAACGTGATCGCGCCGATCGCGGTGCCGAGCGCCATCTCGACCAGGCTGCCGACCTTGATGTGGCCGACGCTGCCGATGCCGTAGGCGTCCGGCGCGTAGAGCGCGGCGGTGGCGACGAATACCGCGGCGAGGCCGACCAGGCTGTGGAACGCGGCGACCAGCTGCGGCAGCGCCGTCATCTTGATCTTGAGCGCGGTCACGGCGCCGATCGCGCCGCCGATAACGATGCCGGCGACAATCAGGTCGTAGCTGAGGACGGCGGGCTGGGCCAGCGTGGTGGCGATCGCGATGACCATGCCGGCGATGCCGGTGGCGTTGCCGCGCCGCGCCGTCACCGGCGACGACAGGCCGCGCAGCGCCATGATGAAGCAGATCGCGGCGACCAGATAGGCGAGCGCGGTGAACGTGGGGGACACGCCGGGCCTCCGCCTACTTCTTCTTGCGGTACATCTGCAGCATGCGCTGCGAGACGATGAAGCCGCCGAAGATGTTGATCGAGGCCAGGACGACCGCGACGAAACCCATGATCTTCGAAAGGTGCAGCTCCGACGGCCCGGCGGCGATCAGCGCGCCGACGATGATGACCGAGGAGATCGCGTTGGTGACGCTCATCAGCGGCGAGTGCAGCGCCGGCGTCACGTTCCACACCACGTAGTAGCCGACAAACACCGCCAGCACGAACACGGTGAACAGCGAGATGAAGCCGTCGCCGTGCGCGACCGCCGCGGTGTCGCCGATCCTGGCGGCGATGGATGCCGCCGCCGCGGCCGAGTCGCTTCCCATGATCTCGCCCTCCCTGCCGTCAGGACGCCGTCAGCGCCGGGTGGACCACGGCCCCGTCGCGGGCGACCAGACAGCCCTTGATGATCTCGTCTTCCCAGTCGATCTTCAGCGCCTTGGTCTCCTTGTCGACCAGCGGCGCGACGAAGTTGAGCAGGTTGCGCGCGTACATCGCCGTCGCATCCTCCGCCACCCGGCTGGGGACGTTGATGTGGCCGACGATGCGCACGCCGTTCGGCGTCTCCACCACCTCGCCCGGCCGGCTGAGCGGGCAGTTGCCGCCCTGCTCCACCGCGAGGTCCACGATCACTGAGCCGGGGCGCATGTCGGCGACCATCGCCTCGGTCACCAGCACCGGCGCCTTGCGGCCGGGGATCAGCGCGGTGCAGATCACGATGTCCTGCTTCTTCAGCGACTCGTGCAGCACCTGCTCCTGCTTCTTCTGGTAGTCCTCGCCCATCTCGCGGGCGTAGCCGCCGGCGGTCTCCGCCGCCGCGGTGGCCGCCGGGTCGACGTCGAGGAACTTGGCGCCCAGGCTCTCGACCTGCTCCTTCACCGCCGGCCGCACGTCGTAGCCGGTGACGATGGCGCCGAGGCGGCGGGCGGTCGCGATCGCCTGCAACCCGGCCACGCCGGCGCCCAGCACGATGACCCGCGCCGGCGGCAGGGTGCCGGCCGCGGTCATCATCATCGGGAAGATGCGGCCGTATTCCGCCGCCGCGTCGAGCACCGCCTTGTAGCCGGCGAGATTCGACTGCGACGACAGGATGTCCATCGACTGCGCGCGGGTAATGCGCGGCAGGAGCTCCAGCGCGAAGGCGGTGACGCCGTTCTGCGCATAGGCGGCGACCTGGTCGCGGCTGGTCAGCGCGCTGAGGGTGCCGATCAGCACGGCGCCGCGCTTCACGAGCGCGAGCTCGTCCGGCCCGCCCTCCGCCGCGGTCAGCGGCCGCTGCACCTTGAGCACGACATCGGCATCGGCGAGCGCAGCGCGCGCGTCGGGGGCGATGGTCGCGCCGGCGTCGGCGAAGGCGGAATCGGGGATCGACGACGCCGCGCCGGCGCCCGCCTCCACGATCACCTCGAGTCCCAGCTCCCTGAACTTCTTGACCGTCGCGGGCGATGCCGCGACGCGGCCCTCGCCCTGTCGCCGTTCTTTCGGTATGGCGATCTTCATCAGCCCCCTATTCCCGTCTACGCGTCGGCTTCTTGGGGTCGGCCCGGCCGCGAAGATGCCCCCTCGCGCCGGTTTTGCCAAGCCCGTTGCGCGGACACCTCGTTCAGGCCTCTTCCGGCGGCAGCGCGAAGCCGGCGAGGTCGGGCGCCTGCGCCCAGCCGCGCTCGCCGCCGGCAAGGCGCGGAAGGGCGACCACCGGCGCGCCGGCGGCGAAGCGCGCGACCGTCGCGCAGGTCTCCGAGAGCGGCACCGGGCTCTCGGGCGATTCGCTGACGATCACCGCGCGCAGGGGAATGCCGCGCGCGGCCATCACCGATATGGCGGTCAGCGTGTGGCTGAGCGTGCCGAGATAGCTGCCGGCCACCAGCACGGCCGGCATCTCGGCGGCGGCGATCCAGTCGAGCACGGTCTCGCGGTCGTTCAGCGGCACCATGACGCCGCCGATGCCTTCGACCAGCAGGGTCGATCCGTCGCGCGCGGCGTAGCGGACGAACGCCGCCATCTCCGCCACCGTCAGCCGCCGCCCGGCCCGCGAAGCCGCCATGTCCGGCGAGATCGGCGGCGCGAACCGCCATGGCGCGATGCCGGCGACCGCGTGCTCGGTCGCCTGGATGCCCTGCGCCTCCAGCAGGTTCGTGAGGTCGGACGGCGCGGCGGCATCGAAGCCGGTGATGACCGGCTTCACCGCGCGCACCGCGACGCCGCGCTCGCGCAGCTGGCGCGCCATCACCGCCGTTACCAGGGTCTTGCCGACTCCCGTACCGGTGCCGGTGACGAAGACGCCCCTCATCCCGCGATCCCGAGCGCGGCGACCGCGTCGGCGAGGCGCATCACGTCGGCATCGTCGTGCATTGCGGAGAAGGTGAAGCGCAGCCGCGAGGTGCCGGGCGGCACGGTCGGCGGCCGGATCGCGGTCACCAGGAAGCCGCGCCCGGCGAGCGCGGCGGAGGCGTCGAGCGCGCGTTCCGGCGTGCCGACCACGATCGGCACGATCGCGCTCTGCGCCGCCGGCAGGCCGAGGCGCGCGGTGAAGGCGCGCGCCTTCGCCAGCGGCGCGGCGACCAGCGCCGTGTCGCCTGCGATGCGGTCCACCGCCGCGCCCGCCGCGGCGGCCACCATCGGCGGCAGGCCGGTGGTGTAGACGAAGCTGCGCGCGCGCGTCTTCAGCAGGTCCACCACCGGCGCCGACGCGGCGACGAAGCCGCCATAGGCGCCGACCGCCTTCGACAAGGTGCCCATCGCGAGGTCGACCGGCACCGGCGGGTCGCTTTCGAACGCCGTGCCGCGGCCGCCGCCGAGCACGCCGAAGCCGTGCGCGTCGTCGACCAGCAGCCAGCCGTCCCAGTCGCGCGCGAGGCGCGAGAGGTCGGCCAGCGGCGCGCGGTCGCCGTCCATGCTGAACACGCCCTCGGTCTCGATCAGGCAGGCGCGGTGCTCCGACCGGTGGGTCTTCAGGAGCTTCTCGGCATGGTCGACGTCGTTGTGCGCGAAGGTGAGCGTGCGCGCGCCCGACAGCCGCGCCCCGGCATGCATCGAGGCGTGCGACAGCGCGTCGATCAGCAGCAGGTCGTCGGGGCCGATCAGGGTCGGCACGATGCCGGCATTGGCGAGGTAGCCGGAGCCGAACACGCACGCCGCCGCCTTGCCCTTCAGCCGGGCGAGCCGCGCTTCGAGGTCGGCGTAGAGCGGATGGTTGCCGGTGACCAGCCTGGACGCCCCGGCCCCGGCGCCGTAGCGCTCCACCGCCGCGACCGCCGCCGCCTTGACCGCCGGGTCCTGCGACAGCCCGAGATAGTCGTTGCAGCAGAAGGAAACCAGCGCGGCGCCCTCGCGCTCGGCGGCGCCGCGCGGCCCGCGGCCGGTCACCGCCAGCGTGCGCCGCAGCTTGCGCCGCTCCAGCTCGTCGAGCTTGGCGCGCGCGACATCGTCCAGGGATGGCATGGCGCGACCTTAGGAAGGTCGCGGGGGGTTGGCAATGTTTCTAGGCCCACTCCCCTCCTTCCTAGCCCCCTCCCCTCGCGGGAGGGGGTTGGGGAAGGGGGTGCCTGCCGCAAAGACGATCTGCGGCAGCGCGAGGCGGAGACGCCCCTCCCCCGCCCCCTCCCACGAAGGGAGGGGGAGAAAAAGCGAGGGGAAGGGGGAAGGCTCAGAACCGTCCCGCCCGGTAGTCCTCGACGGCCTGGCGGACTTCCTCCGGCGTGTTCATCACGAACGGGCCGTACTTGGCGACCGGCTCGTTCAGCGGCCGGCCGGCGACCAGGATCAGCCGGGCCGGCGCGTCGCCCGCGGCGGCCGAGAACGGGCCGCCGTCGCCGAGCACCGCGATCTCGCCCCGTCGCACCGCCTCCGCCGCGCCGTCGGGGCCGATGCGCGCCTCACCCTCGAACACGTATGCGAAGGCCGTGTGGCCGCCGGGCAGGACGTGGTCGAACCGCGCCCCGGCCGGCAGCGCGACGTCGAGGTAGACCGGCGCCGTTGCCACGCCCGACACCGGCCCGGTGACGCCGTCCGCCGTGCCGGCGATGACGCGCACCCGCACGCCGCCGGGCAGGTCCGCCTCGGGGATCGCATCGGCGGCGATGTCCTGATAGCGCGGGGCGGTCATCTTGTCCTTCGCCGGCAGGTTGACCCAGAGCTGGAAGCCCCAGAGCAGGCCGTCTTCCTGCTCCGGCATCTCGGAATGCACGATGCCGCGGCCGGCGGTCATCCACTGCACGCTGCCCGGCGCCAGCAACCCGACATTGCCCTGGTTGTCGCCGTGGCGCATGCGGCCGGCGAGCATGTAGGTCACCGTCTCGAAGCCGCGGTGCGGGTGGTCGGGGAAGCCGCCGACATAGTCCGACCCTTCGGCCGAGCGGAACTCGTCGAGCAGCAGGAACGGGTCGAGGTCGGGCAGCACCGGCTGGCCGATCACGCGGGTCAGCCGCACGCCGGCGCCGTCGCTGGCGGGACGTCCGCGCACGACGGCCTTGACGCGTCGGATCTCGCTGGTGGCGGCGGGGGCCATGGATCGTCTCCCGGAGTTGAGGGTCGGCCGCTGATATGGGCCTGCGACAGCGCGCAGAAAACCGTCCGATTGTCGCTCAAGCATGGACAGTCTGGTGCCGGCGCGTTGCTGGCCTTTGCCGACCGCCGGCCCATATTGCACCCGTTCCCTGCTTCCGCCGAGGAGATGCGCCCGATGAGCTGGCAGCCCGCCGAGACGCCGAACGCCGATCCCGCCGGCGCATGCCCCACGGTGGAGACGGTCATCGTGCCGCGCGCCCGCGACATCGGCGGCTTCGACGTGCGCCGGGTGCTGCCGTCGGCGCAGCGCCGGCTGGTCGGGCCGTTCATCTTCTTCGACCAGATGGGGCCGGTGACGTTCGCGCCGGGCAAGGGGATCGAGGTCCGCCCGCACCCGCATATCGGGCTTGCCACCGTGACCTACCTGTTCGACGGCACCATCGTGCACCGCGACAGCCTGGGCAGCCTGCAGCCGATCGTGCCGGGCGACGTCAACTGGATGACCGCCGGGCGCGGCATCGCCCATTCCGAGCGCGCCGACCCCGACCGCCGCGCCGCCGGGCATTCGATGTCCGGCCTGCAGATCTGGGTCGCGCTGCCGCAGCGGCACGAGGAAGCCGAGCCCGCCTTCGTCCATCACGCAGGCACCACCCTGCCTGCTTTGGAGGGCGACGGAAAGTCGGCGCGGGTCGTCGCCGGCAGCCTGTTCGGCAAGACCTCGCCGGTGCAGACGTTCTCCGACATGTTCTATGCGGACGTGTCGCTGGCGGCCGGCGCGACCCTGCCGGTGGAGGCGCCGCACGAGGAGCGCGCGGCCTACCTGATCGAGGGTGCCGTGGAGGCCGACGGCACGGTGTTCGAGCCCGGCCGCCTGCTGGTCTTCGCGCCGGG
>JBFWQM010000273.1:0-6537 GCA_050249455.1 Rhodospirillaceae bacterium | reverse complement strand
GAACCGCACCGCCCCTTCCTCCGGCACCACCAGGCCGATCAGGAGCCGCAGCACCGTCGACTTGCCGCAGCCGGACGGGCCGATCAGCACGGTGGTGCGGCCGGTCGCGATGTCGAGGTCGATGTCTGCCACCGCGGCGCGGCCGGCATAGCGCTTGGTGACGGCGTTCAGGGTGAACATGAGGGTGTGTGGCATGAAACGGCTGGCGGTTCCAGGTTGAGAGGCCCCCTCCCCCAACCCCCTCCCCTCGTGGGAGGGGGGTGGGGGAGTGGGCGCTTCCGGGCCCGGATGACTGGCGCAACCCGATCCGCCGGTGCAAACTGCGCCGCCTAAAACATAGGGGCTTGCGCGTATGGCGGCGACGGCGTTGACGGCGGGGCGGCAGGTCCAGGCGATCGGGACCATCGCGGTCGCCCACGGGCTGAGCCATTTCTACGTGCTGGCGCTGCCGCCGCTGTTCCCGCTGCTCAAGGGCGAGCTCGGCATGAGCTATGCCGAGCTCGGCCTCGCGCTCACCGTCAACGCGATTGCCACCGGCGTGCTGCAGACCCCCGTCGGCGCGCTGGTCGACCGGGTCGGCGCGCGGCTGGTGCTGGCCGGCGGGCTGGCGATCATGGCGCTCGGGATCGCGCTGGCCGGCTTCGCGACCGAGCCGTGGCATTTGCTCGCCGCGTTCGCCATCGCCGGCGTCGGCAACAGCGTGTTCCACCCCGCGGACTACGTGATCCTCGCCGCCTCGGTGGAGAAGCGGCGGCTGGGCCGGGCGTTCTCGATCCACACGCTGGGCGGCACGACCGGATTCGCGGTGGCGCCGCCGACTATCCTGTTCCTCGCCTGGGCGATGGACTGGCGCGGCGCGCTGATCGTCGCCGGCCTGGTCGGCATCGCGGTGGCGCTGGCGATCGCGCTGATGGGCGGCACCCTGCAGGACAACGCCGCACGGAAGAAGGAGCCCGAGGCGGCCGGCTGGCGGTTCCTGCTGTCGCGCCCCGTGATGCTGTTCTTCCTGTTCTACATCGTGCTCGCCTCGGCCGGCGTCGGCATCCAGGCGTTCTCGGTGGTGGCGCTGGTCGACCTCTACGGCGCGCCGGTGGCATTCGCCGCCTCGGTGCTGACGGCGTTCCAGGTGATGACCTCGGTCGGCGTGCTGTTCGGCGGCCACTACGCCGACAAGAAGGGGCGCCACGACCTGGTGCTGGTGGTCGCCTTCATCGGCTGCTCGATCATGACGGTGATCGTCGGCAGCGCGATGGTGCCGGTGTGGGCGGTGATGGGCCTGCTTGGCCTGGTGGGCTTCCTGCGCGGCTTCGTCAACCCGGTGCGCGACGTGATGATCCGCGAGATCGCGCCCGACCACCTGGTCGGCACCGTGTTCGCATTCGTCACCACCGGCTTCACGGTCGGCCAGGCGGTGATGCCGGTGGTCTACGGCACGCTGATGGACCACGGCTCGCCGGCGTCGGTGTTCTGGATCTCGGCCGCCTGCTACCTGTTCGTCACGCCGATCGCGTTCATGTCGATGGAGCGGAGGCGGCGGTAGGCTTGACCCGGATGTTCGGTAGGGGCGGGTTTCAGACCCGCCCCTTCGCAACGCCAATCCCGCGACGCTAGTCCGTCTTCTCCGCCGCCAGCATCCGGCTGATGACGATGCGCTGGACCTCGCTGGTGCCCTCGTAGATCTGCGTCACGCGGGCGTCGCGGTAGAGGCGCTCGACCAGGGTGCCCTCCAGCACGCCGATGCCGCCGTGGATCTGGACGGCCTCGCTGCACACCCGCTCGACCATCTCGGAGGCGAACAGCTTGGCCATCGCGACCTCCTTCTGGCTCGGCAGGCCGGCGTCCTTGAGCGATGCGGCGTGCAACGTGAGCGCGCGCGCCGCCTCGATCCCGGTCGCCATGTCGGCCAGCTTGAAGGCGATCGCCTGGTGCTCGATGATCGCGCTGCCGAACGCCTCGCGCGCCTTGGCGTGGGCGCGCGCGGCCTCGAACGCGGCGCGCGCGATGCCGATCGACTGCGCGGCGATGCCGAGCCGGCTGGTGCCCAGCCCGTCGAGCGCGATGCGGTAGCCCTCGCCCGGCTTGCCGAGCATCGCCGACGCCGGCACGCGGCAGTTCTCGAACGCGAGCTCCGCGGTGCCGGAGGATCGGATGCCCATCTTGCGGTCGACCCGCACCACGCGGTAGCCGGGCGTGTCGGCCGGCACCACGAAGCAGCTGATGCCGCGGGCGCCGGCGGCGGGGTCGGTCAGCGCGAACACCAGGGTTACCTCGGCGTTCGATCCGCCGGTGATCAGCCACTTGATGCCGTTCAGCACGTAGTCGTCGCCGTCCTTCGCCGCGGCCAGGGTCAGCTTCGCGGCGTCGGAGCCCGCCTGCGGCTCGGCGATGGCGAAGCAGCCGATGGCGCGGCCCGAGGCGATCTCGGGGATCCAGCGCTTCTTCAGCGCGTCGGTGCCGTATTTGTAGAACGGGCCGCACACCAGCGAGTTGTTGAGGCTCGCCACCACGGCGACGGAAGCGTCGCACGCCGCCATTTCCTCGACCGCCAGCGACAGCGACACCATGTCGAGGCCGAGGCCGCCAAGGTCGGCGGGCATGTAGACCGCCATCAGCCCCTCGCGCCCCAGCCGGCGCAGGGTGTCGACCGGGAAGGCGCCGCTGCGGTCGTCGTCCGCGGCGCGCGGCAGCAGGTGCTCGCGGGCAAAGGCGCGGACCTTGTCGCGGAACGCGGCTTGGGCGGGGCTCAGGATCATGCGCGGTCTCCGGTGGCGTCGCGGGACGGTGTAGCGGTTCCGGCGACTTGCGCAAGCGCGAAGTCGGCTTGCCGGCGATCCCTTAGAGGGCTATCGGTTCGGTTTCGGAAGGGCGAGGCCATCGTGACCTACGACTACGTCATCGTCGGCGGCGGATCGGCCGGTTGCGTGCTGGCGAACCGGCTGTCGGCGCGCAGCGCCAACAAGGTGCTGCTGGTGGAGGCGGGCAGGGACACGCCGCCCGGCAACGTGCCGCCGCAGGTGCTCGATTCCTACCCCATCGTCGCGATGTACAACCCGGCCTACCTATGGTCGCAGCTCCGCGTCCGGCTGCCGGCGTTCTCGCGCAACGCGCCCGACCGGCCGACGCCGCGGCGCTACGAGCAGGCGCGCGTGATGGGGGGCGGCTCGTCGATCAACGCCCAGCTCGCCAACCGCGGCGCGCCGTCGGACTACGACGAATGGCACGACCTCGGCGCGACCGGATGGCGCTGGGACGACGTGCTGCCCTATTTCAGGAAGCTCGAGTCCGACCAGGACTTCGACGGGCCGCTGCACGGCAAGGACGGCCCGATCCCGATCCGCCGCGTGCCGCAGGCGCTGTGGCCGGAGTTCGCCAGGGCGGTGGCGCGGTCCTACAGCGAGGCGGGGTTCAAGTACCTGCCCGACCAGAACGGCCCGTACGAGGACGGCTGGTGCGAAAACACGATCTCCAACGTGAACGACCAGCGGGTGTCGGCGGCGATCGGCTACCTCGATTCCGCGACGCGGGCGCGCCCCAACCTGACCATCCGCGACCAGACCCAGCTCGCCGGGCTGACCTGGCGTGGAACGCAGGTGACCGGCGTGCGTGTCGTCGCCGGCGGGAAGGAGGAGGAGATCGCGGCCAGGGAGGTCATTCTCTGCTGCGGCGGCATCCACTCGCCGGCGGCGCTGATGCGCGCCGGGGTCGGGCCCGGCGCCGCGCTGTCGGCGCTCGGTATCGAGGTGAAGGCCGACCGGCCCGGCGTCGGGCAGAACCTCAACGAGCACCCGTCGGTCGGGCTGACCGGCTACCTGTCGCGCGGCGCGCGGATGCCGGCGAGCCTGCGCCGCCACATCCTGGTCGCGCTGCGCTGGTCGTCGGGGCGCGACGGCTGCCCGCCCGGCGACATGTATCTCTCCACCGTGTGCAAGTCGGCGTGGCATCCGCTCGGCTGGCGGCTGGGGTCGCTGCTGATCTGGGTCAACAAGTCGTACTCGCGCGGCGAGGTGCGGCTAGGCTCGGCGCGCTGGCAGGACGAGCCGGAGGTCGATTTCCACATGCTGTCCGACCGCCGCGACCTCGACCGGCTGATGGACGCGATGCGGATGCTGACCGGCGTGCTGCGCGCGCCGCCGATGCAAGGCGTGCTGTCGGAGGTGTTCCCGTCGTCCTACGACGAGCGGGTGCGCACCCTCGGCGTGGTCAGCGCCAGGAACTGGCTGCTGACGGCGATCTTCGGCCACGTCCTCGACCTCGCCGGACCGCTGCGCCGGCGGCTGATCCGCGACGTCATCACCCAGGGGGACGTGATCGACGCGCTGCTGGCCGACGACACCCTGCTGGAAGAGTTCATCCGCCGCACCGTCACCGGCACCTGGCACGCCTCGGGTACCTGCCGGATGGGCGCGCCGGACGACCCGATGGCGGTCACCAGCCCGCGCGACGCCAGGGTCTACGGCGTCGACGGGCTGCGGGTGGTCGACACCTCGGTCTTCCCGTGCGTCCCGTGCGCCAACACCAACATCCCGACCATCATGACCGCGGAGAAGTTGGCGGACGGGATCCTGGGCGGCTGAGCGGGAAGGGAAGCGGGTTGGGGCCAGACACCCGTCCCGCGGTCCTGCCGGCCACGGGCGAGGGCGGGAGACGGGTGTCTGACCCCAACCCGCTCGTCTGCCGCCAGCCGGCATGGACTCTCCGGCCGTTCTCTCCTAACGTCCGCGCGAAATTCGGTTCAGGCACGGAGACCCAGCGTCATGGCGACCAGCTTCAGGGGACTGCTCGACGACCTCAAGGCCGCGGGGCAGCTCGTCGAGATCGACCGGCCGGTCGACATCCGCTACATCGCCACGCTGGTCGACCAGTCGGACAAGGCGCTGAAGTTCAACAACGTCATCGGCTACGACATGCCGGTGGTGTCGGGCATCACCAACAGCCGCGACCGGCTGGCCATCGCGATGGACTGCGAATTTCCCGAGATCGAGGGCCGACTGCGCCGCGGCCTCGACCATCCGATCGAGCCGCGCAACGTCAACTCCGGCCCGGCGCGCGAGGTCTATATGGAGGGCGACGAGGTCGACCTGTTCAAGCTGCCGATCCCGCTGTTCTCGGTGCTCGACGGCGGGCCCATGATCACCGCCGGAGTCATCCTGTCGAAGGACCCGGAGGCCGGGCTCAACGCCGGCATCTACCGCCTGCTGGTCAAGGAGAGGAACCTGACCGGCATCGACATCGTGACCCCGAACAACCTGCACAAGTTCGCCCAGGCCGCCTACAAGGCCGGCAAGCCGCTGCCGATCTCGGTCAACATCGGCACCCATCCGTCGGAGCTGATCGCCGGCTGCTACAAGGCGCCGCTCGGCACCAGCGAGATCGCGATCTCCGGCGGGATGCGCGGCGAGGGCGTGCCGCTGACCCCGTGCAAGACCATCGACATGCCGTGCATCGCCGACGCCGAGATCGTGCTGGAGGCGGAGATCCTGCCGACCGGGTGGACCAAGCCGGAGGGCCGCTTCGGCGAGTTCACCCGGCTGATGGGCGGGCTGCACTGGAACCCGCACGTCCGCGTCAAGGCGATCTCGATGCGCAAGGGCGCGGTCTACTACGCGCTGCACATGCCGTGGGAGAACATCTGGCCGTCGGGCCCGATCTACGAGGCGGCGGTGCGCCGCGTGCTGCACGAGGCGGGCGTCCAGGTGACGGCGGTCAACATCACGCCGGGCGGCTGCTGCCACTGGCACGCGGTGATCGCGATCAAGCCGCTGGCGGGCGATGCCAAGAACGCCATCCTCGCCGCCTTGTCGGTCGCCGACATGAAGCACGTCACCATCGTCGACGAGGACATCGACGTGTTCGACGCGACCGACGTGGAGTGGGCGGTGGCGACGCGCGTGCAGGCCGACCGCGACGTCGTGATCATCTCCGGCGCGCGCTCGAAGCCGCTCGATCCCAGCCTCGTCATCGAGCACGGCAAGGTGCCGACGACGGCGAAGATGGGCATCGATGCGACGATCCCCGACAACGTGCCGCGCGAGCGCTACCACCGCATCGCCTACGCCTATTCCAGCAAGGTGAAGCTCGCCGACTACCTCGACGGCGCCAACGGCAAGGCGCCGGTGCTGAAGGCGGTGGAGCCGGCGTCGCTCGCCAAGCAGATCACGGACGTGATCGCCGAGACGCCGCTCTACTTCGCGCAGCTCGCCGAGAAGTTCGAGGCCGAGGGCTTCCAGGCGGTCGCCCGCGCGCTGGGCGAGCTGCACCGCGGCGGCACCCTGTGGCAGGACGCGGAGGGGCGCTACTGCCTCGCCGGGTCGCCATTCGCCGCGACGCCGCCGAAGCCGGGGACGAAGCAGGCGTCATAGGTCTTTCGTCGCAGATTTTTCGCGCGGAGAGGCCCCTCCCCCCCAACCCCCTCCCACGAGGGGAGGGGGAGCAACTGACCCCCTCCCCTCGTGGGAGGGGGTTGGGGGAGGGGGTGCCCGCCACGGCATCGGAGTTCGCAAATGAAATTCGTCAGCTACCGCCACCAGGGCCGCAGCA
>JBFWQM010000272.1:0-6584 GCA_050249455.1 Rhodospirillaceae bacterium | reverse complement strand
GCGACGACAAGCTGCCCTACACCAACCCGCTCGGCCTGACCTATGACAGCGGCACGTTCGGCGCGGCGATGGAGAAGGCGCTGGCCATCGGCGACTGGGCCGGCTACCCGGCGCGGCGCGCGGCGGCGCGGCGCCGCGGCAAGCTGTCGGGCATCGGCGTGGCCAACTACATCGAAGTGACCAGCGGCTTCCCGCTGGAGCGGACCGAGATCACCGTGCGCATGGACGAGACGGTCGACGTCGTCATCGGCACCACGCCGTCGGGCCAGGGCCACGAGACCAGCTTCGCGCAGTGCGTCGCCGAGTGGCTGGGCGTGCCGTTCGCCGCGATCCGCCTGATCACCGGCGACACCGACGTGGTGAAGGAAGGCGGCGGCTCGCACTCCGCCCGGTCGATGCGCATGGCCGGCATCGTGATGGGCCGCGCGTCCGAGATGATCGTCGAGAAGGGAAAGCAGATCGCGGCGCACCTGCTGGAGGCCGCCGCCGCCGACATCGCGTTCGCGCAGGGACGGTTCACCGTCGCCGGCACTGACCGCAGCGTCGGCATCTTCGCGGTCGCCGCCGCCGCCGCGACGCGCGCCGACCTGCCCGACGGGCTGAAGGGCCCGCTCGGCGCCGCGCACGAGGAGATGATGAAGGTGCCTGGCTTCCCCTACGGCGCGCAGGTGTGCGAGGTCGAGATCGACCCCGAGACCGGCGTCATGGAGATCGTGCGCCACACCGCGGTCGACGACGTCGGCCGCGCGATCAACCCGCTGATCCTGCACGGCCAGGCGCACGGCGGCATCGTGCAGGCCGCCGGCCAGGCGCTGTGCGAGCACGCGTACTACGACCCCGCGACGGGGCAGATGCTGTCCGGCTCGTTCATGGACTACGCGATGCCGCGGGCCGACATGTTCCCGTCGTTCGCCACCGAGATCATGGAGGTGCCGACCCCGTCCAACCCGCTCGGCGTGCGCGGCGGCGGCGAAGGTGGCGCGACCCCGGCGCTCGCCGTCATCGTCAACGCCGCGGTCGACGCGCTGGCCGAGTTCGGCGTCACCCACCTAGACATGCCGCTGACGCCGGAACGGCTGTGGCGGGCGATGCGCCGGCAGGAGAGTTGAATCGCCACGGTGGCCGCAAGCGCGCGCGGCCGTTTGCCGGGCCTTAATTGCAGGTTTTTTCCACGACGGCGGGATGCGCGGTCTCACCAGCGGCTATCCGGTTCAACTGCGGCCGTCCTGGCCCACCATGAAGAACAGGAGTCATGCGCGGGCTCGACCCGCGCATCCAGCGCGCGCGGTCAGCGCGCAAGAGACTCTTCTGCGCGGCAATGCCGCGGTGCTGGATACGCGGGTCGAGCCCGCGTATGACCATTACTTTTAAGAAGCGGGACGCCTTGGCGGTTCATCGGACCGCAGTGGCCCTGGCCGGGCGTCGTGCACCCGCCTAATATTGTGTGCTCAATCAAAACTGGTCCGGTGCGACTCTGCAGCACCAAACCACCCTGGGAGGGACTCCATGAACATCATCCTGTACTACGGCCCGATCGCCTGCTCGCTGGTGCCGTACGTCACCTTGACGGAGGCGGGCGCGGACTTCGAGGTGCGCACGGTCAACCTCGGCAAGGGCCAGCAGATGGCGCCCGACTACCTGAAGCTCAACCCCAAGCACAAGGTGCCGGTGCTGGTGATCGACGGCAGGACGCTGACCGAGAACGTCGCGATGCACCAGTGGGTGCACCAGACCTTCCCGCAGGCGCGCATCCTGCCGTCCGACCCGTGGGAGTACTTGCAGGCGGTGTCGCTGATGTCGTGGTGCTCCTCGGGCATCCATCCGTTCCTGACCCGCATCAACAACCCCGCCAAGGTATGCGACGCGCCGGGCAGCGCCGAGGCGGTGGTCAAGGCGGCGAGCGACAACCTGCACGAGAACTTCCGCATCGCCGACGACCTGCTGGCCGGCAAGGACTTCTTCTTCAGCCACTTCACCGCGCCGGACGCCCACTTCTTCTGGACGTTCCGCCGCGCCCAGCAGTTCAAGCTGGACGTCAGCGCCTACAAGAACTGCGTCGCCCATTACGAGCGCATGCAGGCCCGCCCGAGCTTCCAGAAGGTGCTCTCGTTCGAGAAGGAGACCCTGGCGAGCTTCGCCAAGGCGGCGTAAGGGCGCGTCCGGGCGTTTCATCAAGACCTGCGCATCGCTTGCCGGGCGATGCTCGCTGTCTGTAGTCCCCTCTCCTACAGTCCCTTCCCGCAAGGGGATGGGGCTTCCGGTCCTGCTCCCCCTCCCCTCGCGGGAGGGGGTTGGGGGGAGGGGGCCTCGCGACAGCGAGATGTCGGCAAGCGGCGTCCCCGTGCGTCCTTCGGTAAAGCCACCGAGGACCCGATGCCCCATACCGCCGTCCCGACATGACCGACCTGGCCTGGATCGACACGGCGCTGACCGCCGCCCGGCCGCAGGCGGTGGGGGCGCTGCTGCGCTATTTCCGCGATCTCGACACGGCGGAGGAGGCGTTCCAGGAGGCGTGCCTGCGGGCGCTGCGGAACTGGCCGAAGAACGGGCCGCCGCGCGACCCGGCGGCGTGGCTGATCCTGGTCGGGCGCAACGCCGCGCTCGACTCCGCCCGCCGGCAGAAGCGGCTGACCGGGCTGCCCGACGAGGAGGCGATCTCCGACCTCGACGACGCCGAGGCGGCGATGGCCGAGCGGCTGGACGGGTCGCACTACCGCGACGACATCCTGCGGCTGCTGTTCGTGTGCTGCCACCCCGACCTGCCGGCGACGCAGCAGATCGCGCTGGCGCTGCGCATCGTCTCCGGCCTGTCTGTGCGCCAGATCGCCCGCGCCTTCGTGGTGTCCGAGGCGGCGATGGAGCAGCGCATCACCCGCGCCAAGGCGCGCATCGGCGCCGCCGGCGTCGCGTTCGAGTCGCCAGGCCCGGCCGAGCGGGCCGACCGGCTGGCCGCGGTTGCCGCCATGGTCTACCTGGTCTTCAACGAGGGCTATTCGGCCGCCGCCGACACCGCGCCGGCGCGCGCGCCGCTGTGCGACGAGGCGATACGCCTGGCGCGGCTGCTGCTGCGGCTGTTCCCGGGCGAGCCGGAGGCGATGGGGCTGGCCGCGCTGATGCTGCTGCAGCACGCCCGCGCCGCGGCGCGGTTCGGCGCGGACGGCGCCGTCGTGCTGCTGGACGACCAGGACCGGGGCAAGTGGGATCGCGGCATGATCGAGGAAGGGCTCGCCCTGCTCGACAAGGCGATGCGCCACGGCCAGCCCGGCCCCTACCAGATCCAGGCCGCGATCGCCGCGCTGCACGCCCGCGCCGCCCGGCCCGAGGACACCGACTGGGAGCAGATCGACCTCCTCTACGCCACGCTGGAGCACATCCAGCCGTCGCCGGTCGTCACGCTCAATCGCGCGGTCGCCGTCTCGAAACGGCGCGGCCCGGAAGCGGCCCTCGCGATGATCGAGCCGCTGGCAAGGCGGCTGGACGGCTATTTCCACTTCCACGGGCTGAGAGGCGCGCTCTTGATGCAGCTCGGCCGCGGCGCCGAGGCGCGGGTCGCCTTCGACCGCGCCATCGCGCTCGCCGGCACGCCGGCCGAGGCGGCGCATATCCGCATGCACCTGGACCGGCTGGCGCGCGACGGCCGGCCGGCGGATTGAACGGCAGAAATTGTCGATGCGGTGTCGGAAAGGAGGCCGTCCGGCCGTCCTCCGGGGGACGCCCAGTCTTTGCGGCTGAGCGCGAATCGGCGGCGTCCTGTATCGAGGGCGGCGCCGAGGCTTGAAGCGCCCCGCAGCGGGCGCCGCGAAACCAGAAGGGACGGGGAACTGGCTATGCTGAGAATACTTGCCATCGTCGGCGGCGTGGTCGCGGTCGCTATCGCCGGCGTGCTGATCGCCGCCACGACCGTGCCGGATACCTTCACAGTGGCCCGCAGCGCCGCGGTGAAGGCGCCGCCCGAAGCGATCTTCCCGCTGGTCAACGACCTGCGCCGGTTCGGCGAGTGGTCGCCCTACGACAAGCGCGACCCGGCCATGAAGCGCGTCTACGAGGGCCCGGCGAGCGGCAAGGGCGCCGCCTATGCCTGGGAGGGCAACGCCGAGGTCGGGGCCGGCCGGATGGAGATCACCGAATCCACGCCGCCGTCCAAGGTCGCGATGGACCTCCGCTTCACGCGGCCGTTCCCCGCGCAGAACACGGTCGCGTTCACCTTCGCCGCGAACGGCGACGCCACGGAGGTGACCTGGGCGATGCACGGGCCGGTGCCGTTCGTGGCCAAGATCGCCCACCTGTTCATGGACATGGATGGCATGGTCGGCGGCGATTTCGAGGCCGGGCTCGCCAACCTGAAGCGCCTGGTCGAGGGGCCGGCGCCGGCGCGCTGACCCGCCGCGCCGCCGCCGGGACGTTTCGCCGCGGACGGCCGGGCGGCCGGCTAGAGCGCATTAACCATTGGTGAACGGGGCGCTGGCAAGCTGTGCCGGAGCCATTGGCAACCCATAGCCGGGCACCATGGGCGCACAGGTCCAGTTCAGCCACTTCCTCGACGCCAAGAGCGACGACGACCGGATCGAGATTGCCGGCAGAGTCGGCGACCGGCTGTGCCGCGAAGGCCTGCCCGAGGCCGAGCGGCTCGCCGCGGAGGCGCTGGCGCGCGCGCTGGTGGCCGATGCGATCGAGCGGGTGCGTCGCGCCCTGTCGGAGGCGGTCCGCCACGCGCGCTTCCTGCCGCGCGACATCGCGCTGAAGATCGCCCACGACGTCGATTCGGTGGCCTGCCCGTTCCTGGAAGCCACCGAGGTCTTTTCCGAGGGCGATTGGCAGCAGCTCGTGCTGACCATCTCGCGCGGCGCGCGCATCGCGGTGGCCCGCCGCACGTCGATGAGCGAAGGGCTGGCGCGCGCGCTGGCCGAGGGGCACGACACCGTCGTCGCCGAGACCCTGATCGGCAACGCCGCGACGCCGCTTTCGTCGCCCGTGTGCCATCTGCTGATCGAGCGCTTCACCGATTCGCCGTGGGTGATCGAGAAGATGGCCGACCGCGACGACCTGGCCGCCGACGTGGCCGCGGTGCTGTGCCTGCGCGTGTCGGCCGCCGCGCGCGACAAGTTGGCCCAGGCATACAACCTGGTCGATTTCACCGAGCCGGTGGTCGCCGAGGCCGAGGCCGACGCTGTGCTGCAGCTCGTGCGCGAGGCGCGTGAAGCCCCGGAGACCCGGCTGCTGGCGCTGGCCGAGCAGCTCAAGCACGACCGCAAGCTGACGCCGCTTCTGCTCATCACGACCCTGCGCGAGGGCCACCTCGCCTTCTTCAGCGCCGCCTTCTCGGTGCTGTCGGAGATGCCGCTGGCCAAGGTCAACAGCCTGATGCTGCACGAAGGCGCCGCGCCGGTGACCCGGGCGCTCAGCCTGGCGCGGATCCCCAGCGCCATGCACGACGATTTCTGGGAGGCGCTGCAGGAAGCCCGCCAGCGCGCCAAGGCGGCCGGGGCCGCCTCCGCCGCCGGCTGAATCCCCCTGCCGCCGGGCGCCGCACCCCCTCCTTGCCCCTTGTCACCGGTCGCCGCCGCCGATTACCCTGTCCGCAAGAAGTACGGCACGGGCGCACGCGCGGCGCGGCCATCGCAGGGAAGGAATCCTTCATGAGCTTCGATTCGACTGTGGTCCCCTTCGTCCGCAATGCCTGGTACCTGGCGGCGTGGTCGGAAGAGCTGGACAACGGCATCCTCGGCCGGACGATCATGAACGAGCCGATCGTCCTGTTCCGCGACCCGCAGGGCAAGGCGTCGGCGCTCGAGGACCGGTGCTGCCACCGCGGCGCGCCGCTGACCCACGGCTCGATCGTCGAGGAAGGGCTGCAGTGCGGCTACCACGGCCTGATCTTCGACGGGTCGGGCAAGTGCGTGGTGATCCCCGGCCAGCCCAACATCCCGCCGCGCGCCGGCGTGCGCGGCTATCCCATCGTCGAGAAGCAGCAGTTCGTCTGGATCTGGATGGGCGACCCGGCGCTGGCCGACACCAGCCAGATCATCGACTACCCGTACCACGACATGCCGGACAAGTGGCCGCACCGCAAGGCGGTGTTCCAGATCAAGTCGAACTACATGCTGATGATGGACAACCTGATGGACCTGACCCATCTGGGCTACGTCCACACCAAGACCATCGGCGGCAACCCGAGGACCCACGTCGCCGCCGAAATGGACATCACAGAGAAGGAGAACGGCGTCCACTTCATCCGCTGGATGAAGGACTGCATCCCGCCGCCGACCTACGTGAAGGGCGCCGGCTTCACCGGCAAGGTCGACCGCTGGCAGGAGTTCGAATACGTCTGGCCGTCCACCGTGCTGCAGTGGTCGGGCGCGCTGAACGTCGGCAAGGGCGCGATGGAGAACCGCGAGCAGGACGGCTTCCATTTGCGCCTGTACCACGGCGCGACGCCGGAGACCGACACTACCTTCCACTACTTCTGGTCGACCGCCAACGGCTACCGCCAGGACGACCCGCAGGCGACGCAGGACATGTACGACGAGATCTACCCGACCTTCATCGAGGACAAGGAGATCATGGAAGTCCAGCAGGCCCGCATC
>JBFWQM010000271.1:0-6585 GCA_050249455.1 Rhodospirillaceae bacterium | reverse complement strand
TGGCGGCACTCGGCGATGCCGTAGCGCCAGTAGTCGTCGCCCATCAGGCGCTGCACCTCCTCCTGGAACACCTCGACCCAGGGCAGGGTGACGTTGAGTGCGGCGACCTCGGGGATCTCCTGCATCGCGATCGCCTTGGCCTGGTTGAACGCCTTGTAGAGGCTGCCGGGCAGCCACGGGTGCTTCTCGGCCAGGGTCCGCTTGACGCCGATCAGGTGCATGATCGGGAAGATGCCGGTGCGCCGGTAGTAGTCGAGCTCGACTGTGCGGTAGTCGGGCCACAGCCGGCCGATATTGGGCCGCCGGTCGAGGAACACCGACGGCGCGCGCGCGGTCATGAACGCGTCGAGGTCGCCGGCCAGCAGCATCGCCGACAGCGAGCGGTCCTTCACCGCGATCAGCTCGACGCCGTTCTCCAGGGCGAGCGGCGTGCGCTCGTCGCGCCCGGCCTCCTCCTGCCCGCCGCTGCGCCAGCGGATGTCGCTGTCCTTCACGCCGTACTCGTCGGCCAGGATGCCGCGCATCCACACGTTGGCGGTCTGCTGGTATTCCGGCACGCCGACCAGCCGGCCCTTGAGGTCCTCGGGCTTCGTGATGCCGCGGTCGGTGCGGACGTAGATCGCCGAGTGGCGGAACATGCGCGACGGGAACACCGGGATCGCGACATAGGGGCACACGCCCCGCGCGGTCAGCATCATCGTGCTGTTGAACGACAGCTCCGCGACGTCGAACTCGGCATAGCGCAGCGCGCGGAAGAACAGCTCCTCCGGGATCATCGGGATGAAGGTGACGTCGCAGCCGTCGACCCGCACGCGGCCGTCCTTGATCGCGCGCACGCGGTCGTAGTCGCCGCAGGCGATGGAAATCTGGATGCTCGACATCGGCCCCCCTCCTAATTCTCGTGTTGGAACCGTTAGCATGCGACCGTTCGGTCCGGCAATCGGCGCCGTTGACAGCCCGCGCCGCCGGGAGAAGCATGGCGTCCGGCCGCGCCGGCCGCACAGCACGGGAGACACCGATGACCTTGCCGACCCATGGGCGCTTCCCGTTTTCGGCCCTGCCGACTCGCGCGCACTACGCCTGGCCCGGCGGCAAGTCGCTCGCCTTCTACGTCGCGCTGAACGTCGAGACCTTCGGCTACGGCATGCCGGGGGCGGTGCTGGGCGCCGCGCCGCCGCCGCCCGACCACCGCAACTGGTCGTGGCGCGAATACGGCAACCGGGTCGGGTTCTGGCGCATGCTCGAGCTGTTCGACGAGATGGAGCTGCCGGCCGCCCACCTGGTCAATTCCTACCTCTACGACACGCACCCGGAGATCCCGGCGGCGATCCGCAAGCGCGGCGACGAGTTCGTCGGCCACGGCCGCACCAACTCCGAGCGGGTCGGCGGCCGCCCGGAGGAGGAGGAGCGGGCGCTGATCGCCGAGGTGACCGAGGTGATCGCCCGGCACGAGGGCGCGCCGCCGCGCGGCTGGATGACGCCCAACCAGATTCCCAGCGAGCTCACGCCCGACCTGCTGCAGGAGGCGGGCTACCGCTATCTGCTCGACTGGGCGGCCGACGACCAGCCGTTCTGGATGAAGACGCGGCGGGGCCGCATCCTCAGCGTTCCCTACCCGGTGGAGATCAACGACTACGTCGCCGCCGTCCAGCTCCACTTCGACCCGGTGCAGTTCGTCGAGGCGATGGTGCGCCAGTTCGAGGAGCTGGTCGAGCAGTCGGCGCGCCAGCCGCTGGTCTGCGCCATCTCGCTGCACACCAACATCTTCGGCCAGCCGCACCGCCTGCGGGTGCTGCGCGAGGGGCTGCGCCGCATCCGCGCCAACCCGCGGTTCGAGCGGGTCTGGGTCACCCGCCCCGGCGACATCGCGGCGTTCTGCGACGGGCTGCCGGCGGGCGTGGTGCCGTAGCGCCCGGCGCCCCACGTCGCCGTCTGCCGCGACGACAACTGTATTTTCCCTTCCGCACCGACCGCCTTCCGCCGGCCTCCTGCACGGGAACGCGCCCGTTCGGCACGATTTTCTCGGCCGCGCGGAACCGCTTCGCTCCAGCCTGCTTTCCGACTCACTTCATCCCTCAAGGCGACAGACGCGCCAAGGCACGGAGGCGGGCATGGCCGAAGCGGAACATCGCGACAATTTCGATCCTTCGCACGAGGTCGAGGGCGACCGCGTGGGAACCCCGGGCGCCGCGGGTCGGGAGGAGAAGATTCGCGGCAGTGTCTCCGAACGCGTGCGGCACGTGGCGGAGGCGGCCCGATCGGCGCAGAGCGCTCTCCAGGGAGAGGAGCGGTGGCTCGCCCAGGCGTTGAGCGGCCTCGGCGGCCAACTCGAAGACCTGTCGGACGCGGTGGCGACGCGCGGGATCGCGAGCCTCAGGAGCGAGGCGGAACGGATCGCCAAGGATCGTCCCGCGCTGTTCCTGGGCGCCGCCGTCGCCGTCGGCTTCGGCATCGGGCGCGTGCTGCGCGCGTCTCCCGCGCACGGCGACGGACTGCGCGCCGACCCGGCGCGGGCGCACGCCCCGGCCAATGCCGACGATGACCGATTTGGACGGACGGACCCGCGCGCCGCGCGGACGGCGAACCCGGAAGGCTGATGCAGCGGGGAGATTGGGCGATGTTGAGAGACCCGGAACACCGGCCCGGCACGAGGTCCCTGACGGAGCTGTTCAGGGACCTGTTCGATCAATGCGTGGAAATGGTCCGTGACGAGGCGCGCCTGGCCCGCGCCGAGATGAGCGAGAACGCGGCGCAGGCGTCGAATGCGTTCGTGGTCCTGGCCGTGGCGCTGGTCATCGGGATCGGCGCCGTGGTGATGCTTCTGTTCGCCGCGACCGCCGCGCTCAGCCTGGTGTGGCCGTCGTGGGCGGCGGCGCTGGCGGTGGGCGCCGGCGCCCTGGTGATGACGCTCGTCATGGGGCTCGTCGCGCGTTGGAAGCTGCGGGCGACCGCCCTGTTTCCCCACCGGACCGTCAGGTCGGTTCGTACCGACGCGCAGATGGCGAAGGAGAGGATCGCATGAACACGCGCAGCGCAGACGAAATCGAGCTGAAGCTGGACGCCGATCGCGCCGCGGTGGACGCCACGCTCGCAGAGATTCAGGCGCGCCTGTCGCCGAATCAGGTCCTCGATCAGGCGGCGGCCTACGTTCGCGACAACGGCAGCGACATCGCGGCGTCTCTGCGCGACTCCTTCCGCGAGAATCCGTGGCCGGCGGTGGTGACCTGCGTCGGCCTGACCTGGCTGGTCGCCGCGACGTCCGGCGGCCGAAGGCGGCACGAAGGCACGACGCGCGCCGACCGCGGCAACCACCACGCCGACGCGGTGGCGCGCGCGCGAGCGGCCGCCGCCGGCACCGAGCGCCGAGCCGAGGAGACGGAGTCGGCGTTCGAGGCGCGGCTGACGGAGGCGAAGGCCAAGGCATTGACGCTGCGCCAGGAAGCGGCGGAGACCGCCGAAGACTTCGCGAAGCGCGTCGAAAGCACGATGCAGCAGGCGCAGGACGCCGCCGCGCAATGGGTCGAGCGGGCGGGCGACGCCTGGGAGCACGGCCGGGCGATGGCCGCCGACCACGCCGGCCAGATCCGCGACGGCGCGCGTGCGGTGCGCAACGGCGCGCAGCAGGCGCAGGGACGGATCAAGGAGGCCTACGAGGCGCAACCGCTCGCGGTCGGCGCGCTCGGGATGGCGATCGGCACGCTGCTGGGGGCGCTGCTGCCGACGACGCGTCGCGAGGACGAACTCCTGGGCGCCACCGGCGAGCACGTCCGCAAGATGGCGGGAGACTTGGCGTCCTCGGCCGTGGAGCGGGGGCGGCAGGCCGCGTCGGAGACCCTCGCGGAGGCGGAGGATGCCATGGCGTCCGAACTGACGCCGGCGCGCGGGCCCGCCGGACGGGAAAGCGGCCGCCGCGACGAGCAGCGCGCCGGGGCCGGCAACGGTGCGGGCGACGGGGCCGCGCACGGGCGGGGCCCGGTCGGCGGATAGACCCTCCGGCGAGGGGCGAAACGCGCCGCCCCGCCTACCACGCCGTCCAGCCGCCGTCGACCGCGAGCGTGTGGCCGGTGACCATCGCGGACGCCGCGCTGGCGAGGTAGAGGATGGCGCCGGCCAGCTCCTCGGGCTCTCCCATGCGGCCGAGCGGCGTGCGCTCATCGATCGCCGCGACGACCGCGTTGCTCTTCTTGATGCCGGCGAACCCGGTGCGGAAGAAGGTCGGGGCGATCGCGTTGACCCGGATGCCCTTCGCCGCCCATTCGACCGCCAGCGCGCGGGTCATGTTGACCAGCGCCCCCTTGGTCGCGTTGTAGGAGAGGTGCGCGGCCAGCCCGTCGCCGACCAGCCCGAAGATCGACGCGACGTTGACGATACGCCCGCGCCCGGCTGCGATCATGTGCCGGCCGGCCTCGCGCGCGCACAGGAACGCCGAGGTCAGGTTGACGGCGACCACGGTGTCCCACTCGGCGTCGGTCACGTCTTCCGTCGCGCCGCGGATCACCGTGCCGGCGTTGTTCACCAGGATGTGGATGCCGCCGAACGCCTCGGCCGCCTCGGCGATCGTCGCGCAAACCGCGGCGCGGTCGGCGACGTCCATGCGCCAGGCGACGGCGCGGCCGCCGGCGGCGACGATCTCGTCGGCGACCGACTGCGCGGTGTCGCGGTCGATGTCGGTGACGGCGACTGCGGCGCCGGCTTCCGCCAGGGTGAGCGCCGCGACGCGCCCGAGCCCGTGCCCGCCGCCGGTGACCAGCGCGACGTCGCCGTCGACGCGGAACAGCCGCGCGACGTCCAACAGCCCCCGTGCCGCCATCTTCTCCTCCCCGGCTCGCCCCGGCGCGCGGGCGACGGGGCGATCCTAGACCCGATTGCCGGGCGCGGTCCTGGCCGTCGGTGCCGCGCCTGCGCCAGCACGCGGCGAAAGCGCCACCGGAAGCCGCCCTGCATTCCTCGCTGGCCGCATTCGCTGCGGCGAAACGGTTGCAGGTCCCCGGAAGATGTCTCTAATAGCCCTCGTGCTCGAGGCGCTTGCGCATGGTCTTGCGATGACGGCGCAAGGCGGAGGCCCTTTCCCGGACGCGCCGCTCCGAAGGCTTTTCGTATGACCGGCGGCGCTTCATCTCGCGAAAGGTCCCGTCGCGCTGCATCTTCTTCTTCAGAACACGCAGTGCGCCGTCGACATCGTTGTCGCGTACGAAGACTTGCATGCCTTGCGCTCCTTCTCGAACAGGCGGCGGATGGTCCGGGCGGGCCACACCGGTCGCCGAGGTTTCAGGATGGGCGGCGCGTCGCGCCCGCGCCGGGCCTCAGAACGCCGAAAGCCGCCCCCGGGGGAGCGGCTTCGCGCATTCCAGGCCGGCGCTTGCGGGCGCGTTCAGCTGGCCGAGATGTTGTGAACCGCGATCTTTCCGCTGCGGCGGTCTTCCTGCGTGTCGAAGGCGACCTTCTGGCCCTCGGTCAGGATGCTGAGTCCAGCGCGCTCCAGCGCGGTTGCGTGGACGAACACGTCCTTGCCGCCATCCTCCGGCTGGATGAAGCCGAAGCCCTTTTGGCTGTTGTAGAACTTGACGGTGCCGTTGATCATTTGAGTTTCCCATTAGAGGCGGTGCGCATGGCTCGACGCCGCGAGCAAATGCTGCGCGCCAAGGCCACAGATCGATCATTGGAGAGAGTCTGAACGTGCGCCCGCAATCTGCGAGGGCGATACGGCCCGATTGTCCGGCCAAACGTCGATTTACTTCATATGGCACACGCGTCGCATGAAATCAATGATGGCGTCCCCATGAGGCAGTCCGCGGCCCGCTTCGCCAGAGGCGCCTTCCGGGCAGGTGCGATCGCGGTGCCGGTCGTCTCGCCCGAATGGACGTCCATCGGGCCCGGTCCTAGACTTCGCGTCCGGCGCGGCGGCGCCCAACCAAAGGCGGGGACGCAACATGGAAGGCTTGAAGGACAAGGTCGTCCTCATCTC
Source organism: Rhodospirillaceae bacterium (assembly GCA_050249455.1). Taxonomy (GTDB): domain Bacteria; phylum Pseudomonadota; class Alphaproteobacteria; order MPNO01; family VGEU01; genus JBFWQM01. Next base: position 620 of record JBFWQM010000271.1, on the reverse strand, counting down.
GGGGACGGCGGGCGGGCAGGGGCGGGCGGCGGCGCTGGCGTTCGCCAAGGCCGGCGCGAAGGTGTTCGGCTGCGACGTCAAGGTGCCGGAGGCGGAGGAGACGGTGCGCCTCGTCACCGCCGCGGGCGGCGCGATGCGCTCGATCCAGCCGCTAGACCTCAGCGACTTCGAGAACGCGAAGTCGTGGGCGAAGGCGGCGTTCGACGCCTGGGGCGGCATCGACGTCCTCTATAACAACGCCGGCTCGCTGCGCGCGCGCGGGCCGTTCGCGAGCTCGACGGTGGAGGACTGGGACCTCACCGTGCGCTACGAGCTGACGATGCCCTACGTCACCTCGCTGGCGGTGTGGCCCTACCTCGTGGCGCGCGGCGGCGGGCTGATCCTCAACACCGCCTCGATCTCCGGCCACCTGGAGCTGCTGCCGCTGCGCACGGCGGCGCACGGGGCATGCAAGGCGGGCGTCATGGGCCTGACCCGCATGCTGGCGGCCGAAGGCTCCGCCCACAACATCCGCGCCATCAGCATCAGCCCGGGCCTGATCAAGTCGCCGGCGACGGCGCGGTTCTGGTCGGGCGACGATCCGCGCCAGACCGCGATCGGCGAGGGCGTCACCGCGCACA
>JBFWQM010000270.1:0-6628 GCA_050249455.1 Rhodospirillaceae bacterium | reverse complement strand
TGAGCCCCTTGGCCTCGCCGAGGCCGAGCAGCTTCCCGCGCATCGCCGGGTCGGTCATGGTGCGGAAGGCGTGGGCGCGGTCCTCGAAGATGCCCGGCGCGTCGAACACCTGGAACCGCTGGTCGAGGCCGACCAGGAAGCCCGGCGGGCCGACCCAGCCCTCGACGGTGCCGAGCTGCATGCCCTCGATCTGGCGCGGGATCGCACCGAGCTGGTTGGCGGGATAGATCTCGACCTTGATCTTGCCGTCGGATCGCTTCTCGATGCGGTCCTTGAACCGCTTGATCCACTCGTGCTGGTCCTCGTTGATCGTCGCGGTGCCGAACTTGGCGGTGAAGGTCTGGGCCGCGACGGGCGACGCGCAGGCGAACGCCAGCGCGGCCGCCGCCGCGATACGCGGAAGCGTGTGCTTACTGAACATGAACGACATGATCGATCCTGCTGTGGTGGCGGGCCGGCCCCGCGCGATGCGCGGCCGGCCGGCGCGAACGCGCGCATCATAGCGAGCGTGCGTGCCGTCACAACCCGGCAGGGTGCGTCAATGTTTCCGCGTCAGTATTGGCCCTGGGGCTCCAGGCCGAAGCGGTACTGGCCGATCATCGACATCACCGCGTCGAAGTTCAGGCTGATGTGGCTGTTTGCGGTGTGGACGTCGCGCCAGGCGCGTTGCAGGGGATGGTCGATCTGCATGCACCGCCCGCCGGCGGCGCCCATCACGAGGTCCACGGCGCGTTCGGCCTGCTGCGCCATGAAGGCGTGGCTGCGCCGGTTGCGCATGCGCATGGCGAGCGAGGTGACGCCGTCGCGCACGATCTCGGCTTGCGCCTCCTGCACGTCGCGGTAGGCGATCGCGATGCTGGAGTCGATCAGGGCGTCGGCTTCGCCGACGCGCTTCTGCACGGTCTGGTAGTCGGCGACCTTCTTGCCCCCGGCGACGATGGCGCCGCGCGTCTCGCGCCGGCGGTTCTCCTCGACGAACTGGTCGACCGCGCCCTTCGCCGCGCCGACCGGGGGCATCGACAGCGTGTAGGGGATGCAGGTCAGCATCGGCAGCCGGTACATCGGATTGCGGTTGAGTGCGATGCCGGGCGCGTTGCCGCTGGCGGCCTCCGGGAACGTCAGCACCCGGCGCGCCGGTACTAACACGTCGTCGAGCAGCACGTCGCAGCTGCCGGTCCCGGCAAGCCCGACGGTGCGCCAGCTTTCGAAGTCGATCGTGTAGTCGCGCTTGGGGATGATCGTGAACGCCGGCACCAGCCCGCCCTCCGGCCCGCGCGGCACCATCGCGCCGCACAGGTTCCAGTCGGCGCCGGGGCAGCCGCTGGAGAACGCGAACCGGCCGGACAGCCGGTAGCCGCCGTCGACCGGCCGCGCCGCCGCTGCCGGCGCATAGGAGCCGGAGACCAGCGCGTCCGGGTTGTCGCCCCAGATCTCGTCCTGCAGGTCGGGCGGGAACAGCGCCAGGAGCCAGTTGTGCACGACGTAGAGCCCGAACACCCAGGCGGTGGAGGCGCAGGCCGGCGACAGGGTCCGGCTGATGTCGAGCAGCGCCTCGAACCCGAGCTCCCAGCCGCCGGCGCGGCGCGGCCGCATCGCGCGGTGAAGCTGGCTCGTGCGGAACGCCTCGACCACCGGATCGGCGATCCGGCGGTTGCGCTCGTTCTCCAGCGCATGTTCGCGCACCAGCGCAACCAACGCCTCGGCGCGGTTGCGTACCTCGTCATGACCCGGCGTCGTCGACGTCACGTCGCGCAGGATTGCGGTCATCGGCGTGCTCCCTGAAGGATCCGGCGGGCGGCGCGACCGCCGCCCGCCGGCATGCGGCTACGACGGCTTCTTGCGGTGTTTCTCGACGAAGGGCAGCAGGCGGTCGTAGGCGGCCTTGACCTCGGCGTTCTCCGACAGCACGGCCGTCGCGACCCCCGCCAGCCGGTCGAGGAACCGCTTGCGCTCCTCCGGCGTGAAATGGATCAGCTCGCCGCCGTTCTTGACCCAGTTCTCGCGGTAAAATTTCCGCTTCTCCAGCGAGTAGGCGATCATCTCGTCGTCGAGCTTCTTGCCCTCCTCCAGGATCATCGCGCGCAGGTCCGCCGGCAGCTTGTCGAGCCACGGCTTGTGGACGGTGACCTGCGAGATGATCAGCACCTCGTCCGACTCGGTCTGGTACTTCGCCAGCGTCCAGAACTTGAACGCGTCGGACACGACGAGGGCGAGCTTGGTGCCGTCGATCTGGCCGGTCTGCATCGCCTGCAGTCGGTCGGTCATCGGCATCGGCACGCCGGCCGCGCCGAGGCGGCTCATCGTCTCGGTCTCCATCTTGGTCGCGAGCACGCTCATCTTGAGGCCGCGGAAATCCTCGACCGTGCGGATCGGGCGGGTGCGGGTCACCATCGAGGAGGTGCCGGAGACGTAGATCGAGATGCCGGTGAAGCCCTTGCTCTCGCCCAGCGCCAGGTACCAGCCGCGCACATCGGGGTCGGTGATGACCCGCTGGCCGTGCTGCATGTCGTCGAACAGGCCGGGCGCGTCGAAGATCTGCAGTCGCCGCTCGGCGATGGCCGAGATCGTGGTCGGGCCGACATAGCCCTCCAGCGTGCCCATCTGCACGCCCTGGACCATGCGCGTGTTGTCGCCGAGCTGGCTGCCGGGATAGAGCTGGACCTCGATGCGACCCGGCGCCCGCTTCTCCATCCGCTCCTTAAAGCGGGTCATCCAGGTGTTCTGGTCGCCGTCGCCGATGGTCGCGGTGCCGATCTTCATCACCGTCGTCTGCGCCAGCGCCGGCGTCACGGCCGCAAGCAACAGCGCCGCGGCGAGCGCGAGGAAGCGTCGGGAATCGAGTCTCATGAAAGCCTACCTGTATATTGTTCGACGGTCGCCAGTTTAGGCCAGCCGCCGCCACCGGCGACAAGCGATTTATGCGCATGACGACCGACGTGCGGACTGGCCGCAGCGAGGAATTATGACACCCGGAGCCCCCGCCCCGATCGTCAAGGACCTCGTGCTGGTCGGCGGCGGGCACAGCCACGTCGCCGTCCTGCGACGGTTCGGCATGCGGCCGATGCCCGGGGTGCGGCTGACCCTGATCGCGCGCGACGTCCTGACGCCCTATTCCGGCATGCTGCCGGGCTTCATCGCCGGCCACTACCGCTTCGAGGAATGCCACATCGACCTCGGCCCGCTGGCGGGCTTCGCCGGCGCGCGGCTCTACCACGACGAGGCGGTCGGCCTCGACCTCGCCGGCCGGCGCGTGCTGTGCGCCGGCCGGCCGCCGGTCGCCTACGACGTGCTGTCGCTCGACATCGGCTCGCGGCCCAGGCAGGACGACGTACCCGGCGCGGCGGAGCACGCGACGCCGGTCAAGCCGATCGACAGCTTCGCCGAACGCTGGGACCGCATCGTCGCGCGCGTCACCGCCGACGACCGGCCCTTGCGCATCGGCGTGGTCGGCGGCGGCGCCGGCGGGGTCGAGCTGACGCTCGCCATCCAGCACCGGCTGCGCGGGATGCTGCGTGACGCCGGCCAGGACCCCGGCCGGCTGACGTTCGTGCTGGTCACCGCCAGCGGCGTGCTGCCGACCCACAACGACACGGTCGGGCGTATCTTCGCGCGCGTGCTGGCCGACCGCGGCGTGGAGCTGCACACCGACAGCCCGGTGGAAGCGGTCTCCCCCGGTACGCTGGCCTGCAAAGGCGGCAGGACGATCGCGCTCGACGAGATCCTGTGGGTAACCCAGGCCGGCGCCGCGCCGTGGCCGCGGCGGTCCGGCCTCGCCTGCGATGACAGCGGCTTCGTGCGCGTGCACGACACCCTGCAGAGCGTCAGCCACCCCGCCGTGTTCGCCGCCGGGGATGTCGCGGCCGTGGAGGCTCACCCCCGCCCCAAGGCCGGCGTGTTTGCGGTGCGCCAGGGGCCGCCGCTGACCGAGAACCTGCGCCGCGCGCTGGCCGGCCGGCCGCTGCGGCCCTTCACGCCGCAGGAGAAGTACCTCGCCTTGATCTCCACCGGGAACAAGTACGCCGTCGCCTCGCGCGGCGGCTGGGCGCTGGAGGGCGGCTGGCTGTGGACGGTCAAGGACTGGATCGACCGCCGCTTCATGACCAGGTTCTCCGACCTGCCGGAGATGCCGGCCGCCGCCGCGCCGGCGCCCGCCGCGGGCGTCGCCGACGCCGACGCGCTGCAGGAGATCTCGGCCATCGCCATGCGCTGCGGCGGCTGCGGCGCCAAGGTCGGCAGCACCGTCCTGTCGCGGGTGATGGCGCGGCTCGAGGTCGTGCCGCGCGACGAGGTGGTGGTCGGGCTCGATGCGCCCGACGACGCCGCGCTGGTGCGCCCGGCGCCGGGCAAGCTGCTGGTCCACACCGTCGATTACTTCCGCGCCTTCATCGACGACCCCTACATGTTCGGGCGCATCGCCGCCAACCACGCGCTGGGCGACGTCTACGCGATGGGTGGGGCGCCGCACACCGCACTCGCCATCGCCACCGTGCCCTACGGCCTCGAGGCGAAGGTGGAGGACGACCTGTTCCAGATGATGTCGGGCGCGCTCTCGATCCTGAACGACGCCGGCTGCACCCTGGTCGGCGGACATACCAGCGAGGGCGCGGAGCTGGCGCTCGGCTTCGCCGTCACCGGCGCGGTGGACGCGGCGGCGGCGCTGCGCAAGGCCGGCCTGGCGCCCGGCCAGGCCCTGGTGCTGACCAAGCCGATCGGCACCGGCACCCTGTTCGCCGCTGCGATGCGCCGGCGTGCCAGGGGATCGTGGATCGACGGCGCACTTGCCGCGATGCAGCAGCCGGCGCGCGCCGCCGCCGACATCCTGCGCCGCCACCACGCCAGCGCCTGCACCGACGTGACAGGCTTCGGCCTGATCGGGCATCTGGTAGAGATGACCAAGGCCTCGGGCGTCGATGCCGAGATCGACCTCGCCGCCGTGCCGCTGCTCGACGGCGCGGTGGAGACGGTGGCGGCCGGCATTTTCAGCTCGCTGCAGCCGCAGAACCTGCGCTTGCGCCGTGCCGTCGCGGATGCCGAGGCGTTTGCCGGCGACCCGCGCTACGCCCTGATGTTCGACCCGCAGACCGCCGGCGGCCTCCTCGTTGGCATACCGGCCGATGCGGCGGCGGATTGCGTCGCCGACCTGCGCCGCGCCGGCTACCCGCACGCCGCCGTCATCGGCCGCGTGCTGCCGGCAGGCGACGACCTGTCGCCGATCCGCCTGTCGTCGCCAGGCCGGCCAGCAGCCGACGCCACGCAGCGACCTCGCGTTCCGGCCTGAACAGCGACGCGCGGCGCGCCACCGCGCGGCGCAGCCGGGCGACGAAATCCGGGTCGGTCTCGACCTGCCGCAGGTGCCGCGCCAGGGCCGCCGTGTCGCCGGTGCGGAAGTATCCCGGATAGTCGGCGCCGAGCAGCCCGACGTTGCCGTCGATACGAGATGCGAGGATCGGCACGCCGGCGACCGCGGCCTCCGAGATCACGTTGGCCCCGCCCTCGCTGAGCGACGACAACACCATCGCGTGGCTCCGCAGCAGCAGCCTGCGAACGGCCGCGCGCGGCACCTCGCCGCGCCAGACATAGCGCGGGTTCGCCGCCATCTCCGCTGCCGCCCGCGCCGCCCATTCGTCCGAGTAGGCGCGTCCGACCTGGACGATGCGGATGCGCGAGTCCGCCGGCAAAAGCCGGGCCGCGGCGGCAGCGCGCAGCGGGTCCTTCACGTCGCGCAGGTGGCCGATCACGCAGATATCCACGGTGCGCACGCTCGGCCGCCGCGGTGCCGCCGGCTGCGGCGCCGACTGGTGGATCACCGTCACCCTGCCGCGCAGCCGCCGCGGCACCTTTCGCCACGCAAGGTCGTTGAGCGCCACCAGCCGGTCGGCCAGCGCCATCGTGCGGAGGGCGGGCGCGGGATCCTCGGCCAGGTACTGGTAGATGTCGGTGCCGCTGAGCTGCAGGATCACCGGCCGGTCGGGATGGCGCGCCTTGAACGCCGCGACTGCGGCGGCGCTGCGCCAGGCGTGGATCGCGACCATCGCGTCGGCGGGCCGGCCGTCATAACCGGCCGTCACCTCGACCCGATGGCCGAGTTGGCGCAGGATGCCGGCCCAGCGGTCGGCGGCGACCCGGTTGCCGGTGCGCGCGCTGGGGCCCGGCGGCGTGACGAGGACGATCTTCATGGACGATGCGGCGATGACGGACTTCCCGACCAGCGGCGCCGGCCTGGCGACGCTGGCGCAGCAGCTCCAGGAGACGCGTGGGCGCACGCAACGGGCGACCGGCGACCTGACGCCGGCGCAGTTGATGGGGCCAAAGCTGCCGATCGTCAATCCGGTGCAGTGGGAAATCGGCCACGTCGCCTGGTTCCACGAATACTGGACCCTGCGCGGCGCGCACGGCGAACCGCCGCTGGTCGGCCGCGGCGACACGCTGTGGGATTCGAGCGCGGTGGCGCACGACACGCGCTGGGACCTCGATTTGCCCGACCCCGCCGGCACGCGCGCCTACATGGCCGAGGTGCTGGCGCGCCAGCTCGACCGCCTGGGCCGGCGCGATTTCCCCGATCGCGCCCGCTACTACTACGAGCTCGCGATCCGCCACGAGGACATGCATGTCGAGGCGCTGACCTACA
>JBFWQM010000269.1:0-6637 GCA_050249455.1 Rhodospirillaceae bacterium | reverse complement strand
GCCGTGGTGGAGGAGATCAGCGACCCGTCGGTCGGGATCGAGCCGTTCGAATTCCTGCTCGAGGGCCGGATGATCGCGCTGTCCGCCGGCACGGTCGCGGTGATCGGCTACCTTCAGTCGTGCGTGCGCGAGACCGTTACCGCCGGCACCATCCTCGTCGGCGAACGGCAGTCGCAGGTCAGCGGAGGGACGGTCGAGCGCGAGAAGGTGCAATGCGACGGCGGCCGGCTGATCCTGACCCGGGCGCAAGCCCGCGCCTCCGGCGTGGTTGCGTTCCGCGACACCGCGCAGTCGCTGTTCCCCAAGCCCGAGGTGACGCTCTACGGCACCACGCCCGCCATCGAGCTGCCCGGCCCCGGGCACCTCGTCATCGAACGCCTCGACCGCCGCGCGCCGCGGCTGGAGATCGACGTCACCGCCGCGGACCTGGTCCATGGCCGGATGTGCGACCTCGCCGGGCGGGGCTGGCGGCTCGCGCCCGGCGGCATCTATGCGGCCGAATTCGGCGGCCGGAGGCTGACCTTCCAGATCGCGCCGTCGGCCCTGGACGGCACGACGGCCCTGATCGGCCGGCTACTTGCGCTTTGACAGCGGCGTGACCGGCCGCTGCTCGACGCCGGTATAGGCGCTGAGCGGGCGGATCAGGCGGTTGTCGGCGTTCTGCTCGAAATAATGCGCCGACCAGCCGGTGGTGCGGGCCATGACGAAGATCGGCGTGTAGAGGTCGATGTCGAAACCCATCAGGTAGTAGGCCGGTCCCGACGGGAAATCGAGGTTGGGGTGGATGTTCTTGGCCTTGAGCATGTAGTCCTGCAGCTCGTCCTCGATCCGGAGCCACTTGTCCTCGCCGGCCCAGGCCGACAGGTCCTCCAGGCACCTGCGCATGGTCGGCACGCGCGAGTCGCCCGACTTGTAGACGCGGTGGCCGAAGCCCATCACCAGGCGTTTGTTCTTGACGGCGTTCTCCATCCAGGAGCGCGCCTTGGCCGGCGTCTTGATCTCCTTCAGCATGTGCATCACCGCCTCGTTGGCGCCGCCGTGCAACGGGCCCTTGAGCGCGCCGATGGCGCCGACCGTGGCGCTGTAGAGGTCCGACCGGGTCGAGGTGATGACGCGGGTGGTGAAGGTCGAGGCGTTGAAGCTGTGCTCGGCATAGAGGATCAACGAGATGTCGAACGCCCGCACCACTTCCTCCGGCGGCACCTTGCCGAAGCACATGTGGAAGAAGTTCTCGGAGAACGACAGGTCCGACCGCGGCGCGATGCGGCGCAGGCCCTGGCGGTAGCGGTAGTCGGTGGCGATCATGGTCGGGATCTTGGCCAGCAGGTCGATCGCCCGCTTCTTGTCGTCCTCCAGCTTCTCGCCGCCCCACGCGACCTCGTGCAGACCCAGGAAGCTGACCGAGGTGCGGATCGTGTCCATCGGGTGCGCGGTCTTGGGGTAGTGCTTGATGACCGCGATCAGGTCCTTGTCGATCTCGCGCCGCGCCTTCTCCTGGCGCTTGAACGCGGCCAGCTCCTTCTTGTTCGGCAGCTCGCCGTTGTAGATCAGGTAGGCGACCTCCTCGAACGTACAGTGCTGGGCGAGGTCCTGCACCGCGTAGCCGCGATAGGTCAGCGAGTTGGTCTCCGGCATCACCTTCGACACCGCCGTCGTGTCGACCACCACGCCGTCCAGCCCGCGATAGATCTTCTGCTCGTTCGCCATGTGCCCCCGCACCCGTTTTGCGATCCGTCCGGATCAGAGCTTAAAGTTGAAGATGCTCTGGTCGAACGCGTTGTAATCCTCGTAGTGCAGCACCTCGTAGAGGCGCGCGCGCGTCATCATGCGGTCTACGACGTTGGCGTTGGTGCCGTCTTTCGCGATCGCGTCATAGGCGGAATCGATCGCACCGAGCGCGAGCCTCAGCGGCGTCACCGGATAGATGACCAGATTGTAGCCGAAGTCGGCGAGCTGCTGCGTCGTGTAGAGCGGCGTCTTGCCGAACTCGGTCATGTTGGCGAGCAGCGGCACGGAAACCGCCTTGCGGAAGGTCTCGTAGTCCTTCTCGGTGGTGAGCGCCTCGGGGAAGACCATATCGGCGCCGGCGTCGACATAGGCCTTGGCGCGGTCGATCGCCTTGTCCATGCCCTCCGACGCCCGCGCGTCGGTGCGCGCGATCAGCAGGAAATTCGGGTCGCGACGGGCCTGCGCGGCGGCGCGCACGCGCTGGACCATGGTCGGGATGTCGACCAGCGACTTGTTGTCGAGGTGGCCGCAGCGTTTCGGCGCGGTCTGGTCCTCGATATGGCAGCCGGCGAGGCCGAGGTCCTCCAGCTCGCGGATGGTGCGCGCCGCGCTCATCGCCTCGCCGAAGCCGGTGTCGATGTCGATGATCGCCGGCAGGTCGGTGACCCGCGCGATCTGGTAGCCGCGCTGGCTCACCTCGCTCAACGTGGTCAGCCCGATGTCGGGCAGGCCCAGCTCGTTCGACAGCACGGCGCCGGAGATGTAGACGCCGTCGAACCCCTTCTGCTCGATCAGCATGGCGACGACCGGCGAGAACGCGCCGGGGAAGCGAAGCAGTTTGCCCGAGTCCAGCGCGGCGCGGAACGCCGCCCGCTTCTCCGCCGCCTGCTTCTTCGAGAACAGCATCAGAAGATCCCCCGTTTGTCGCGCGCCGCGTGGGTCAGCTTCGACGGGTCGAGGGCGACGTTGATCTGCGCCACCTCTGCCGCCGATAGCGTCGGCAGCCGCTGCACGAGGTCGAGGAAGCGCTTGGACTCCGCCGCGGCGACGATGCCCTCGGTCAGGGTCTCGAACTTGCGGATGTAGTCGGCCCGCGCGAACGGCCGCGCGCCGGCGGCGTGCGCGTTGGCGACGGCGAGCTCGTCCACGACGCGCCTGCCGTCCTTCATCACGATCTCGACCCGGCCGCCGAAGGCGCGCTTGTTCGGGTCGGGCTCGTGATAGCGCGCCGTCCATTCCTTGTCCTCGGCGGTCGTGATCTTCTGCCACAGCCGCACGGTGTCGGGCCGCGCCGCGCGCTCGGGCGCATAGGACCGTACGTGGTGCCATTCGCCGTCCTGCAGCGCGACCGCGAAGATGTACATGATCGAATGGTCGAGCGTTTCGCGGCTCGCCTTCGGGTCCATCTTCTGCGGGTCGTTGGCGCCGGTGCCGATGACGTAGTGGGTGTGGTGGCTGGTGTGGATGACGATGCGGTCGATCGCCTCGAAATCCGCGACTTCCTTGCGCATGCGGAACGCGAGGTCGATCAGCGCCTGGCTCTGGTACTCCGCCGAGTGCTCCTTGGTGTAGGACTCGAGAATCGCGCGCTTGGCCTCGCCCGGTGCCGGCAGCGGCACGGTGTAGCGCGCCTGCGGGCCCGACAGCATCCAGGCGATGACGCCGTCCTCGCCCTCGTAGATCGGCGACGGCGCCTTCTCGCCCCGCATCGCGCGGTCGACCGCCTCGATCGCCAGCTTGCCGGCGTGCGATGGCGCATAGGCCTTCCACGACGAGATCTCGCCCTTGCGCGACTGCCGCGTCGAGCAGGTGACGTGCAGCGCCTGCTGCACCGCCTGGTAGATCGTGTCGGTGTCGAGCCCGAGCAGCGTGCCGATGCCGGCCGCCGCCGACGGGCCGAGGTGGGCGATGTGGTCGATCTTGTGCTCGTGCAGGCAGATGCCTTTCACGAGGTCGATCTGGATCTCGTAGCCGGTGGCGAGCCCGCGCAGGACCTCGGCGCCCGACCTGCCGAGCTGCTGGGCGACCGCCAGCACCGGCGGGATGTTGTCGCCGGGGTGTGAGTAGTCGGCGGCGAGGAAGGTGTCGTGGTAGTCGAGCTCGCGCACCGCCGTGCCGTTGGCCCACGCCGCCCACTCCGCCTCGAAGCGCTGGTCGGCGGGCAGGCCGAACACCGCGGCGCCGCCGGGGCGCGGGTGCGCCAGCGCCTGGCTGCGCGCGTTCGCCACCGGCTCGCGGTTGATCGCCGCGATCGCCACCGAGGCGTTGTCGATGATGCGGTTGACGATCATGTCGGCGACCGCCGGTTCCACCGCGACCGGATCGGTCGCGACGGCGGCGATTTTCCACGCCAGCTGGTCCGTCTTGGCGAGCGTTTCCTTCGAGGGGTAGACCCTGACGATGTGTTCTATCATGGTGTGATCTTGCCGGCTGGCCGAAGGGCGGGCCATCATAGCGAAACGGCCCCGACGGTCAATGAAACCGCCGGCCGCGCGGCACGCTAAATCCAGGGGGACGGCCATGATCGTCGAGATGCGGACCTATACCTGCAAGCCCGGCGCGACCGCCGAATACATGCGCATCTACGAGGCCGAAGGGTTCCCCGTGCAGGGCCGCATCCTGGGCAACCTGGTCGGCTGGTACACGACGGAGTTCGGCGCGCTCAACCAGATCGTGCACATGTGGGCCTACCAGGACTTCGCCGACCGCGCGCGCCGCCGCGCCGAGCTCGCCGCCAGCAAGGAATGGCAGGCGGTGCTGGCGAAGCTGCGCGACCTGATCCTGACGCAGGAAAACAAGATCCTGGCGCCGGCGCCGTGGTCGCCGAAGGTTGGCGGCTAGCATTTCTTTCGCAGCAGGCGCCCCCTCCCCCCGCCCCCGCCCACGAGGGGAGGGGGATGTTCTAGCCCCCTCACCTCGCGGGAGGGGGTTGGGGGAGGGGGCCTCTCCGCACCTCGCTTTATGAAATCATGAGAGCCCTATCGAAATGACCACCACCGGCAACCTGCGGACGGGCGGGCAGATCCTGGTCGATGCGCTGAAGCTGCACGGCGTCGACATGGCGTTCTGCGTGCCCGGCGAGAGCTACCTCGCGACCCTGGATGCGCTGCACGACGCGGCCGAATCCATCCGACTGGTGGTCTGCCGCCAGGAAGGCGGCGTCGCCAACATGGCGGAGGCCTACGGGAAGCTGACCGGCAAGCCCGGCATCGCCTTCGTCACCCGCGGCCCCGGCGCCACGCACGCCAGCGTCGGCATCCACACCGCGCACCAGGACTCGACGCCCCTGATCCTGTTCGTCGGCCAGGTCGGGCGGCGGATGATGGAGCGCGACGCGTTCCAGGAGATCGACTTCCGCCGCATGTTCGGCCAGTTCACCAAGTGGGTGGCGCAGATCGACGATCCCGCGCGCATCCCGGAGATGGTCGCCCGCGCCTTCCACACCGCCGTCTCCGGCCGCCCCGGCCCGGTCGTGCTGGCGCTGCCCGAGGACATGCAGACCGAGCGCGCGGCGGTCGAGGACGGCATCCGCTACCGCCTCGTCAGCCCCTCCCCCTCGGCCGCCGAGATGGACCGGGTCCGGGGGATGCTCGCCGCCGCCGAGCGGCCGCTGATGATGATCGGCGGCGGCGGCTGGACGGCCGAAGCGGCGGCTGACGTCACCGCCTTCGCGGCCGCCAGCGACCTGCCGACTGTCGCCGCGTTCCGCCGCCAGGACCTGATGGACAACCGGCTGCCGGTCTATGCCGGCGACATTGGGCTCGGCGTCAACCCGGCGCTACAGCAGCGGTTCCGCGACTGCGACCTGCTGCTCGTGGTCGGCGCCCAACTCGGCGAGGTCATCACAGGCGGCTACACGCTGTTCGACCTGCCCAAGCCACGCCAGACGATGATCCACGTCCACCCGAGCCTGGGCGAGCTGGGCCGCGTATACCAGGCCGACATGATGGTCAATGCCGGCATGGCGCCCTTCGCCGCCGCCGCCCGCGCGCTGGCCCCGGTGAAGGGCCGCTGGGCGTCGTGGCGCGCCGGCGCGCGCGCCGACTACGAGAAGCACCTGCAGCCGGAGGGCTCGCCCGGCGCGGTCGATTTCGCCAAGATCATGGTGTGGCTGCGCGACGCGCTGCCCGAGGACGCGATCATCGCCAACGGCGCCGGCAACTACACCGTCTGGGTGCACCGGTTCTGGCAGTACCGGAAGTTCGGCACCCAGCTGGCGCCGCAGTCGGGCTCGATGGGCTACGGCGTGCCGGCCTCGATCGCCGCCGCCCTGCTCCACCCCGGCCGCACCGTGGTGTCGTTCGCCGGCGACGGCTGCTTCATGATGAACGGCCAGGAGCTGGCGACCGCCGTGCAGTACGGCGCGAAGATCCTGTTCGTCGTGGTCAACAACAGCACCTACGGCACCATCCGCATGCACCAGGAGCGCGAGTATCCCGGCCGGGTCAGCGGCACCGACCTGCGCAACCCCGACTTCGCGGCGCTCGCCCGCGCCTACGGCGCGTTCGGCGCCACGGTGACGCGGACCGAGGACTTCGCCGCCGCGTTCGCCGAGGCACGGGCGGCCGCCGGCCCGGCGCTGATCGAGCTCAAGGTCGACACCGACGTCATCACCCCGAAGACGACCCTGACCGCCATCCGCAACGCGTCGCTGGCGGCGAAAAAGGGGTAGCACGACGTTCTGTAGGGGCGGGTTTCAAACCCGCCCGCGATGTCTCCGCCAGACGATGTCGCCGCGGAGAGGGAATGGGCGGGTTTCAAACCCGCCCCTACAGAACATCGATTCGGCACTAGCTGCTGAGCAGCTTGTTCATCTCCGGGTGCGGCACTGCGCCGGCCATGAAGCCCCAGGTGCCGGTCGACTTCAGCTCCTGCGCCGCTTGGCGCACGACGCCGTAGGCGGCGCGCG
>JBFWQM010000268.1:0-6657 GCA_050249455.1 Rhodospirillaceae bacterium | reverse complement strand
AGGACGAAGGCGGCGGCGGAATAAGCCGCCGCCCCGCATCAATAATCTCAGCCGGGAGGAATGATCGTGCGAAGCATATTCGGATTCGCCGCGGCCGCGGCGCTGCTCGTCTGCGCGCCGGCGCTGGCGGCCGACGACATCAAGCTGCCGTCTACCGTGACGTGGACGTCCTATCCGGTCGGCACCGCGCCGTACAACCAGGCGGTCGGCATCGGCAGCGTGCTGAAGAACAAGCTGGGCGTCACCCTGCGCGTCGTGCCGGGCAACAACGACATCGGCCGCCAGGTGCCGGTGCGCGACGGCCGAGCGCCGTTCGCGCTGACCGGCACCGGCGCGCTGTTCGCGCAGGAGGGGCTGGAGGAGTTCGCCGCGCGCGACTGGGGCCCGCAGCGCATGCGCATGGTGGTGATGAGCTACGGCCGCGCGCATTCCGCCGTCGTCACCGCCAAGGACGCCAACATCAAGACGATGGGCGACCTAAAGGGCAAGAGAGTCGCCTTCGTGCGCGGCTCGCCCTCGCTCAACGCGACGATGGAGGCGATGCTCGCCTTCGCCAACCTGACCTGGAATGACGTGCAGAAGGTCGAGGTGCCCGGCTTCTCCGGCTCGATCGACGGCATCATCAACGGCCAGATCGACGCGGCGACCCTGATCTCTACCTCGGGCTTCGCGCAGCGCCTTTCGGCGTCGCCGCGCGGCATCTGGTGGCCGCCGGTGCCGCACGCCAATAAGGCCGGCTGGGACCGCCTGCTCGCCGTCGCGCCGTGGATGGCACAGGCCAAGGACCCGGTCGGCGAGGGCATCCCGAAGGACGGCAACTTCGAAGGCGTCGGCCTGCCCTATCCCTACCTCGCCGCCTACGACACGGTCGATGCTGGGCTCGCCTACAACATGGCCAAGGCGATCTACGAGCTGTTCCCGGAGTACAAGACGTCGGCCCCCGGCGCGGACGGCTATGCGCTTGACCGCCAGCTGCTCAGCTACACCATCCCGTGGCACGAATCCTCGATCCGCTACTTCAAGGAAAAAGGCATCTGGAAGCCGGAAAACCAGGCGCACCACGACAAGCTCCTGAAGCGCCAGGACGTGCTGGTAGCGGCGTGGAAGGCGTTCCTTCCGGGCCAGGCAGGCAAGGATGACGAGGCGCTGCGGGCAGCGTGGCCGGCGGCGCGCGAGGCGGCGCTGAAGCAGGCGGGCCTGCCGCTCAAATGAGCGAGCAGTCGAGCGGCGCAGCCGCGGCCGGCGAGCCGCGCCAGCTGCGCCGCCTCGGCCCGCTGTGGCGGGCGGTGCTGTGCGCCGCCGCGGTGCTGGCGACGTTCCTGGCGCTGAACCAGATCCTCAACTGGCAGCTCTTCGTCGGCGTCGTCATCTTCGAGAACACCTACCTGTTCCTGATCGCGGGCCTCCTGCTGTCACTGGTGTTCATCGTCTTCCCGGCGCGTGCCGGGCGGCAGCTCGACCGCGTGCCGTGGTACGACGCGGGCCTCTTCCTGCTGACCCTGGCGCTCGCCGGCTTCTTCGCGTGGAACGGCGAGACGATCGCCGACAAGGGCTGGGACATGGCGGCCCCGCGCGAGGTCGCGATCGTCAGCCTCGTGCTGTGGGCGATCCTGCTGGAATGCGGCCGGCGCACCGGCGGGACCACCGTGTTCGTGGTGATCCTGGCGTTCTCGGTCTACCCGATCTTCGCCGACCGCATGCCGGGGCCGCTGGCCGGCTTCTCGCTCGACCTGTTCGACACCGCGGCATTCCACATCATGAGCGGCGAGAGCCTGCTCGGCCTGCCGACGCGCACCTTCGCGCAGCTTTTCATCGGCTACCTCGTGTTCGGCGCGGCGCTGCAGCTCACCGGCGCGGGGCGGTTCTTCATCGACTTCGCGTTCTCGCTGCTCGGCCGCCATCGCGGCGGCGCGGCCAAGGTGGCGATCCTGTCGAGCGGCCTGCTCGGCTCGGTCAGCGGCTCGGTGGTGACCAACGTGCTGACCACCGGCGCGATGACCATCCCGGCGATGAAGCGCACCGGCTTCTCACCGCAATATGCCGGCGGGGTGGAGGCGTGCGCCTCCACCGGCGGGGTGCTGATGCCGCCGATCATGGGCGCGACGGCGTTCGTGATGGCGTCGTTCCTGGAGATCTCCTACGCCACCGTGGCGATCGCCGCGACCGTCCCGTCGGTGCTCTATTATTTCGGCCTG
This sequence comes from Rhodospirillaceae bacterium, assembly GCA_050249455.1. Classification (GTDB taxonomy): domain Bacteria; phylum Pseudomonadota; class Alphaproteobacteria; order MPNO01; family VGEU01; genus JBFWQM01. The sequence continues at coordinate 4,462 of JBFWQM010000268.1, read as the reverse complement.
TTCATGCAGATCGACGCGCATGCGGCGCGCCGCGGCCTCGCCGGGCTGCCGCGGGCGGAGCTGCCGTCGCTCGGGCGCACCATGCGCGAGGGCTGGCACTACTTGTTCGTGTTCGCCTTCCTGGTGTGGATGCTGGCGGTGGAACAGCAGGAATCGCTGGCCCCGTTCTACGCAACCGTGCTGCTGATCGCCGCCAACCAGCTCTACCGTGCGACGCGGTGGCGGCTGCGCGAGGTGCTGCGCTTCGTCGAGGCGACGGGGCGGCTGTTCGCCGAGATCATGGGCGTGCTGGGCGGCATCGGCCTGATCATCGGCGCGCTGTCGATGACCGGCGTCGCCGGCACCCTGACCAACGACCTCGTGTTCCTGGCCGGCGACAACCCGTACATCCTGCTTCTCACCGGCGCGATCACCAGCTTCATCCTCGGCTTCGGCATGACGGTGACGGCGGCCTACATCTTCCTCGCCGTCGTGCTGGCGCCGTCGCTGGTCAAGGTCGGGCTCGACCCGCTGGCGGTGCACCTCTTCCTGCTCTACTGGGGGATGCTGTCGTTCATTACCCCGCCGGTCGCGATCGGCGCCTTCGCCGCCGCCTCGCTGGCCGGCTCCAAGCCGATGGCGACGGGATTCGAGGCGATGCGGCTGGGCTCGATCATCTACTTCGTGCCGTTCTTCTTCGTCCTCAACCCGGCGCTGATCTTCCACGGGCCGTGGCAGGAGGTGCTGTTCGTTATCGCCACCGCCCTGGCCGGCGTTGCGCTGATCGCCGCCGGGCTGCAGGGCTGGCTGGTCGGCGCCGGGGCGATCCGCGGCGGCCTCGACGGCTGGTCGGCGCGCATCCTCCTGGTGGCCGGCGGACTGCTGCTGGCGATCCCCGGCGGCGAGCGGTTCGGCTTCAGCAACGCCGCGCTGGCGGGCGCAGCGCTGGTCGCGGTGCTGCCGGCGGTCGCATTGGTGGTGCGGCAAAACCGCCGGGGACCGAGGGTTGACGGGGTGCCGGCCCGATGAAATTGTTACCCCGCATCGCGCGAGGAGTGACGTCATGCCCAAGTCCGGCGCCGACCACCTGAAGAGCCTGCGGGACGGCCGCGAAGTCTATCTGCACGGCGAGCTGGTGACAGACGTCACCACGCACCCGGCGTACCGCAACGCCTGCCAGGCCTCCGCCGACCTCTACGACTACCAGTGCCGGCCGGAGAACGTGGAGCGGATGACCTTCGTCTCGCCGACCTCGGGCGAGCGGGTCAACAAATGCTGGCAGATCCCGACCAGCCACGCCGAGATGGTGGAGCGGCGCAAGGCGCTGGTCGAATGGTCGCGCACCAGCTGCGGCTGGCTCGGCCGGTCGCCCGACCACATCGCCTCCAGCCTGGTCGGCCAGTTGATCGGCATCGACGTGTTCGAGAAGCACGACAAGAAGCGGGCGCAGAATTTCCGCGACTACTTCCGGTTCTGCCGCGACAACGACGTCTTCCTCACCTACGTCATCATCAACCCCCAGGCCGACCGGTCGAAGACCAACGCCGAGCAGCAGGACGAGTACCTGACCTGCGCGGTGGTGGACGAGGATTCGCAAGGAATCACCGTGCGCGGCGCCAAGATGCTCGGCACGTCGTCGATCATGGCGAACGAGGTGCTGGTGGCGAACATCCAGCCGCTGCAGAAGGGCGAGGAGAAATACGCCCTCTCGTTCGCGCTGCCGATGGGCACCAGGGGCATAAAGGTGCTGTCGCGCAAGTCGTTCGAGGAGTCGGCGGTGTCGGAGTTCGACAACCCGCTCGCCACCCACTACGACGAGAACGACGCGCTGGTCTATTTCGACGACGTCAAGGTGCCGTGGGAGCGGGTGTTCATCTACAAGGACATCGAGGCCGCGCGCGGCCAGTTCCAGGACACCGCCGCGCACCTGATGCAGAACTACCAGTGCCAGATCCGGCTGCTGGTCAAGATGCAGTTCCTGATGGGCGTGGCGCGCAAGATCGCCGAGACCAACGGCATCCTCGCCTTCCCGCCAGTGCGCGACACGCTGGGCCGCCTCGCCTCGCAGGCCGCGATGGTGGAGTGCATGGTGCACGGCATGGAGGCGGCGGGCCGCCACCACAACGAATGGTGGGTGCCGCACAAGCACATGATGTACGCCGCGCAGGTGCTGACGCAGGAGATCTACCCGCAGTTCGTGACGACGATCCGTGAGCTTGGCGGCGGCGGGCTGATCATGCTGCCGTCGTCGGCCGCCGACTTCGGCAACCCGGAGATCAGCGCACTGATCAAGAAGACCCAGCAGTCGCCGGCGACCGATTCGGAAGGCCGGGTGAAGTTCATGAAGCTGGCGTGGGACGCGCTGGGCTCGGAGTTCGCCTCGCGCCATGTCCAGTACGAGATGTTCTACGCCGGCGCGCAGTTCGTCACCCGCGCGCACTCGTTCCGCACCTACGACTGGGGCAACGCCACCGGCCTGGTCGACGGCATGCTGGCGAGCTACGACCTGAAGGACTCGATCCCCGCCGTGAAAGGCAAGGGCAAGGCCGCCTGACGGCTTTCGGCCTCAATCGATTTTGCGCAGGGGCGGATTTGAGACCCGCCCTTTTTCCGTGGTCACGCCCGCAGCTTCGCGTCGACGAAGCGGTAGAGCCGCTGGTCGAGCAGCGCGTCGACCGAGATCAGCTTGGTGACGGTGGGGTCCTTGGCGCTGATCAGGCTGACATGCGGCAGGTTGCCGCCGATCCGCACCATCCCGCGGATGTGCCAGACATACCCATCCTGCGAGCGGAACTGCTGTCCGGGCTCAAGCTGGCTTTCTTTGATCGCCATATCGCGTGGTCTACCGCGCCGTCCTGCCACTCAACGCCGACGATGCGATCCGGCACGGCGGCAGGCCGCGCGGCGCAACGCTTTTGCCGGTGCACTATAGCGTGCGGCGGTCGCGCCGCGGAAGGGGCCCGCGACGCAAATCGGCGTGTACGCGCGCAGGGGTGCGGTTGCCGTGGCGCGCGCCGGCCGGTAGAGTCCGCGGCGCGGCTGCGGCAGGGAGGTGGCGTCCGATGATCCGCGACTATCCCGACCGGCCCTTCGTCGGCGTCGGCGTCGTCGTGTTCCGCGGCGACGAGGTGCTGCTGGTCCAGCGCGGCAAGGCGCCGCGCATGCACACCTGGAGCATCCCCGGCGGGGCGCAGCACGTGGGCGAGACGGTCGCCGAGGCGGCGGCGCGCGAGCTGGCGGAAGAGACCTGCCTGGAGGCCGACATCATCGGCCTGATCGACGTGGTCGACGGGATCAACCGCGACGACGACGGCCGGGTCCGGTTCCACTACACGCTGGTCGATTTCGCCGCCGAATGGCGCGCCGGCGAGGCGTGCGCGGGCGACGACGTGGCGGTCGTCCGCTGGGTGCCGGTCGCCGAGATCGACCGCTACGGCCTGTGGGTGGAGACCGCCCGCGTCATCCGGCGCGCCCACGCGATGCGCCTTCGCCCCGCCGCCCGGCTGCCGCGGTGACCCTGCGCTGTCGCGCCGCACCTGCGGGCGGCGCGTCTTAATGATTATTAAACCATGCCGGCGCTGGAGTAGGGCCGTCCAAGAAACGGAGGCCATAGGATGAGCGATCTCGGCACACTCAAGGCGCGCGTCAGCGCCGCCGCCCGCCGGATCATCGATGCGAGCGCCGCGCGCCGCACCCAGAACCAGTCCCTGATGCAGAGCCTGACCGAGCTCGAGGCGCAGTTCCGCAACCACGAGCAGGAGCTGGCGGTGCTGCTGGCCCGGCTCGGGCCGCTGGAGCGATCCAACGCCGAGCTGGCCGAGATGATCGACCGCCTGGCCGCGCTCGCCGAGCAGCTCGACGGCAGCCACCTGAACGCGACGCTGTTCCGCGCCTCGTCGATGGCGGGCGAACTGGTCGAGCTGACGGCGCGGCTGGACCGCGTCGGCGCCGCCGTCCGCGCCGCCGCCTTCGAGGACGTGCCCGCCGAGGCGCTGGCGGCCGAGCTGGCCGACGAGGCCGCGACCGCGCTGCCGGAGACGGTGGTCGTCGCCATGGCCGCCGCCGCCGCGCACGCCCCGCCCAACCCGTCCGGCGCCGACATCCAGGCCCTGTTCGCGCGCGCCGAAGCCGCCGCCGCCCGCCTCGACGCCGCGGCGGCCCCGGCCATCGCCGTGCCCGTCGCCGTGGCGCCGAAGAAACCCCGCCGCAAGCGCACGAAGAAGGCGGCGTAGCCGCCAAACAAGGCCCCGCCGCCCTTCGGCTCGACCGCAGGGCGGCAACCCGGCCGGATCGTCGCCTGCTCGGGGGTGCGCGGCCGCTAGAACTGCCAGCCGACGCCGAAGGTCACGTCGCTGACCGCCATGTGGAGCTGCGTGCCGGCGAGCTCCACGTCGCTGGTGCGCACGTAGCGGTAGCCCAGCCGGGCGTAGAGGTGCGGGCGGATGCGGATCTTCGCTCCCAGCATCGCCTGGACGGCGACCGC
>JBFWQM010000267.1:4039-6665 GCA_050249455.1 Rhodospirillaceae bacterium | reverse complement strand
GACATAGCGCCGCAGGATGGGGGAGACGTAGGCATCGACCACCGTGGTGTCGCCGCGGCCGACCAGCTTCATCAGCGGGCTGACCTCGTGCGAGACCGAGACCTGGGTGAAGCCGATCTCGCGCGCCACCTGCGCCACCGCCTTCTCGTGGTCGGTATAGCGGTAGCCGTGCATGAACACGATCGCCGCCGAGCGGATGCCGTCGGCGTAGGCCTTGTGCAGCCCGGCGCGCGCGGCGGCGAGGTCCACCGGCACCTGCTCCTCGCCCTCGGCGGTGTAGCGTTCCGGCACCTCGACGACGCGCTCGTAGAGCAGCTCGGGCAGCACGATGCGGCGGGCGAAGATGTTGGGCCGGTTCTGGTAGCCGATGCGCAGCGCGTCGGCGAAGCCCTCGGTGATGACCAGCACCGTGCGCTCGCCCTTGCGCTCCAGCAGCGCGTTGGTGGCCACCGTGGTGCCCATCTTTACCGCCTCGACCGCCTCGGTCGGGATCGGCTGGCCGGCGGCGACGCCCAGGAGGTCGCGGATGCCCTGCAACGCCGCGTCGCGGTAGCGTTCCGGGTTCTCCGACAGGAGCTTATGGGTGGTCAGGCTGCCGTCCGGGCGTTTCGCCACGATGTCGGTGAACGTGCCGCCCCGATCGATCCAGAACTGCCACCGCCCCGCCGCCGTCGCCGCCATCGTCCACTCCGGTCCATATACGCCTGATGTTGCGCCGCGACAGTAATAGCGCATCGGTTCGGGAGGGCCAAAGGCATCCCGACCCGGAGAGGCCCCCTCCCCCCAACCCCCTCCCACGAGGGGGGGGGGGTTCGGGAGGGGGCGCCTCCGCCCCGAGTTGCTATTCCGCCGGCTGCGGCGCCGGCGCCGCGTGGTGGGCGCTGCGGGTGCGGCGGGCGAGGTAGGTGTAGGCGGTGGGGACCACGAACAGGGTCAGCAGCGTGCCGAGCAGCAGGCCGCCGACGATGACCCAGCCGATGGCGTGGCGGCTCTCCGCGCCGGCGCCGGTGGCGAGCGCGAGCGGGACGGAGCCCAGCACCATCGCCGCGGTGGTCATCAGGATCGGGCGCAGGCGCAGCACCGCGGCCTCCACCACCGCGTCCACCTTGTCGCGGCCCTGCTCGCGGAGCTGGTTGGCGAACTCGACGATCAGGATGCCGTGCTTGGTGATCAGCCCGACCAGGGTCACCAGCCCGATCTGGCTGTAGACGTTGATCGTCCCGCCCGAGAGCTGCAGGGCGAGCAGCGCGCCGGTCATGGAGAGCGGCACGGTGAACATGATCACCAGCGGGTCGATGAAGCTCTCGAACTGCGCCGCCAGCACCAGGTAGATGAAGGCGAGCGCCAGCAGGAACGTGACGAACAGCCCGCCGGCGGAGGCGCGGAACTCCCGGCTCTGGCCGGCGAGGTCGTTCTGGATGTTGGGCGGCAGCTTGGCCGCCTCCCCTTGCAGGAACTCGACCGCCTGGCCGAGCGCATAGCCCGGCGGCAGGGTGGCGGTGATGGTGGCCGAGCGCAGCTTGTTGAAGTGGTTGAGCTCCTTCGGCGCCACCGTCTCCTCAAGCCGGACCAGGTTCGACAGCGGGATCATCTGGCCCGAGCGGGCGCGCACGAAGATGCTGGCGAGGTCGTTGGGGTTGGCCCGGTCGACCGGCGCGACCTGGACCAGCACGTCGTACTGCTTGCCGTTCTGCTTGAACCGGGTCACCTGGCGGCCGCCGAGCATGGTCTCCAGGGTGCGCCCGATGGTCTCCACCTCCACCCCGAGGTCGGCCGCCTTGTCGCGGTCGATCTTCACCTTGAGCTCCGGCTTGTTGAGCTTGAGGTCGGAATCGAGGTTGGCGAGGCCGGGAAAATTGCGCGCCGCCGCCATGAAGCGGTCGACCGCCGCCGCCAGCACGTCGTAGCCGGCCGAGGTCTGCAGCACGAACTGCACCGGCTTGTCGATCGGGCTCTGGCCGAGCGACGGCGGGTTGATCGCGAACGCCATCACCCCCGGCACCATGAAGTATTGCGGGCCGATGCGCGCCGCGACCTGCTGCTGCGACACGTCGCGGTCCTCCCACGCGCGGATGCGCGAGAAGGTCAGCGCCTGGTTCACCACCGGGAAGCCGACCACGACGAAGTAGCGCGTGGTCTCCGGGTCGGACGCGCTGATCGCCTCCAGCCGCTTGGCGTAGCGGTCGGTGAAGTCGATCGTCGAGCCTTCCGGGGCGATGCCGATGCCGACGATGGTCGCGCGATCCTCGATCGGCGCCAGCTCCGACGGCAGGCTGACATAGAGGAACGCGCCCGCCGCCGCCACCAGAACGGCGGCCAGCACCACCGCCGGCCGCGCGCCGAGCGACCACACCAGGATGCGGCGGTAGCCATCGCGCATCGCATCCAGCCCGCGCTCGGTGATGCGGTAGAACCGGCCGTGGCTCTCGTGCGCCTTGAGCAGGCGCGAGCACATCATCGGCGACAGCGACAACGCCACGAACCCCGACACCAGCACCGCGCCGGCCAAAGTCAGCGCGAACTCGGTGAACAGCCGGCCGGTGCGCCCGGTCTGGAACGCGATCGGCGCGTAGACGGCGGCCAGCGTGATGGTCATCGCGACGATCGCGAAGCTGATCTCGCGCGC
>JBFWQM010000267.1:0-3939 GCA_050249455.1 Rhodospirillaceae bacterium | reverse complement strand
CGCACCAGGTAGCCCGACGCGCGGGAGACGATCAGGTTGTTGAACTGCGCCGGCGTGCGCAGGTCGGTCTCGGTCAGGACGGTGAACTCGCGCGCGCTGCTCTCGATGCGGCCCGACGGCACCTCGACGTTCTGGCGGTGCAGCGCGTTCTCGACGTCCTGCGGCGTCAGCGAGAAGGCGGCGAGGCGCACGGGATCGAGCCAGATGCGCATGGCGTAGCGCCGCTCGCCGAAGATGCGCACGCCGGCGACGCCGGGCAGGTTCTGCAGCCGGTCCTTGACGAAGCGGTCGGCGTAGTCGGTCACCTCCAGCGGCGAATGGCGGCTGGACGAGAAGGCGAGGTAGATGATCGGCTGCGCGTCGGCCTCCACCTTGGCGATCACCGGCTCGTCGACGTCGTCGGGCAGCTGGCCGCGCACCCGCCTGACCCGGTCGCGCACGTCGGCGGCGGCATCGCCCGGATCGCGGGTCAGGCGGAAGCGAACCGTGATCTGGCTGCGCTCCGGCCGGCTGACCGACGACAGGACGTCGATGCCCTCGATGCCGGCCAGCGAATCCTCCAGCGGCACCGTCACCCGGCTCTCGATGATCTCCGCCGACGCGCCGCGATAGGTGGTCTCCACCGACACCACCGGCTCGTCGATGTTGGGGTACTCGCGCACGCTGAGCCGCTGGTATGCCATCAGCCCGACCAGCACGATGACGAGGCTGAGGACGGTCGCGAAGACAGGCCGGCGGATCGACAGCCCGGAGAGGTTCACGGCTTCGCCCCGCCGCTGCTGGCCGATTGCGGCGGCGCGACCTTGACCGGCATGCCCGGGCGGACCTTGAGCTGGCCGGCGGTGATGACCTGGTCGCCGGGCGCGAGGCCGCTCAGCACCTCCACCTCGGTGCCCAGCCGCTCGCCGAGCTTCACCGGCACCGGTTCCACCTTGCCGTCGACGACGCGCAGCACCGTCACGCCCTCGCCGGCCGGCACCAGCGCCTCCTCCGGCACGAACAGCGCATTGTCGCGTGCGCGCAAAGTGAGGGTGACGCGCGCGAACAGGCCCGGCCGCAGGTGCCCGTCGGGATTGGCGATGCGCGCGCGCATCACGATCGACCGGCCGGCGGGATCGACCATCGGGTCGATCGCGAACACCTCGCCCGCGAACACGCGGTCGGGATAGGAGTCGACCTCGATCGCGACCGTCTGGCCCTCGGCGACCGCCGGCAGGTAGATCTCGGGCACGCGGAAATCGACCTTGAGCGGGTCGATCTGCGCCAGGTTCGCGACCTCGGCGCCCGGGCTCAGGTAGTCTCCGACCGAGACCTTGCGCAGGCCGACGATGCCGGCGAACGGGGCGTCGATGCGCATCTTGACCAGCCGGGCCTGCGACAGCACCAGCACCGCCTCGTCGTTGAGCAGCTTGGCGCGCGCCTCGTCCAGCGCCCGCGAGGTGCCGGAGCCGGACCGGTACAGCGATTCGGCCCGCTCGTGGTTGGCGCGGGCCAGCGCCAGCGCCGCCTGCGCCTGCGCGACGATCGCCCGGTCGGTCGAGTCGTCAAGCCGGAGCAAGAGCTCGCCCTTGCGCACCGTCTGGCCTTCGCGGAAGCCAATCTCGGCGACCCGGCCGGCGATCTCCGGCCGCACCACCACCATCTCGTTGGCGAGCAGGGTGCCGACCGCGACCGCGGTGCGCCGCATCTCGCCGACCCGCACCGGGGCCGCCTCCACCGGCATCGCGAACCCGGCCGCCGCGCCGCCCGGCCCGCCCGCCGCCTTCTTCTCCGCCGCCGGCTTCAGCACGAAGGCCCAGTAGCCGCCGGCCACGGCGGCGGCGATCAAGAGGACGGCGACGAACGCGGTGACGGTACGCTTCACAGCGGGGGCTCCGGCGGGATGCGCCGGCGAGGGGGCCGGCGGCGGCGGATTATGTCAGAGATCGCGGGCGAAATGGCGGCCCGCGTCACGGGAGGGTCAGGACGACCTTTCCGAGGTGGCGGTTGGCGGCGAGGTAGTCCTGCGCCGCGGCCGCGTCGGTCAGCGCGAACCGTCGGTCGATCACCGGTTTGAGCCGGCCGGCGGCGACCGCCGGCCCCAGGTCGGCCTCGAACCGGCGCACCACGTCGGCGTGCTCCGCCAGGGTCCGGGTGCGGAAGGTGACGCCGATCAGCTTGAGCCGCTTGCTGGCAAGCAGGTCGAGGTCGATCTCCGCCGTCCGCCCGCCCATCCGGCCGATGCCGACGATGCGCCCGCGGTTCGCCGCGCAGCGCAGGTTGCCGGCCAATGCGGTCGCGCCCACCGTGTCGATCACGACGTCCACGCCGCGGCCGCCGGTCAGCGCCAGCGCCGCGTCGGCGAAGCCGCCGTCCGCCGGGTCCAGCCCGTGGTCCAGCCCATGGGTCTTGAGCTGCGCGATCTTGTCGGGCGAGCCCGACGTGCCGAGGATTGGCCGCGCGCCCTTCAGCGCCGCGATCTGCAGCGCCGCGAAGCCGACGCCGCCCGACACCGCGTGGATCAGCACCGATTCGCCCGCGGCAAGACCGGCGTTGGTGGCCAGCGCATCGTGGGCGGTGAAGTAGACGACGGGGAAGGCGCCGGCTTCCTCCCACGACAGCGCCGGCGGCACCTTCATGACGAGGCTGTGGTGGATCGCGACGAATTCCGCGAAGCTGCGCTGCGCCATCGCCATCACGCGGTCGCCCACCGCGAAGCCGGCCGCCTCCGAGCCGACGGCGATCACCTCGCCCGCCATCTCCAGGCCGCCGGCGGGATGCTCGGGGATCGGCCCGGAATGGGCGTAATGCTTGGTCGCGCGCGCCAGGTCGGCGCGGTTGATCCCCGCGGCGCGCACGGCGACCAGCAGATCCGACGGCCCGGTCGCCGGCCGCGGCAGCTCCATCACGGCGAGCTGCGGCCGGCCATGCTCCACGGCCTGGATGACGACGGCTTTCATGCCGGCATGATCGGCGTTTTGCCGTGCAGCGGCAAGCGCGGGTGGCGGGCGGCGCGCGAGTCGGCGATAATCGCCGCGCCGGTCCCCCACACCGAGTCCGAAGCCGTTTCTCATGGAAGTCCTGGGCAAGATCGTCGGCGGCGCCGCCGGGTTCGCGATGGGCGGCCCGCTGGGCGCGTTGGTCGGCGCCGTCGCCGGCCACGCCGTCGACCACATCCGCACCGTGCGCACGGTCGAGGAACCCGACCTCACCCGCCAGGGCGCGTTCACCATCGCGGTGATCGCGCTGGGCGCAAAGATGGCCAAGGCCGACGGCACGGTCGCGCCGATCGAGCTCGACGCGGTGAAGGAGGTCTTCCGCGTCCCGCCCGGCGAGATGCGCAATTTCGAACGCGTGTTCGACGTCGCCCGGCGCGACGCGGCGACCTTCGAACCCTATGCCCGCCAGGTCGCGCGCATGTTCGCCGACCAGCCCGGCGTGCTGGAGGAGCTGCTCAACGCGCTGTTCCACATCGCCAAGGCCGACCGGGTCGCCCACCCCGACGAGGTCGCCTACCTGCGCCAGGTCGCGGCGATCTTCGGCTTCGACGACCCGACCTTCGAGCGGCTGCGCGCCGCCCATTTCGGCCGCGACGGCATGGACCCCTATGCCGTCCTCGGCGTCGCCCGCGACGCGCCGGACGTCGAGGTGCGCGAGGCGTGGCGCCGCCTGATCCGCGAGAACCACCCGGACTCGCTGGTCGCCCAGGGCGTGCCGAAGGAATTTGTCGCGCTCGCCACCGACCGGGTCGCCACCATCAACGTCGCCTACGACCAGATCCGCCGGCAGCGCGCGGGGAAGTAGGCCGGGATCTCGCGCGCGGACAGACCCCCTCCCCCCAACCCCCTCCCACGAGGGGAGGGGGCTAGATACTCCCCCTCCCCTCGTGGGAGGGGTTGGGGGAGGGGGCGCCTCCGCGCGAAAGATGCCCCGCGCGGCGTCCCGGCGAATCAGTCCGGA
>JBFWQM010000266.1:0-6721 GCA_050249455.1 Rhodospirillaceae bacterium | reverse complement strand
GTGCTGTCGGGCGCCACCAACTCGCCGCGCCGGCTGGCGCTGACCCTGGGCCTGCCGATGCCCGACCACCCGCTCGACGTGGTGCGCGCCTACCGCGACCGGATGAAGGAGTTCAAGGAGCTGCCGCCGCGCGAGGTCAACGGCGGCCCGGTGTTCGAGAACGTGGACAAGGACGGCGCCGTCGACCTGTTCAAGTTTCCCGTCCCGTTCCTGCACGAGCAGGATGGCGGGCGCTATTTCGGCACCGGCGACCTGGTCATCATGCGCGACCCGGAGTCCGAGTGGGTCAACCTCGGCACCTACCGCGTGATGGTGCACGACAAGAACACCTGCGGCCTGTGGATGTCGCCCGGCAAGCACGGCCGGCTGATCCGCGAGAAGTACTTCAAGGACGGCAAGCCGTGCCCGGTCGCCGTCTCGGTCGGCCACGACCCGCTGCTGTTCCTGTCGGCCGGCAACGAGGTCAACTACGGCACGTCGGAGTTCGCCCACGCGGGCGGCCACCGCGGCGTGCCGTTCGAGATCGCCAAGACCGAGCTGCATGGCCTGCCGATGCCGGCAGGCGCCGAGATCGTGCTGGAGGGCGAGATCCTGCCCGACGAGAAGCGCCCGGAAGGGCCGTTCGGCGAGTGGACGGGCTACTACGCCAGCAAGGTGCGCGAGGACTACGTGATGAAGGTTCGCCGGGTCTACTGGCGCAACAACCCGATCCACACCATGGCGCGGCCCGGCCGGCCGCCGTCGGACTATTCGCTGAGCAAGTGCGTCATCAAGTCGGCGATGATCTGGGACGACGTGGAGAAGGCGGGCCTGCCCGGCGTCAACGGGGTGTGGTGCCAGGAGCCGGGGGGCGGCCGCCTCTTCAACGTCATCTCGATCAAGCAGGCCTATGCCGGCCACGCCAAGCAGGCGCTGTTGCTCGCCGCCGGCTGCCACGCCGGCAACTACCTGGGCCGCTTCGTCGTGGTGGTGGACGAGGACATCGACCCGACCAACCTCAACGACGTCACCTGGGCGATGGCCTCGCGCTGCGATCCGGAAAGCGACATCGACATCATCCGCAACGCGTGGTCCGGGCCGCTCGACCCGAGGAAGCGCGCGGGCGACCACTTCAACTCGCGCGCACTGGTCGACGCCTGCCGGCCCTATGACTGGAAGGACGAGTTCCCCGCCGTCGCCGAGGCCAGCCCGGAAGAAAAGCGCCGCACGCTCGAGAAGTTCGGCCACCTGCTGAAGCGCCTGTCGTAGAGAGGACACGCTGTTGCCAAAGCAAGAGATCCGCAACGTCGGACTGATCGGACTCGGCAAGATGGGCCGGCCGATGGCCCGCCTCCTGGTCAGTCGCGGCTATGCGGTCACCGGCTATGACGTGAGCCCGGAGGCGACCAAGGCCGTCCACTCGCTCGGCGTCAAGACGATGGCGACGCCGGCGGAGGTCGCCGCCGCATCCGACCTCACCATCATCGTGGTCGGGTTCGACAACGAGGTGATGGAGGCGATCTTCGGCGACCGCGGCGTGCTGAAGGGCGCGCACGCCGGCTCGATCGTCGCCGTCGCCTCGACCGTCGCGCCGCGCACGATGAAGAAGATCGCGGCGCGGGTGGAGGGCAGGCCGGTCGCCTTCCTCGACATCCCGCTGTGCCGCGGCGAGGCGGCGGCGGAGGACGGCAAGCTGCTGGTCATGGGCGGCGGCGACGCCGAGGCGTTCGAGGCCTGCCGGCCGGTGTTCTCCGCCTTCTCCGACGCGGTCTACCACCTCGGCCCGCTGGGCTCGGGCGAGGTCGGCAAGATGGTCAACAACCTGATCCTGTGGGCCTGCATCTCGGCCAACCACGAGGGGCTCAAGCTGGCGCAGACCCTCGGCGTCGATCCGGCCCGGCTGACCGAGGCGCTGCTCGATTCCAGCGCCAGCAACTGGGCGCTCGCCACCGGCGCCGCCGACCGCCCGGTGCCGTGGGCGGAGAAGGACATGACCATCGTGCTCCAGGAGGCCGACCACGCCCGCCTCAGCCTGCCGCTGTGCGGCGTGGTGAAGGAGGTCATGAAGGGCATCAAGATCGACCGCGGCCTGCCGATGCCGAAGATGCCGGAGGATTGAGGGAGGGCCCAATCACTAACTAATCTACTTATGATCAAACGATACAATCTTTAATTTCATTCGAGTGTCTCTTTGACCTTTGTCGGGGTCGGCCGGCTTCGTTCGCTCGCTTCGGCCTTCCGCCCCCGCTATCGGGGGTACGCATAACAACGTCCTCATAAATTCTTGGAGCGCAATGGATGCCCTCCGGTTACGCCCAGATAGTCGGCAAGCAGCACCTCCTCGTTCCTTTGGAGTCCGCATGGAGCCTTTGAGAATTGCGGCGAACGGCGAGACAGCCCAGCCAGGTGACTTCGGGGCGATCGTTGGCGACGGCGTCCTCATACTTCCACGAGAGATCGTCGAAGCATTGGCGGGACATGGCGTCCGAAACGCCACCGAATCTCTCTCTTACCTGCAAGCCTTTCCGACGGCGATCGCGGACGAGTTGCATTGGGCGCCCGCGGACATCGCGAACGCACTGGCAAGGCTGCGTGTCCAATAGCGCGGGCGGGTAGCCGATGACTTTCTCGACCCGCCGCAGCGCGCCCCGCGCCGCTATGGCGCGATGCCGCCCGATCCGCTCGATCGCCGGAAGACGCCCGTCCTGATCTTCCTCTCCCTCACCCCTTCCGCCACACCGTCGCCAGCCACGGCTGCTGCTCGCGCGGCAGGCCGGCGGGGCGGTAGTAGTGGTCGATCTCGGTGAAACCGGCGGCGGTGACAAGCCCCCGCCACGTCTCCAGGTCGTAGTAGCAGCCGTAGCGGCTGCCGTTCATGCCTTCCTCGTTGTTGCCGCGCGGGTTCGAGGCGAACAGGACGCCGCGCGGCTTCAGTGCCGCGGCAAGCGCGGCGAGCACCCGCGGCAGCGCCGGGCGTGGCACGTGGAACAGGGTGGCGTTGGCGAACACGCCGTCGAAGCGCCCGGCCGGTAGGTCGAGGTCGAGGAAGTCCTGGTGCAGCACCTCGCAGCCCGAGCGCGCGCGCGCGGCCGCGACGAATTCCGCCGAGCCGTCGAGGCCGACCGGCTCATGGCCCAGAGACCGGAAATGCATCAGATCGCGCCCCGGCCCGCAGCCGAAGTCGAGGATCGCGAACGGCGGCTCGCCCTCGATCGCCGACAGGAGCGCGTCGTAGTTCTGCGTCACGTCGTGGTCGCGCGTCGCGGCCCAGAAGCCGTCCGCCGTGCGGTCGTAGTGGTCGATGGTCGTGCGCGTGGCGCGGCGCATCGCCTCGGCATCGCGGTCAGGCATCCGGTCTTTCTCCCGTGCGGCGCCGCTGCGCGCCGGGGCTGGACAGGAACTTGGCGACCGTCGCCGCCGTCCAGCCGCGCCCCTTGCGCGTCGTCAGCCCCTTGGCGTTGAAATGCGCGGCGATGGCCGCGGGCGTCGCGATGCCGGCCGCCGCCGCCATCTCGACCTCAGCGACGAGGCGGTCGACGAACGCCTCGATCTCGGCCCGCCGCTGCGACATGGCCCACCCTACCGCGGCGGCGGCGCCGGCGGTACTGGCGCGGCCGCCGCTGCCCGAGCTATGGTCGACGCGATGTCGAGACCGATGGAGCGCATCATGTCCTCCCGCGGCACTGTTGCCCACAACCCGATCCGGCCGGAATGATCGGCCGGAAGGACGAGACGCGTGCACGCCGCCCGATCGGCGCCCCGACGCAGGTCGTCCTGGCCGGCGCCGCCATCGGGCTCATCCTGCTCGGGCTCGCGCTCCTGACCCACGTGCTGGGATCGGGACCGGCGCTGCTGATCACGGCGGCCGCCATCGTCGCGGCGCTGGTCTTCTAGAGCGGTGTCCGATCCCCTGTGATCGGAAACCGCTCTCGATTCATGATCGGTCGCATTCTCCGCGGCGAACCGGGAGCCGCTTCGCCGGGCAAGGCTCCGGCCGCTCAGTCGCCCTCGGTCGGGATCTTGAGCAGGTGCCCGCAGTGCTTGCAGTGGACGGCGTCGGGCTCGTGGCGCTGCAGCCCGCAGTCCGGGCACGGGTAGTGCAGCTTGGCCGGACGGAATATCGTCTGGATCAGCCGCAGGAACAGGCTGACCCCGAAGATCATGATCACCACCGAGAGCACGCGCCCGGCGGTGTCGTCCAGGGTGATGTCGCCGAAGCCGGTCGTCGTCAGCGTGCTGACCGTGAAGTAGAGCGCGTCGAAGTAGTTGTGGATGCTCGGGTTGCGGTTGCCTTCCACCACGTAGACGATTGCCGTCACCACGAACACGAACACCGCGAGGTTGATGCCGGAGGTGACGATCTCTTCGTTGCGGCGGAACCACGGCGAGACCCTCCGCAGGTCCGCGACGACATGGTAGGAGCGCAGCAGCCGAAGCATCCGCGCGACGCGCAGGAAGCCGAGGTTGTCGATCACGAACGCCGCCAGCAGCGACATGATCACGATCGCATCGACGATCGAGGTGAAGCGCAGGGTGAACCACAGCGGGCGGTTGGCGGTCGTCATGCGCGCCGCGTAGTCGGCCATGAGGGCCACCGCCAGGACGACGTCGACCGCCAGGATCGCCGGCGTCGGCGGCAGCATCGACGAGACGATGAAGAATGCGATGATCAGGATGTCGAAGCCGAGCAGCGCGAAGCGGAACCGGCGCGCCTCCTGCGTCGTGCCGTAGTAGAGGTCGCGCAGGCGGCCGCGCAGCACCGGTTCGGTCGTCGTGCTCATTCAGGTCCCTCCGGAGGCCAGCTTAACCCGAAGGTCGGTGCGGCGCGGCCAACATGGGTTAGAGTGGCGGCAACGAACCGGCCCCGGGAGGCTGCCATGCTCGAACTCCATCATTCCGGCCTGACCACCTGCTCGAAGCAGGTGCGCCTGGCGCTGGCCGAAAAGGCGCTGCCCTATGTCAGCCGCTACGTCGAGCTGTTCAACCACGAGCAGCTGTCTCCCGGCTACCTGAAGCTGAACCCGTGGGGCGTGGTGCCGACGCTGGTCCACGACGGCCGCGTCATCGTCAACTCCGCCGCCATCAACGAATACCTGGAGGACGCGTTCCCCGACCGGCCGCTGCGGCCAGCCGACCCGGCGGCGCGGGCGAAGATGCGGCTGTGGACCTGGGCCGCCGACATGGTGCACCCGGCGCTGCAGAACGCCACCTACAACGCGATGATGAAGACGCGCGTCGCCGGCCTGACGCCGGCGCAGCTCGACACGCTGATGGCGCGCATGCCGCAGCCGGAGCGGCGCGACCGCCTGAAGAAGCTGGTCGCGGGCGGCTTCGCGACCGAGGAGGTCGAGCAGGCCTTCGAGCGGCTGGCCTTCGTGATCGACCGCGCCGAGGCCGACCTCGCCGACGGCCCGTGGCTGGCGGGCGAGACCTATTCGCTGGGCGATATCAGCATGCTCGCGATCGTGGACCGCATCGGCGAGCTGCGCCCGGCGCTGCTGGACGCGGCGCGCGCGCCGCGGGTCCACGACTGGTGGCAGCGCATGCTGGCGCGCCCTGCGGTCAGGCAGGCCTACGCCGCCGGCACGCCCGAGACGCCGCCGCGGCCGGCGCAGCAGAACCTGTCGGCGCTGGGGTAGGCGCGCTCAGCGGCCGGGCTCGGGGAACGGCTCGACGACGAAGCCGCCGTCGCGGCCGAAATAGATCGCCTTGCGGCCGCGGAGGTAGACGCCGTAGCCCGCGCATCCCGCCCGCATGATCCGCTGCAGGAAGGCGGTATAGCCGATCTCGCCGCGCTGCGAGGCGCGGATCGCCGCGACCACGTCGGCTTCCTCGAACCGGTCGGCCACCGCAGGCGCATCGGCGACCGGGAGCGGCCCGTCGTGGCAGTCGCCGCCGCCGTCGTAGTACGTCTTGCGCATCGCCACCAGGTCGGCGTGATAGGCGACGACGCCGGTGGCGTCGAGCCGCGACACGACCTGCGGGAACGGCACGTCGGCGAAACTCAGCCGGGTGCACTCGGCGATGACGGCGGTGTCCATCGTTCACTCCTTCGTTGCATGCTCGACCAGGCGAGGGCCCAGCCGGTCCAGCGTTCCGATCAGCCGGCGCAGGCCGTCGCGCACCGCCCGGAGGGTCTCGGCATCGAGCGGGGCGGCGACTGCCGCGTGGTAGCGGCCCGCGGCTTCCGTCAGCCGGGCGAGCGCCGTGCGGCCCGGCTCGGTAAGGACGAGGTGCGGCGAGCCGCGGTGATCCGGGTTGGGCCGGTACGCCGCCGCGCCGTCGGCCACCAGGGCGTCGGCGAGCCGCTGGACGCCCTGGCGCGTCACGCCTAGGCGGCGCGCGATCTGCGGCACCGTCCTGGGCGCGTCCGACGCGGCGCTCAGCACCTGCCACCGCGCCTGGGTCTGGCCGACGGTGGCGGCGATCCGGTCGCCATGCGCGCGGAACGCGCCGGCAAGCTCGAAGACGTCCGCGACGATCAGGGGAACGAGATCGGCCTTGGTATGTGCGCCCGACTTCATGACGCTACATTTCCATACTGACAATATATTGTCAATAAGGGATCGAAAAACGCCGCTGCCGCGCGGTGGTGGCCAGCGGCGTCGTCCGGGGTGGACCTAGCGCGGCTTGCCGGTCGGCAGGTTGTCGAACAGGCCGTCGGGCAGGCCGTCGATATAGGCGATCACCTGGTCCATCGGCGTCACGTTGGCGTATTTCGCGTTCATGTCGCACAGGTTGA
>JBFWQM010000265.1:0-6806 GCA_050249455.1 Rhodospirillaceae bacterium | reverse complement strand
CGTTGACGATGCAGCCCATGACGGCGAGGTTGAGGTTCTCCACCCCGTCATACTGCTCGCGCCACACCGGCATGCGCTCGCGCAGATGCGCCTCGATCTTCGACGCGAGCTCCTGGTAGACGGTCGAGGTGGTGCGGCCGCAGCCGGGGCACGCCGCGACCTGCGGCGTGAACGAGCGCAGGCCCATCGCCTGCAGGATCTCCTGCCCTACCACCACCTCGCGGGTGCGGTCGCCGCCCGGCTCCGGGGTCAGCGAGATGCGGATGGTGTCGCCGATGCCTTCCTGCAACAGCACGGCCAGCGCGGCGGTCGAGGCGACGATGCCCTTGCTGCCCATGCCGGCCTCGGTCAGGCCGAGGTGCAGCGCGTGGTCGGACCGCTTGGCCAGCGCGCGGTAGACCGCGATCAGGTCCTGCACGGCACTGACCTTGCACGACAGGATGATCTTGTCGCGGCCGAGCCCGATCTCCTCCGCCCGCTCGGCGCTGCCGATGGCGGATTCGACCAGCGCCTGGTGCATCACCTCGGACGCCGTCAGCGGCGCGTTGCTCTGCGCGTTTTCGTCCATCATGCGCGCCAGCAGCTCCTGGTCGAGGCTGCCCCAGTTGACGCCGATGCGGACCGGGCGGTCGTACTTGATCGCGGTCTCGACCATGGTCGCGAACTGGGTGTCGCGCTTCTCGCGGAACCCGACATTGCCGGGGTTGATGCGGTACTTGGCCAGCGCCTTGGCGCAGTCGGGGTACTTGGTCAGCAGCATGTGGCCGATATAGTGGAAGTCGCCGACCAGCGGCACGAACACGCCCATGCGGTCGAGCTTCTCGCGGATCTTCGCGACCCCCTTGGCGGCCTCCTCGCGGTCGACCGTGATGCGCACGATCTCGGACCCGGCGCGGGCCAGCGCGGCGACCTGGGCCACCGTCGACTCGACGTCGGCGGTGTCGGTGTTGGTCATCGACTGCACCACCACCGGAGCGTCACCGCCGATCGTCACGTAGCCGACCTTGACCGGTACGCTCCGTCGCCGCGTCACGGGGGAACTCGCCATCGTCATCCTGGGAACCCTTGCCTTTGCCGCCGTTCAGGAAAATGGGTTTGCGGGCCGCGAAGTGAATAGCCTGCGCTGCCGGCGATGACAACGCGGCGTCACGGCACCTCGAGCGCCTGGCGCATCCGGGCGCGGCGGCGGTGCGCCCACGCCCACGCCGCCAGGCAGATCACCGCCCCGCCGAACACCGGCCAGCGCAGGCCGACCCACTCCGACAGCACGCCCATGACCAGCGACCCCAGCGCCGGCCCGCCCAGCCAGATCAGCCCGTAGATGCCGAGGATGCGGCCCTGCACCGAATCGTCGACCGCGTTCTGCACCAGCGCCTGGGTTGCCGAGCCGGTCATGGTCAGGCAGGCCCCGACCAGCGCGATGAACGGCAGCGCGACCCACAGGTTGTCGGTCGCGGTGAACGCGGCGAGCGACAGCGCGAGGCCCAGCATGCCGAGGGCGACGACGTTGGTCAGCCCCTCCACCCGGCCGCGCTGGGCGATCCACAGCCCGGCGACCATGGCGCCGAGCCCGGTCATCGAGGTCAGCCACGCCAGACCGTCCGCGCCGCGGCCGAACACCGCGGCGGCGAAACCGGGCAGCAGCTCACCCACCGGCCGGCCCACGATCGAGCTGACCACCAGGATCAGGTAGGCTGGCCCGATGCCCGGGTGGCGCGCGGCGTAGACCCAGCCCTCGGCGATCTCCGCCGGAATCTCGCGCAGGGTGCGTCGGCGCGGCGTCGGCGGCAGCCGGTCGAGCCGGGTGATCGCCCACAGGAAGCCGACATAGGTCATGGCGTTGATCGCGATCGCCGGCACCACGCCCCACGCCGCGATGACCACGCCGGCGATCGCCGGGCCGACGAAGCGCGAGCCGTGCCACGACGCCGAGTTGATGCCGATCGCCGCCGGCAGGTCCTCGCGCGGCACGATGCGCGAGATGATGGTCTGGCGCACCGGCTGGTGGAACGACGCCGCGGTGCCGCTCAGCGCGGTGATCGCCACCAGCGCCTCCGGCGTCACCGAGCCGGTGACGGCCAGCGCCAGCAGGATCAGCACGAACAGGAGCTGCGCCGACTGGGTGACGAAAGCGACCCGGACCCGCTCGAAGCGGTCGGCGACCACGCCGGCGAACTGGCTGAAGACGATGGTCGGGAAGAAATCGGCGAACGCCAGCACGCCGAGCCAGGTGCCGGAATGGGTCAGCTCCCAGATCATCCAGCCCACCGCGACCCGCTGCATCCAGATCCCGATCTGCGACGGGATTCCGAATCCGGTGTAGAGCGCGAACTGGCGGCTGCGGAAGGCGCGGACGATGCTGCGGTAGCCGGTGACGGCGGCCATGGCTGCGGGGTGGTTGGGCGGTTGCCGTGAAATTAGGCGCATCCGCGCGGGGATGCACGGGTTTCGGCGCGGGCCGGCGCGGCATCTGTCGCGCGGAGAGGCCCCCTCCCCCACCCCCCTCCCACGAGGGGAGGGGGCTAGAACTCCCCCTCCCCTCGTGGGAGGGGGTTGGGGGGAGGGGGCGCCTCCGGGTCCGGATGCAGCTAGTGAGAGAGGATCTGGCTCAAAAACAGCTTCGTCCGGTCGCTCTCGGGCCGTCCGAAGAACCGGTCGGGCGGGGCGGTCTCGACGATCTCGCCCTTGTCCATGAACACCATCAGGTCGGCGACCCGGCGGGCGAAGCCCATCTCGTGGGTGACGCAGACCATCGTCATCCCCTCCCCCGCCAGCTCGACGATGACGTCGAGCACCTCCTTGATCATCTCGGGGTCGAGCGCCGAGGTCGGCTCGTCGAACAGCATCACCCGCGGCTTCATGCACAGGCTGCGGGCGATGGCGACCCGCTGCTGCTGGCCGCCGGAGAGCTGGGCCGGGTACTTCGCCGCCTGCTCGGGGATGCGCACCCGCTCCAGGTAGAGCATGGCGAGGTCCTCCGCCTCCTTGCGACCCATGCCACGGACGCGCATCGGGGCCAGGGTCAGGTTCTGCAGCACGGTGAGGTGCGGGAACAGGTTGAACTGCTGGAACACCATGCCGACCTCGCGCCGGATGGCGTTGACGTTGCGCGTGTCGTCGGTCAGCTCGATGCCGTCGACGACGATGGTCCCCTCGTCATGGCTCTCCAGCCGGTTGATGCAGCGGATCAGGGTCGACTTGCCCGAACCCGACGGCCCGCACACCACCACCTTCTGGCCCAGCATGACCGAGAGGTCGATGTCCTTGAGCACCTGGAAGCTGCCGAAGCGCTTGCTGACGCCCCGCATCTCGATCATGGCCGGCAATATCGAATCCCTCGGCACGACTGAACCCCGACACCGGCGGTGCGGCGACCGCCCCAATTGCCCGCCGCCGGACCTCCGCGTCAAGCGGCCCGGCGCCCGTCACCCCTCGCGCGCGATGTAGCCGTAGGCCAGGTTGGCGCGCTGCGGCCCGGCGTCCAGGTAGGCCGCCCTCAGCGCGGCGAAGCGGTCGTTGCGGGTCGCCCGCTCGGCGGCGCGCAGCTCCAGCCCGTACACGCGGGCGCTGTTGAAGCCGAAGATCGCGCTCTTGACCAGGCCGTCGGCCGGACCGAGCGGCGCGAAGCCGTGCTTCTTCTGCAGGTCTTCGGGGATCTCCAGCCGCCGCAGCGCCTCGATCTGCCACTGCGGCGAGCCGAACCACAGCGAGTCGGTACCCCACACGATGCGGTCGGCGCCGAGGCCCTTGACCAGGGTGCCGAGCAGGATCGCCGCCAGCCGCGGGTGCGACACCGCCATCGAGGCGAAGGTCGCGCCGATGTCGGCGTAGACGTTGCGCACGCCGAACTTCTCGGGGATCTCGGCGAGGTCGGTAACCCAGGCGAGCCGGCCGGTGCGGTCGAACTCCGCCAGCGCCTCGTCCGGGCCGCCGCGGCCGCCGGTGTGGCGGTAGCCGGCGTGGTAGACCATGAAGCTGAACTGCGGCCAGTCCTTCGCCGCCTTGCCGACGTCGGCGACCGAAGCGTATTCCTCCAGCCGCGGCCAGCGCTCCGCCGCGGACGGCGGGAAAAGGCCCTTGTGCACGCACACGATGCGGATGCCGGCCTTGTCCATCCGCTCGTAGCCGGGATAGGTGACCTTCTCGTCGTCCATCCGCCACGGGTACTTCGAGCGGTCCTTGTTGGTGTTGTCGCCGATCGTGTAGCCTTTGAACGAGTCCGGCTTGAGCTGCTCGGCGCAGCGGTCGACCTCCTCCAGCCAGCCGGGCTGGCCGGGGGTGAAGATGGTCTGGATGTAGAGGCGCTTCGACCCCGCCATGCGGTTCAGCCGGTCGCGCGCCGCGGCCTTCATGTCGTTGGTCAGGAACCAGTCCTCCGGCACGTCGGCCGGCGCGCCCGACAGCATCGCGATCTTGGTGTCGGAATCGAGGAACATCTCCTTCACGTAGTTCTCGAAGCTGAGATGGTCCCAGGTCTGCTCGCCCTGCAGGTCCGGGTTGACCCCCGACCGGCGCGTCATCTCGCGCAGGCCCACGAAGTTGCGCAGCGGCGAGCCCGGCGCAGCGTCGCGGCGCAGGAAATGGGTGTGGCCGTCGAACACGAACTGCCCGGCCAGCGTGCGCGCGCGCTCGTTGGCCATCTCCGGCGTCGCCGCCTCGGCGCGGCTCACCTCGAACACCGGCCCGTACACCTCGTTCATGGCGAGGAACGCCGCCGCCATGCCCGACGCGGTCTGCAGGAAGCGGCGCCGGCCGAGGCCCTGCTGGCGCCCCAGCGTGTCGCCGAGGTCCTTGATCCGCGCCTCCACCGCGCGCTGCGCGGCGGTGCGCGGTGCCGGCGCGAACTCGCCGTTGGAGATGTTGTGGACGGGGATCGGGGAGGCGAACGGCACCGTCTCGGCGCCGTCCAGCGCGGCAATTTCCGCGTCGGTGAGGAACTCGGTCATCGGCCACTCCCTGCGTCGGCGCCGCCGTGGACGCCGTTCGTTGGTTGCGTTCCGGCATCGACCCGCGGCGGCGATGATGGCACGATGCGCCCGCCGCGTGAAGCCAACCGACGGGTGAGGATGATGACAGATTCGGGACGACTGCTGATCCGCGGCGGACGCGTGTACGACCACGACGGCGACGTGCACCAGCCCGCCGTCGCCGACGTGCTGGTGGCGGGCGACCGCATCGCCGCGGTCGGCCCCGACCTCGCGGCGCAGGCCGCCGGCGCGACGGTGATCGATGCCGCGGGCAGGCTGGTCATCCCCGGCTTCGTCAATGCGCACTACCACTCGCACGACGTGCTGGCCAAGGGCCTGATCGAGGAGCACCCGCTGGAGATGTGGCAGCTCCTGACCGGCCCGCTCGGCGCCGGGCGGTCGAAGGCGGAGCTGCGGCTGCGCACCCTTGTCGGCGCGCTGGAGGCGCTGCGCAACGGCATCACCACCATCCAGGACATGAGCACCTTCGCGCCGTTCGACGAGGAGGTGCTCGACACCATCCTCGCGGCCTACGAGGAGGCCGGCATCCGCGTCGTCTACGCGATCCAGGTGCGCGACCTCTCCAACGTCACCACGGTGCCGTACTGGAAGGAGTTCCCGGCCGACATCCAGGCGATCGCCGGCAACGCCGACGTCGATCCCAAGCCGCTGGCCGACTTCGTCGCCGCGCAACTCAGGCGCCGCGCCACGCCCGGCCCGCGCGGCCACTGGGCGCTCGGCCCGTCGGCGCCGCAGCGCTGCACCCCGCCGCTGTGGGAGGCGGTGGTCGACATGGCGTCGCGCCACGACCTGCCGGTCTACACCCACGTCTACGAGACCAAGGCGCAGGCACTGCTGGCGCGCCAGCAATACGGCAACGACGGCGGTTCGCTGCTCGGCTTCCTCGACCGCATGGGCGCGCTCGACGGGCGGCTGACGATTGCGCACGGCGTGTGGCTCGCCCCCGACGACATCGCGCGGATGGCCGAGCGCGACGTCGGGCTGGTGATGAACTTCCTCAGCAACATGCGGATCAAGAGCGGCATCGCGCCAATT
This sequence comes from Rhodospirillaceae bacterium, assembly GCA_050249455.1. Taxonomy (GTDB): domain Bacteria; phylum Pseudomonadota; class Alphaproteobacteria; order MPNO01; family VGEU01; genus JBFWQM01. Next base: position 783 of record JBFWQM010000265.1, on the reverse strand, counting down.
CCGCTGCTGCGCGACAAGGGCGTGCGGCTCGCGCTCGGGTCGGACAACTGCTCGTGCAGCGACACCATCAACCTGTTTCAGGCGATGAAGCTGTTCTGCATCCTGAACGCGGTGAGCGAGCCGGAGCCGACCACGATGTCGGCGGCGGAGGCGGTGCGCGCCGCCACGCTCGGCGGCGCCCGCACGGCGCGGCTGCAAGACCAGGTCGGCGCGATCAAGCCGGGGCGCAAGGCCGACCTCGCCATCCTCGACCTGTCCGACGTGGCGTTCGTGCCGTTCAACAGTGCGGCGCGCCAGCTCGTCTATTCCGAGTCGGGCCGCGGCGTGGAGACGGTGATCGTGGACGGCCGCATCGTCATGCGCGACCGCAGGATGCAGACGGTCGACGAGGCGGCACTGCGCGCCGAGGTCGCCGACCACATGGCGGCGTTCCGCCGGGACTTCTCGTCCTACGTCGCCGCCGCCGCCCCCGCCATGCCCCACGTCCGCGCCGCCCACAAGCGCATCTGGGCCGAGGACGTCGGCTTCCACCGCTATGCCGGCGGCCGGATGCCGTTCTGAGGGCGTTTTCGGAGGACGTTTTGTAGTCATGCGCGGGCTTGACCCGCGTATCCAGCAGCGCGGCATGGCCGCGCAGAAGAGTCCTTTGCGCGCTGACCGCGCGCGCTGGATACGCGGGTCAAGCCCGCGCATGACTCCCAAAAAAATCAGTTCTGCTTCTGCGCCGCGAAACGTGCGCGGAACCACTCGTCGAGCATGCGCTTCTCGTAGCCGAGCCGGTCC
>JBFWQM010000264.1:0-6831 GCA_050249455.1 Rhodospirillaceae bacterium | reverse complement strand
CGATCGTGCTGCTGACCGACGGCGCGAACACCGGCTGGTGGGGCGACGCCTACAAGGCGAAATTCGGCACCAACACCGCGGCGCGCGACGACCTCGACGACCGGCTGGAGACGATCGCCGCCAACATCAAGACCGAGGGCATCCGCGTCTACGCCATCCAGTTCGGCGACGCGCCCGACGAGGACCAGGTCGACCTGATGAAGGCGGTCGCCAGCGACCCCGACGGCACCCACTACTTCTACGCGCCCGACGCGGCCGCGCTGAACGCGGTGTTCGAGGAGGTCGCCAACAGCCTGTCGGAGCTGCGGCTGTCGAAATAGTCCTCGGCCTCCATCCAGCCACTCGATATTTCCGGAGTCGGATACGGCCTCGTCGCATGCTCGTGCGGTTCAAACCAATAAGTATGGAGTCGTACGCGGCCTTGACCCGCGTATCCAGCAGCGCCGGCACTGCCGCGCAGAAGAGTCTCTTTCGCGCTGACCGCACGCGCTGGATACGCGGGTCAAGCCCGCGTATGACTACTTCTGTTCCCGGGGTTGAATGGCCCGCCCCGTGCATAACCGGACGGCCGTGGGTCGAGCCCGCGTACGACTTCTTTCCTAATCAAGTCCGCGCATCCCCTTTTTCCGATCCCCCGTCCGGCGACGAGCATCGGCGCAGGCATGAGTAGGCGCCGCGATTGGCAGCTCTACTACCCGCCGTGACTGTATCATCAAATAAAAAGACACCGGATTTACGAAAATTTTAGATATATCCGTCACGTTCAACTTGCCGATCTTTTTTGTCGCACCACCATTCAAGGTAGTGCGCTTAAGGGTTCCTTAGGGAATACCGGCTAACGTGTCCCTTGGTTGTGTCGAACCAGGAAGGGCTTAGTTCCATGTACAACACTCTCAAGTCGCTGCTGAAGGACGAGTCGGGCGCCACGGCGATCGAGTACGGCCTGATCGCGGCTCTCGTGTCGGTCGCCGCGGTCGGTGCGCTGCAGGCGATGGGCACCTCGCTGTCGTCGATGTTCGGTACCGTCAGCAACAAGCTGGACGACGCCGTCAACGCGAGCTCGTGATCGCGTTCTCAAGCCGCGCGAGCGCGCACGCTTGAAACGAAGCGGGTGATCGGAGGCGGGCTGCCGGGGGCAGCCCCCTCTCCCCGCTCGACGCCATGTAGGCGTGCACGGTGCGGCGCACGCTCCCGGCGCTTCAACTGGGGGCCTGACGTGACGTTCTTCCAGATTGCCGTCCACCATCTCGTCGTCCTGTGCTTCGTCGGCCTGCTGGTCTGGGCCGCGCTGAACGACAGCCGCCACTACATCATCCCCAACCGCATCTGCGCCGCCGTCGTCGGGCTCTACCCGGCGCACGTGATGGCGAGCACCGTGCCGGTGCAGTGGGAGATGTCGATCGCGCTGGCGCTGGTCGTGTTCGCGATCTTCGCCGTCTTCTTCTCGATGAACTTCATGGGCGGCGGCGACGTGAAGCTGATCGCCGCCACGGCCCTGTGGGCCGGCCCCAACTACCTCCTCCTCCTGCTGCTCACCACCGCCTTCATCGGCGGCGTGTTCGCGCTCGGGATGCTGATCCACCTGCGCATGTTCACGCCGACCCCGGTCGCCGACGGCTTGCCGCGTTCATGGCGCGAAAAGCTTTTTGTGGGAGTACGTACGCGAGTCCCCTACGGCGTGGCGATCGCCGTGGGCGGCGTCTTCGTCGCGGTTCGCCTGTTCTCCGTCTAGGTCGAGGAATGCCCCCATGCAAAGCCGGACACTGATATTCGCCCTGCTCGCGCTGCTGATCGGCGGCGGCACGGCCTACTTCGTGCATTCGTGGCTGTCGGCGCAGAAGCAGCAGCCGATCCAGGTCGCCAAGGCGCCGCCGCCGCCGGTGGGCAAGATGGTGCTGGTGGCTTCCAAGAACCTGCCGGCCGGCAGCTTCATCAAGCCCGACAGCGTGCGCTGGCAGCCGTGGCCGGAAGGCGGCGTCGCGCCGACCTATGCGCTGCGCGGCGCCCGCACGGCCGAGGAGTTCCACGGCGCGGTGGTGCGCCAGGGCATCACGGCGGGCGAGCCAGTGACCGACATGCGGATCGTCAAGCCGAACGACCGCGGCTTCCTCGCCGCGGTGCTGGCGCCCGGCATGCGCGCGATCTCGGTGGCGGTCAACGCGACCTCGAGCGTCAGCGGCCTGGTGTTCCCGGGCGACCGCGTCGACCTGATCCTCGCCCACCGCTTCCGCGCCGGCGAAGAAGACGGCGGCCAGCGCAAGGCGACCGAGACGGTGATGCGCAACCTGCGCATCATCGCGATCGACCAGAAGACCAACGACCAGGAGAACAAGCCGCAGGTCGCCAAGACGATCACCTTCGAGGTATCGCCCAAGCAGGCGGAGGAGGTCACGCTGGCGGCCGAGCTCGGCAAGCTGTCGCTCGCGCTGCAGAGCATCGCGGCCGAGGACGGCGAAGAGCCGAACGCGAAGCCGGCGGTCGACGTCCCGACCGGCCACACGTTTACCAGAGACACCGAGGTCAGCCGGCTCCTGCGCTCCAGCGACGGCCAATTTGTTAACCTAATCCGGGGTAGTAAATCGGAGACGATCACGGTTGGGGAACCGCAATGAAGCTCCGATTTGCGCTCGGCGTCGCGCTGGCCCTGCTGCTTGCAGCGCCGACAGGCGGCGCCGGCGCCGCCAACGTGGTCAACACGCAGGGCGAGACGATCGTCCTCGACACCGGCAAGGGCACGCTGATCCGCCTCGACCGGCCGGCCTCGACGGTGTTCGTCGCCGAGCCGGACATCGCCGACGTCCAGATCAAGTCGCCGCGGCTGCTCTATCTCCTCGGCAAGAAGCCGGGGCAGACCGTGATCTACGCCGTCGACGCCGACGACCGCATCCTGTTCAACCGGCTCATCACCGTCGACAACAACCTGACCCGGGTGCGCGACGCGCTGAGCCAGGTGATGCCCGAGGCGCGCATCGACGTGCAGAACGTCGACAACCGCATCGTCCTGTCCGGCACCGTCAACAGCGAGTCCGAGGCGAACGACGCGACCCAGCTCGTCATCGGCATGTTCCCCGACCTCGCGCCGGCCCGGGTGATGAACCGGCTGCGCGTGCTGGCCCCCAACCAGGTGAACCTGCGGGTGAAGATCGCGGAGGTCTCGCGCGACGTCCTCAAGCAGTTCGCGATCAACTGGAACACCGTGTTCAAGCAGGGCCGGACCACGTTCGGCCTGCTGTCGGGCAACCCGGCGCTGCTGCTGGACGGCTTCGTCGGGTCCGAGAGCAACGCCAACCTCGCCTTCGGGTCCTACCGCAGCAACCCCGCCAACGTCGATGCGATCCTCGACGCGCTGGAGCGCGAGGGCCTGGTCACCATCCTGGCCGAACCGAACCTGACGGCGGTGTCCGGCCAGACCGCCCACTTCCTCGCCGGCGGCGAGTTCCCGATCCTGGTGCCGCAAGACGAATCCCGCGTCGTGACGGTGACCTTCAAGCAGTTCGGCGTGTCGTTGATGTTCGCGCCGACGCTGGTGGACACCAACCGGATCAGCCTGCGGGTCAAGCCGGAGGTCAGCGAGCTGTCGTCGGCCGGCTCGGTCACGCTCAACGGCTTCAACATCCCGGCGCTGACCACCCGGCGGGCCGAGACGACGGTGGAGCTCGGCAGCGGCCAGAGCTTCGCGATCGCCGGCCTGCTGCAGAGCAACCTCAACGAGTCGCTGAACAAGTTCCCCGGCCTCAGCGACATCCCGATCCTCGGCGCGCTGTTCCGCTCCACCCGCTTCCAGCAGCGCGAGACCGAGCTCGTCATCATCGTCACGCCCTACATCGTCCGCCCGACCTCGGCGCCGATGATGGCGGCGCCGACCGACGGCCTGGTCGCGCCCAGCGACAACGACCGCATGGTGCGCGGGCAGCTGTACCGCCAGAACCAGCAGCAGAACCCCCAGACGCCCCGCGGGCGCGCCGGCAACACGCTGGTCGGCCCCTCGGGCTTCGTGATCGAGTAGGAGCGCGGCCCCCATGACGCTTCTTGCCCACCGCCTCGCCACGGCCGCCGCGCTGGCGCTCGCCGCCGCGATCGCGGCCTGCGCGCCGCCCACCCAGCACTGGAGCCCGTCCGAGGCGCCCAAGGCCAACAAGGTGGACTGGGTCCAGTTCAACCACGCGGTCGTGTTCCCCACCGGCGCGACCGCCCTGCCCGCCTCCGAGCGCGAGATGCTCGACCGCTTCATGATGGAAAGCGCCGTCGCCTACGGCGACCAGGTCCGCATCTCGGCGTCCGGCGCCGCGCAGACCCCGGCGCAGCAGACGCAGGCCGAGCGGCGCGAGGCGGCGATCATCGACTACTTCCGCAGCCGCAACGTGATCGCGACCCGCGGTCCGCGGCCGCGCGACGGCTCGCCCGCCGATGCGACGGTGACCGTGGCGGTCGGCCGCTACGTGGTGACGCCGCCCAAGTGCCCGGACTGGAGCAAGCCGTCCGGCTTCGACCCGGAGAACACGACCGGCAGCAACTACGGCTGCGCGACCCAGACCAACCTGGGGCTGATGCTGGCCGACCCCGGCGACCTGCTGCGCGGCCGCGAGCTCGGGCCGGCCGACGGCCGCTTCGCCCAGGGCGCCCAGGAGCGCTACCAGACCAACGCGCCGTCCAAGTTCCTGCTGCCCGGCTCGACCTCGACGATGGGCGCCGTGCAATGAACACTGCCGTCCGCCTGACGCCGTCGATCTCCAGTTCGCTCGGCAGCGACCAGCTTGTCGCCTTCGTGCTCGACGACGAGACGCGGCGGTCGGTCACGGCGGCGATCGAGCCGCGCTGGCCGGCGGCGCTGATCCACGAGGGCGGCCTGACCGCCGCGCTCAGCCTGCTGTCGCAGGAGCCGTCGCCGCCGCTGCTGGTGGTCGATTTCTCCGGCTGCGAGGACCCGATCGCCGGCCTGCGCAGCTTGCTGAGCGTGTGCCAGCCGGGCTGCCGCATCGTGGCGCTGGGCGACGTGAACGACATCGGCCTCTATCACGCCATGGTCACGGCCGGCGCCGCCAACTACGTCCTCAAGCCGATCGAGCCGGAGGTCCTGGTCGCCGCGATCGAGGGCTCGCACAACACGTTCCAGCACGTGGCGCCGCAGGCGGAAGCGCACAAGGTGCGCGTCATGTGCGTGCTCGGCGCCCGCGGCGGCGTCGGGACCAGCCTGATCGCCACCAACACCGCCTGGATTCTCGCCCACGAGATGAAGAAGACGGTGGCGATCATCGACCTCGACGTCCAGTTCGGCACCGTCGCGCTGTCGCTCGACCTGGAGCCGAGCCACGGCTTGCGCGAGGCGCTGGAGCACCCCGGCCGCATCGACGGCCTGTTCCTCGCCAGCGCCATGGTCCACGAGAGCGAGAACCTGTTCGTCTTCAGCGCAGAGGAGCCGCTGGAGGACGACGTCCACATCCAGAACTCCGCCTTCGAGCACATCGTCGAGAACCTGCCCGCCGACCTCGACGCGGTCGTCGTCGACCTGCCCTCGCACATGGCGGTGACGCGGCGCGAGGTCCTGTCCGCGGCCGACTGCATCGTCGTGGTGTCCGATCCGTCGCTGGCCGGAATGCGCGACACCCTGCGCCTGACACAGTTCATCAGCGACGTGTCGCCGAACGCCGTCGTGCTGGTGGTCGCCAACAAGGTCGGCGCGGCGCGCAGCCTGGAGATCCCGCGCGGCGACTTCGAGAAGGGCGTCGAGATGCCGGTCCGGCACTTCCTGCCCTTCGATCCCAAGGTGACCGCCGCGGCCGCCAACGCCGGCAAGCCGCTCGCCACGATCAACCGCCGCAGCGAGCTGGTGGCCGCGATCGGCCGGCTCGCCGAAGCGATGGCCGGCGAGCGGCCCAAGCGCGGCAAGATGCCCGGAATCCGCCGGCTGTTCGGCAAGTCGAAAGCGTGAGCGAGGGACCATGGCCAGCACGTTCGGGAACGCCGACCGCCGCGTCACCTCGCTCTATCCGTCGCGCGGCGGCACCAAGCGCGAGAAGCTCGACAAGGCGCGCGACATCCTGCTGCCAATCATCGACGTCCAGATTCCGGGCAGCATCGTGCGTAGCCTCACCCGCGGCGACCTCGCCCGCGAGCTGAAGGACATCGTCGCCAAGAACCAGGACCGCTTCGAGGCGCCGTTCAATCTCCTGGAATCCCGCGACCTCGTCACCCTGCTGATCAATACCCTGCTGAACGCGAACCCGCCGGCGCCGGGCCAGGAGCCGCCGCCGGCGCCCGAACCCGAACCGAGCGCGGAGACGGCCGAGGTCGCACCGGAAAGCGAGCCGCCGCCGCCGCCTTCGGGCGGCTTCGAGCTGCCGCGCCGCAGCGAGGCGCCGCCGCGCTGGACCCCGCCGTCGCGGCCGGTCCCGGAGGCCGCGCCGCCGCCGCCGCCGCTTTCGGCGATGACGGTCGCCCAGGTCGTGGTGCCCGAGTCCAGCAAGTCGCAGACCCTGGAAGAGGCCGAGCGCAAGGTCCGGCCGACGCTGATGGACCGCATCGACGTCGCGACCGCCTCGACCCTGCCGCGCGGCGAGCTCGCCTACCAGATCGACGAGATCGTCAGCGAGATCCTGGCGGAGGAGAAGCTCCGGCTCAACGCGCTGGAGCACCGCGATCTGATCACCACCCTGGTCAACGACATGCTGGGGCTGGGCCCACTGGAGCCGCTGCTGGCGGATCCGGCGATCACCGACATCATGGTCAACGGCGCCAACCAGGTCTATGTCGAGCGCGGCGGCAAGCTGGAGGTCACCGGCGTGCGCTTCCGCGACGACGCGCACGTCATGAACATCGCGACCCGCATCGTCA
>JBFWQM010000263.1:0-6850 GCA_050249455.1 Rhodospirillaceae bacterium | reverse complement strand
CTTTATCTCGGCGTGATCGCCCTGGCGCACGCCTTCGACGACCCGCAGCGCGGCGAGCGCGCGGCCGCGATCCTCGCGCTCGTCGGGGTCGTCAACGTGCCGATCATCAAGTTCTCGGTCGACTGGTGGAACACGCTGCACCAGCCGGCCAGCGTAATGCGGCTCGACGGGCCGGCGATCCACGCCTCGATGTTGGCGCCGCTGTTGCTGATGGGACTGGGGTTCACGATGTTCTTCGTCGCCGTGCTGCTGCTGCGTGTCCAGGCCGGGCTGCTCGCCCGCCGGCTGCGCGCGCTGCGGCTGGCCCAGGTGCACGCCGCGGCGGCCCGGCCGGTCGCCGGCGAGGCGACGGTGGCCTGAGCGATGGACCAGATCGCGGACTTCGCGGCGATGGGCGGCTACGCGATGTACGTGTGGCCCGCCTACGCGCTATGCGCGGCGGTGCTGGGCGGCATCCTGATCGCGAGTGTGCGCAGCTTGCGCGCCCGCGCCGCAGAGGTGGCGGCGCTGGAGGCCGTGCTGCCGCGCCGTCGCCGTCCGGCGGGCGATGCGGCCGGGGGCGGCGATGACGCGTAGGCGGCGGCGCACCATGGTGCTGGCGCTGTGCCTGCTGGCGCTTGGCGGCGCGACGGCGCTGGTGCTGTCGGCGTTCGACGACAGCCTGGTTTTCTTCTTCAGCCCCAGCGACGTCCAGGCGAAGGGGATCGGGCCCAACCAGCGCATCCGGGTCGGCGGCCTGGTGGTCGCCGGGAGCGTCGGCAAGGGCGACGACGGCGTTTCGGCGCGCTTCGTCATCACCGACACCGCTGCGCAGCTTCCGGTCACGTATCGCGGCGTGCTGCCCGACCTGTTCCGCGAAGGCCAGGGCATCGTCGCGCAGGGCCGCCTCGGCCCCGACGGCGTGTTCGTCGCCGACGAGGTGCTCGCCAAGCACGACGAGACCTACATGCCACCCGAGGTCGCCGACGCGATCAAGCGCACCGGTGAATGGCGCGGCGGGACGGCGGCGCAATGATGCGCGCTACACCCACCCTGCGTCATGGCCGGGCTCGTCCCGGCCATCCACGTGTCTTTGTTTGGTCGTCCTCCGGCTTGACCGGAGAACACACGCGCCGCATGGGTCCTCCGGTCATGCCGGAGGACGACTATAGAAAATTGTACGTCCGGACGCTGGTGTCCGCACCATGATCCCCGAGATCGGCCATTACGCGCTGGCGCTGGCGCTGGTGATCGCGGTGGTGCAGGGGACGGTGCCGCTGGCCGGCGCGGCGCGCGGCCACGGCGGGCAGATGGCGCTGGCCGGCACCGCGGCGACGGCGCAGTTCCTGCTCGTCGCCGCGGCGTTCGCGGCGCTGACCGCGGCCTACGTCACCTCCGACTTCTCGGTCGCCAACGTGGCGGAGAACTCCCACACCCTGAAGCCGATGCTCTACAAGGTGAGCGGCGTGTGGGCGAACCACGAGGGCTCGATGGTCCTGTGGGTGCTCATGCTGTCGGGCTTCGGCTTCGCGGTTGCCGCCGCCGGCGGCAACCTGCCGCCGCCGCTGAAGGCGCGCGTGCTCGCCGTGCAGGGGCTGATCGGCGCCGCGTTCCTCGCCTTCATCCTGTTCACCTCCAACCCGTTCCTGCGCCTCGACCCGGCGCCGATCGAGGGGCAGGGGCTCAACCCGCTGCTGCAGGACCCCGGCCTCGCCTTCCACCCGCCGTTCCTGTATCTCGGCTATGTCGGCTTCTCGATGGCGTTCTCGTTCGCGATCGCGGCGCTGATCGAGGGCCGGGTCGACCCGGCGTGGGCGCGCTGGGTGCGGCCGTGGACGCTGGCCGCGTGGTGCGCGCTCACCGTCGGCATCGCGCTGGGCAGCTGGTGGGCCTACTACGAGCTCGGCTGGGGCGGGTTCTGGTTCTGGGATCCGGTGGAGAACGCCTCGTTCATGCCGTGGCTCGCCGGCACCGCGCTGCTCCATTCCGCGATCGTGGTGGAGAAGCGCGACGCGCTGAAGACGTGGACGGTGCTGCTCGCGGTGCTGACCTTCGGGCTGTCGCTGCTCGGCACCTTCCTGGTGCGCTCGGGCGTGCTGACCTCGGTGCATACCTTCGCGACCGACCCGGCGCGCGGCATGTTCATCCTGGGGATCCTGGTCGTCGTGCTGGGCGGCGCGCTGGCGCTCTTCGCGGTGCGCGCGCCGAGCCTGAAGGGCGGCGGCCTGTTCGCGCCGGTCAGCCGCGAAGGCGCGCTGGTGCTCAACAACCTGCTGCTGTGCACCGCTTGCGCGGTGGTCTTCGTCGGCACGCTGTATCCGCTGCTGCTCGACGCGGTCGACGGCGGCAAGGTTTCGGTCGGCCCGCCGTTCTTCCTCTACACCTTCGTGCCGATCATGGTGCCCACCCTGGCGGCGGTCGTCGTCGGCACGTCGCTGTCGTGGAAGCGCGGCGACCTCGCCGGCGTGCTGGGCCGGCTGTGGCTCGCGCTCGGCGCCGCCGCGCTGGCCTTCGCGCTTACCGCCGGGCTCGCCGGGACGAAGCACCTGCTGGCGGCGCTCGGCATCGCGATCGCGGCGTGGCTGATCGTCGGCGTCGCGGTCGACCTCGGCACGCGGATCGGCGCGTTCCGGCTCGGCTTCGGCGACGTCGCGCGCCGCGCCGCCGGGCTGCCGCGCCAGACCTGGGGCATGGCGGTGGCGCACGGCGGGCTCGGCTTGGTCGTTGCCGGCATCACCGCGTCCTCCGCCTGGCAGAGCGAGGACATCCGCATCATGCGTCCCGGCGACGTCGCGCCGATCGGCGGCTACGAGCTGCGCTTCGACGGCGCGCACCCGGTGCGCGGCCCCAACTACGACGCCTGGCAGGGCCTGTTCGTCGCGCAGGCCGGCGGCCGCGAGGCGGCGACGCTGCGGCCGGAAAAGCGCGTCTATCCGGCGGAGGGCCAGTCGACCACCGAAGCCGCGATCCACACCACCTGGCTCGCCGACCTCTACGTCGTGCTCGGCAAGGCGGAGGCGGACGGCGCGTGGAGCGTGCGGCTCTACCACAACCCGCTGGTGCCGTGGATCTGGGTCGGCGCGGTGGTGATGGCGCTCGGCGGCGCGCTGTCCTTGTCCGACCGCCGCCACCGGGTCGGCGCGCCGCGCCGGGCGGCGCGCGCCGCGGCGACCGCGCCGGCCGAGTAGGCCGATGCGGGTCCGGCTGCGCTACGTCCTGCCCGCCGCCGCGTTCGTCGCGCTGGCGCTGGTGCTCGCCTACTACCTAGCCGGCATCGGCGCCGGCGTGCGCACGCCCAACGCGCTGCCGTCGGTGTTCCTCGACAAGCCGGCGCCGGCGTTCAAATTGCCGCCGATCGAGGGCATGCAGGGCGGGTTGAGCAACGCCGACCTCGGCAAGCGCACAGTGCTGGTCAACGTGTTCGCCTCGTGGTGCCCGCCGTGCCATGCGGAGCACCCGCTGCTGCTGCAGCTCGCCAAGGATGGCGTCGTCGTCTACGGCATCAACGTCAAGGACAAGCCGGCCGACGCCAAGGCGTTCCTCGACAGGCTCGGCAACCCGTACGCGCGCATCGGCGCCGACACCACCGGCCGCGCCTCGATCGACTGGGGCGTCTACGGCTATCCGGAGACCTTCGTCGTCGACAAGGACGGCCGCGTCCGCTACCGCCACGTCGGCCAGATCACGCCGCAGCAGCTCGAGACGGTGATCCGGCCGCTGCTCGCGAAGCTGCAGTGATGCGCGCGCTGCTGGCCGCCCTCCTGCTCATGGCGGCGCTGCCGGCTGCCGCCCTGGAGCCCGGCGAGCGGCTGGCCGACCCGGCGCTGGAGGCGCGCGCGCGCGAGATCGGCAAGAGCCTGCGCTGCCTGGTGTGCCAGAACCAGTCGATCGACGATTCCGACGCCGACCTGGCGCGCGACCTGCGCGCGGTGGTGCGCGAGCGGCTGGCGGCGGGCGCGACGAACGACCAGGTGATCGACTACGTGCACGCGCGCTACGGCGACTTCGTCCTGCTGAAGCCGCCGTTCCAGCCGTCGACCTGGGCGCTGTGGATCGCGCCGGCGGCGGTGCTGGCGGTCGGCGCCGCGGCGGTCGCCGTCTTCCTGCGCCGGCGCCGCGACGCGCCGGCGCCGGCGGCGCTGACGGCGGCGGAGGAGGCGCGGCTCGCCGCCCTGCTCGAAGATGCGGATCGTCAGCGGCACCCCCGGGGAGACCGCCGGTGATCATGTGGCTCGTCATCGCGGCGATGACGGCGGCGGCGGTGGTCGTCGTGCTGCTGCCGGTGCTGCGCCCGCCGCGCGCGGCGCCGCCGCGGGCGGCCTATGACGAGGAGATCTACCGCGACCAGCTCGCCGAGATCGACCGCGACGCGGCGCGCGGCCTGCTTTCGGCCGACCAGGCGGCGTCGGCGCGCGCGGAGGTCGGCCGCCGCCTGCTCGCCGCCGCGCGGGCGGGCGAATCGCCGGCGCCGGCGCCGCGCGGCGGGTCGCGCGCGCTCGCCGCGATCGTCGCCCTGGCGCTGCCGGCCGGCGCGGGGCTGGTCTACCTGTCGCTCGGCGCGCCGTGGCTCGGCGGCGGGGAACGGCCGGCGGAGCGTGCAGCGGCGAAGCCGGACGACCGCGACGCCTCGGTCCTGGTCGATACCCTGGCGCAGAAGCTTCAGGATCGTCCCAACGACATCTATGGCTGGCGGCTGCTCGGCCGGTCCCTGGTCTCGCTGCGCCGCTACGACGACGCGGTGAAGGCCTACGAGCACGCGGTGCGGCTGTCGCCGGCCGACGCCGCGGTGCTGTCGGCCTATGGCGAGGCGATCACGCTCGCCGCCGACGGCGTCGTGACGCCGCAGGCGAAGGCCCAGTTCGACGCCGCGACGGCGAACGCGGCGGAGGAGCCGCGGGCGCGGTTCTATCTCGGCCTCGCCGAACTCCAGGCGGGGCGCGGGCGGGCGGCGCTCGACCGCTGGATCGCGCTGGAGGCCGCCGCGCCGCCGGAGGCCGCGTTCCTGCCGGAGCTGCGCGAGCGCATCGCCGCGCTCGGCCGCGACCTCGCGCTGCCGCCGGAGCAGCTTTCCGACATGCGCAACGCCGCGGCGCGCGCCGCGCCGACGTCCGCCCCATCGGCCACGCCCCCCGCCGCGGCCGCGCCGCGCGGCCCGTCGGCGGGCGACATCTCGGCGGCGGCGCAGCTCGATCCCGCCCAGCGCATGGCGATGGTTCGCGGCATGGTGGACCAGCTCGCCGCGCGGCTGGAGCAGCAGCCGGCCGACGTCGCCGGCTGGCGGCGGCTGGCGCACTCCTGGCGGGTGCTCGGCGAGCCGGCCAAGGCGCGCGACGCGCTGGCCGCGGGGCTGAAGCAGGCGCCCGACGACGTCGACCTGATGACCGATTACGCCGGCGCCATCCTCGATGCGGTGCCGGCAGGGGAGAAGCCGCCGCCCGCCTTCGCCGCGACGGTGGACCGGCTGGCGGCGCGGGCGCCCGATGCGCCGGACACCCTGTGGCTGGCCGGCTTCGCGGCACTGGCGAAGGACGACCGCGCCGGGGCGATCCGTGCCTGGCGGCTGCTGCTGGGCAAGCTCGACCCGTCGTCGGCCACCCACGCGGAGGTCGCCCGCCGTCTGCGCGAGCTGGAGACGGCCCCCGCGCGTTGACGCGCGCGCTTCGATGGGCCCGCTGACCGTGTTGGTGCCGGCCGGCGTCTGCCGCTACATTCCCCCGCAATCGACAACGCAGCGCGCAGGGGGCGTCATGGTGTGGTTCGTTCGCATGGTCGGCCTGCTCGCCGCGCTTGGCGCGGCGCCGGCGCTGGCGGCCGACCCGCCGGTCAGCTGGAAGATGACCAGCATGTTCCCCGGCCGTCTCGCCCAGCTCGGCACCCTGGGGCGCGGGCTGCCGCAGAAGATCGCGCTGATCTCCGGCGACAATGTGAAGCTGCGCTTCTTCGAGCCCGGCGCGCTCGCCCCGCCGCTGGAGACGTTCGACTCGGTCGCCACCGGCGCGATCGAGAGCGCATGGTCGGCCGGCGGGTTCTGGTACGGCAAGGAGAAGGCGCTGACCCTGTTCTCCTCCGTTCCCTTCGGGCCGGAGGCGGGCGAATACCTCGCGTGGATGGTTCACGGCGGCGGCGTCGGGCTGATGGACGAGATCTATGCCAAGCACGGCCTGAAGTCGCTGGTGTGCGGCTTCATCGCGCCGGAGGCGTCGGGCTGGTTCAGGAAGGAGATCAAGACGGTCGAGGACTTCAAGGGCCTCAAGATGCGGTTCTACGGCCTCGGCGCGCGGGTGATGCAGAAGATGGGCGTGGCGACGCAGCTGCTGGCGCCCGGCGACATCTACCCGGCGCTGGAGCGCGGGACGATCGACGCCACTGAGTTCTCGATGCCGGCGATCGACCTCGACCTCGGCTTCCACCAGGTCGCCAAGCACTACTACTTCCCCGGCTGGCACCAGCAGGCGACCCTGCTGGAGCTGCTGGTCAACAAGAAAAAGTGGGACGGCATCACCAAGACCCAGCGCGCGGTGATCGAGGTCGCGTGCGGCGACAACGTGCGCGTCGGCCTCGCCGAGGGCGAGGCGATCCAGACCAAGGCGCTCGAAGAGCTGAAGAAGAAAGGCGTGCAGATCCACCGCTGGCCGCCGGAGATACTCGCCGCGCTGGAAAAGGCGTGGGGCGAGGTCGTGCAGGAGGAGGCCGCGTCCGACCCGACCTTCGCCAAGGTCTGGCAGTCCTACGCGTCGTTCCGTGAGGGTTACAAGACGTGGCGCGCGCTCGGGTATCTGCGGTAGGCGATGGCGGGCCCCTTGCCCCCCCCGATTCCGGCATCGCCGGGCTTGTCCCGGCCATCCACGTGTCTTTTTTGTCGTTCTCCGGC
>JBFWQM010000262.1:0-6875 GCA_050249455.1 Rhodospirillaceae bacterium | reverse complement strand
CGATCTTCGAGCGCATGGCGCAGCTCAACCGGCCGATCTGGCTGCACCCGGCGCGCGGCGCGAACTTCCCCGACTACCTGACCGAGAAGAAGTCGAAGTACGAGATCTGGTGGACCTTCGGCTGGCCGTACGAGACCAGCGCGGCGATGTCGCGCATCGTCTTCTCCGGCATCTTCGACAAGCTGCCGACCATCAAGATCATCGTCCACCACCTCGGCGCGATGGTCCCCTACTTCGAGGGCCGCGTCGGCCCGGGCTGGGACCAGCTCGGCAGCCGCACCGAGGACGAGGACTACGAGGCGCTGCTGAAGTCGATGAAGAAGCGCCCGATCGACTACTTCAAGATGTTCTACGCCGACACCGCATTGTTCGGCTCGCGCGCCGGAACGGTCTGCGGTCTCGATTTCTTCGGCCCCGACCGCTGCATGTTCGCCTCCGACTGCCCGTTCGACCCCGAGGGCGGGCCGATGTACATCCGCGAGACGATCAAGGTGCTCGACTCGCTCGACGTCAGCAACGCCGAGCGCGAGAAGCTCTATCTCAGCAACGCGAAGAAGATCATCGGGATGTGATTTCCCTCGATTGCCCCCTCCCCTGGCGGGAGGGGGTCAGGGGGAGGGTTCACCCCCGAACGACCCGCGGTTTCGGTAGGGTTTCCTTAGGCGCCTGTGCTACCTAAATCGGCAGCAGGTGCACAAGAAACCGCAGGTCCAGCCGTGAAATCGTGGCAGACGCCGCTCGTCGTCCTTTTGAGCGGCACGCTGATCCTCCTCATCACGTTCGGCACGCGCAACGTCTACGGCCTCCTGATGGCGCCGGTCAGCGCCGATTTGGGCTGGGGGCGCGAGCCGTTCGCCTTCGCCGTCGCCTTCCAGAGCATCATCTGGGGCGGGGCGGTGCCCATCTTCGGCGCGCTGGCCGACAAGTACGGGCCGGCCAGGATCATCGTGTTCGGCGGCATCACCTACGCCGCCGGCCTCGCCATGATGGCGGCCGCCCAGACGCCGATGGACGCCACCATCTCGATCGGCGTCCTGACCGGACTCGGCCTGTCCGCAGCCGGCTTCCCGATCATCCTGGCAGTCATCGGCCGCACCGTGCCGGCGGAGAAGCGCAGCCTCTATCTCGGCATCGCCTCGGCCGGCGGCTCGTCGGGCCAGCTCGTGCTGGTGCCGGCCGGCCAATATTTGATCGACGGCCTGGGCTGGCAGACGTCCCTCCTCATCTTCGCGGCACTGGTCGCGGCGATCGTGCCGCTGTCGGCTGCGCTGGCCGGCGGCCACCGCGCCGGCGCCGGCAACATCCGCATGAACCAGACGCTGGGCGCGGCGCTGCGCGAGGCGACGACGCACTCCGGCTTCCTGCTGCTGACCGCCGGCTACTTCGTCTGCGGCTTCCAGACCATGTTCATCGGCGCGCATTTGCCGGCGATGCTGGCCGACCATCACATGGCGAACTGGCTGGCGGCGCTGGCGCTGGCGCTGATCGGCTTCTTCAACATCATCGGCTGCTTCGCCTGGGGCTGGCTGGGCGGGCGCTACAGCAAGAAGATGCTGTTGAGCGCGCTCTACTTCGCCCGCTCGGTGGTGATGCTGGCCTTCATCCTGCTGCCGGTCACGCAGGAGAGCGTCGTGGTCTTCGCCGCCACCATGGGCATCCTTTGGCTCGCCACCGTGCCGCTGACCGGCGCGATCGTGGCGCAGATCTTCGGCACGCAATACATGTCGACGCTCTACGGCATCACGTTCCTGAGCCACCAGCTCGGCAGCTTCCTCGGCATCTGGCTGGGCGGGCGGCTCTACGACATCACCGGCAACTACGACGCCGTGTGGTGGGGCGGCATCGTGCTCGGCCTCGTCGCCGCTCTGATCCACTGGCCGATCAACGAGCGCCCGCTCGCCCGCCTCGCGGCGCAGCAGCCCTGAACGGCGGCGAAGGTGGGCTCAGCCCGCCTTCAGCCGAGACAGGAACGACTTCACGGACTGGTCGAGCGACTGCGATTCCACCGAAAGGCGCTGCGACACGCCCATCACCTTGGCCGCCGCGCCGCCGGTCTCGTCGATCGCCTCGCGGACGACGACGAAGTTGGCCGCGACGTCGCGGGTGCCGTTGGCCGCCTCGTTGACGCTCGACGCGATCTCGCGCGCCGCCGCGCCCTGCTGCTCCACCGAGTGGGCGATCGATCCGGTGACCGTGTCGACCTCGGCGATCGCCTCGCCGATGCGCTTGATCGAGCTCACCGCCTCGCCGGTCGCGGCCTGGATCGCGTTGATCTGGGCGGCGATCTCGCCGGTTGCCTTGGCCGTCTGGTTGGCCAGGGTCTTGACCTCGGAGGCGACCACGGCGAAGCCCTTGCCGGCCTCGCCGGCGCGCGCCGCCTCGATCGTGGCGTTGAGCGCCAGCAGGTTGGTCTGGCCGGCGATGTCGCTGATCAAGGTCACGACCTCGCCGATCTTCTCCGCCGCGGCGGCGAGGGTCTGGAACTTGGCGCTGGTGTCGGCAGCGATCGTGACCGCGTTGCGCGTCATCGCCGTCGATTCCCCGACGCGGCGGCCGATCTCCTCGACGGTGGCGGAGAATTCCTGCGTCGCGGCCGCGACGGTCTCGACGCTCGCCGAGGTCTCCTCGCTGGCAGCCGCGACGGCGATCGAGCGCTCTGTCGCCCGCGTCGCCACGGTCTGCAGCGTGCCCGCGGCGTCCTCCAGCTCCGAGGTCGCGGCGGCCACCGTGGCGACCACCGACATCACCGCCGCTTCGAGCTCGGAGGCGAGCTCGATCATCGTCGTTTGGCGCTCGGTGTTCAGGTCGACGGTCAGCTTCTCGCAGTCGGCCATCCGTCGCAGCTCCGCCTCGTAGGCAGAACGGTCCGCCTCCTCCTTCGCCGCGCGCAGGCGCTCCGCCTCGACGATCTGGTCCTTGAAGTACGCGACGGCGGCGGCCATCGCGCCGATCTCGTCACGCCGGCCGGCGCCGGCGACCTCGACCGACCGGTCGCCGCCCGCCAGCGCGCCCATCACCGCGGTCATGCCCTGGACGGGGCGCGAGACCGCGTTGCGGATGAAGAAGGCCAGCCAGCCGACCAGCGCGAGCAGCACGATGCCGCCGATCACTGCGCCGGTCGTCATCGCCCGGTTCGACGTGGCGCGCACCTCCGCCAGGCTCCACGCGGTGGCAAGCGTGCCGATCGTGCCGTCCTTCTCGGTGCCGATCGGCGCGACGAGGACGACGTGACCGTCGGTCCAGCGGACGGTCGTTTCCCTGGCCTTGTCGGCCGCCGCGGCGTCCGCCTTGAGGTCGAGCCCCGGCAGCGACGGCGCGCGGTAGCGCACCAGCTCCTTGCCGCCGGATTCGACCACGACCAAGTCGGAGAGATCGGAGCCGGGACGCTGCGCGATGCCGGCGTAGATCCGCTCGACGACGTCGGCCTTGCTCCACTTGACGCCGCCGACCATCTGCGCCGCCAGCAGCTCGACGACCACGGTCTTGTCGTCGCGGACGCGCTCGAAGGCGGCGTCCTGCTGCATCGACAGCAGGACGCCGAGGAGCGCGGCGATGCCGGCGACCAGTGGCAGCGCGGTGGCCAGCATGGCCTTGCGGCCCAGCGTCCAGGCGCCGGGACGGGAAACGTCGGTCATGGTGCGGATCCTCTTCGGTCGGATGCGGCGCCGGGCGCGGCCGCCTACTCCAGCGCCTCGACGTTCAGGCCGAAGGTCGCGGCGCCGATCACCTTCTTGGTGTCCGGGTCCACGATGGCGAGGCTTACCTGGGTCTGCAGCGTCTGCGTCGATTCGTCCTGCTCGACCTTGTCGACGAACACGGCCGTGGGGCCGACGGCGAACGTCTTCTGCCACTTTGCCTCGTCGCCCTGCCAGTAGTCGGAGGTCATGTCCGACTGGCCGACGTTCAGGCCCTTGTCGTCCATCAGGAAGATCTCAGTGAACAGGCCCTTGCTGTCGGCCTTCAGCTTCTTGAGAAAGGCTGAGGTCGCGTTGCCCAGCACGCCGGTGGACAACGGGCCGCCCTTGGCCTTCACCTCGGCGCGCCATTCCTTGTCCAGGCGGTCGACCTCGGCCTGGTCGAGCTTCGCATGCTTCTCGTTCTGCGCCTTGATCGCCGAAACCACCTCGGGCACCTGCACGAGCGCGCGGATCTTCGATTCGACGAGCGCCTTGACCGGCGCTTCGTGCTTCTCGGCCGCCACGGCGGCGGTGCAGATGGTCAGCGCGGCAACGGCGGCGAACAGGGTCGAAGAGAGACGGAGGTGCATGGCACGACCTTTCTTGAATGAGTTCGGTGTCGCTTCGGCAGGCGGCGGCTTCAAATCGAAATCGTCCGCACCGGTCCCCGCCGGGTTCGCTTCCGGGGCCCGTAATGGCGCGCACTGGAAGCTCGCGCAGGCTGCGCGATGCGCGCTAAGATCGAGTTAAGCGCAAACAGCACAATTCCAAAGCACTCTAAGGAATCGTCTTGCTCCGCATCGATTTCGCGCGCGGCCCGCGAGCGGTCTCGCTATGCTCGCGCCAACGAATTCTTGGTCCCGCGGACACCCGATGAATCAGCCGTTCTGGCGCTCGCCGCTCTTCGTCCTCGGATGCGCGGCGTGCATCGTCACGATCTCGTTCGGCATGCGTCAGACGTTCGGACTTTACATGCGCCCGATCAGCGAAAGCCTTGGCTGGGGCCGCGAACCGCTGTCGATGGCGCTGGCGGTGCAGAACCTGATCGTGGGCCTCGGCGCGCCGTTCGCGGGTGCGCTCGCCGACAAGATCGGCACCGGACGGGTGATCATGTCGGGGGGCGCGCTCTACGCGCTGGGCATCTTCCTGATGTCGCAGTCCACGACGCCGGCGGAGATGCTGCTGAGCGCCGGCTTCCTGACGGGCTTCGCGGTGTCGGGGTGCAGCCTGCCCCTGCTACTTTCGGTCGCAGGGCGCGTCGCGCCGGAGGCCAAGCGCAGCCTATGGCTCGGCATCATCACCACCGGCGGCACCGCGGGGCAGCTCGTCATCGTGCCGATGTGCCAGGGGCTGATCTCCGGCCATGGCTGGGTGGCCGCGGTGATGGCGATGGCGGCGATCGCCGCGCTGATCGTGCCGCTGGCCGCCCTGATGTCGGCCGGCGCCGCCCAGGCCCTGGCCGCGGTGACGTCGCAGCAGAGCCTGGGCCAGGTGCTGCGCGCCGCCAGCGGCCACGGCAGCTACATCCTGCTGGTGTCGAGCTTCTTCGTCTGCGGCTTCCAGATCCAGTTCATCGCCTCGCACTTGCCGGCCTACCTTGCCGACCGCGGCAGCGATCCATCGCTCGGCGCCACCGCGATCGCGACGATCGGGCTGTTCAACCTGTTCGGCACCTGGTCCGCCGGCTGGCTCGGCGGCCGGCTGCCGAAGAAATACGTCCTCAGCGCCATCTACCTGCTGCGCGCGGCGATCATCATCCTGTTCATCTACCTGCCGATGACGCCGGCGACCGTCGTCGCCTTCGCCGCCAGCATGGGGTTCATGTGGCTGTCCACCGTGCCGCTGACCAGCGGCATCGTCGCCCAGATGTTCGGGCCGCGCTACATGGCGACGCTCTACGGCATCGTCTACCTGAGCCACCAGGTCGGCAGCTTCACCGGTGTGTGGCTGGGCGGCCGGCTGTATGATGCCACCGGGAGCTACGAGGTCATGTGGTGGGCGGCGATCGCGCTCGGCGTGGTGGCGGCGCTGCTCAACTTCCCGATCGACGAGCGCCCGGTCGCGCAGGCAACCGCGCAGAAAACGTGACCCAGGAGCTTGCGGACCGATGCGCGTGGCCATCCTCGACGACATCCACGACGCCTACGACGGCACCGAGGGCGTTCGCCGGCTCCGCGCACGGGCCGAGGTCAGGATATTCACCGCGCCGTTCGGCGATCCGGCCGCGCTCGCGGGCTTCGACGCGGTGGTGGCGAACCGCGAGCGCACCCGGTTCACCCGTGCGCTCCTGGAGGCGCTGCCGGACCTGCGCGTCATCGCGCAGACCGGCAACCACGTCTACCACATCGACATGGCAGCCGCCGCGGACCGCGGAGTGATGGTGGCGAAGGCGACCGGCGGCTTCTCGGTGGGCGCGGCCGAGCTCGCCATCGGCCTCGCGCTCGCGCTGATGCGCCGGATCCCGGAATCCGACCGCGCGCTCAAGCGCGGCGAATGGCGGCCGCCAATGACGCGCGTGCTGCGCGGCAAGACCCTCGGCATCGTCGGGCTCGGCCATGTCGGACGGCACGTCGCCGGCATCGCCCGCGCCTTCGGCATGCGCGTGCTGGCCTGGAGCCGGCGGCTGGACGACGCGACGGCCGCGGCGCTGGGCGTGGAGAGCCGCGCGCTCGACGACCTCTTGCGCGAGTCCGACGTCGTCTCGATCCATGCGACGCTGGGCGCGGAAACGCGCGGCCTGATCGATGCCCGCCGCCTCGCCCTGCTCAAGCCGACCGCCGTCCTGGTCAACACCGCCCGCGGCGCGATCGTGGACGAGGCCGCGCTGTGCGAGGCGCTCGCCGCGGGCCGCCTGGCCGGCGCGGGCCTCGACGTGTTCGGCGAGGAGCCGCTGCCGCCGGGGCATCCGCTCGCCGCGCTGCCCAACGTCATTCTTACGCCGCACATTGGCTGGCCGACCGACGAGGCCTATGCCGATTTCGCCAACGCGGCGGCCGACGCGCTGCTCGCCTATCTCGACGGCAGGCCGGTGCCGTGCTTCGAGGAACGACATTGACGGGACCTGTCCGGCACGCCCCGCAAGGCAGATCAAACACGCGCAAGGGAGAATGACATGGCGCTGAAGGACAAGTACGAGACCGTCCTGTGGAAGAAGGAAGAGGGCATCGCCTGGGTGACGCTGAACCGCCCGGAGAAGCG
>JBFWQM010000261.1:0-6934 GCA_050249455.1 Rhodospirillaceae bacterium | reverse complement strand
CGCTGATCATGTGGGAGGCGCAGTTCGGCGACTTCGCCAACGGCGCGCAGGTGATCTTCGACCAGTTCATCGCCTCGTCCGAGAGCAAGTGGCTGCGCATGTCGGGCCTCGTCATGCTGCTGCCGCATGGCTTCGAGGGCCAGGGGCCGGAGCATTCCTCCGCCCGGCTGGAGCGCTTCCTGCAGCTTTGCGGCGACGACAACTGGCAGGTCGTGAACTGCACCACGCCGGCCAACTACTTCCACGTGCTGCGCCGCCAGGTGCGGCGCAACTTCCGCAAGCCGCTGGTCGTCATGACCCCGAAGTCGCTGCTGCGACATAAGCTCGCGGTCTCGGCGCTCGCCGACATGGGACCCGACACGGGCTTCCACCGGGTGATCCCGGAAGCGGGTGCGATCGCCGCCGACAAGGACGTGCGGCGCGTGGTGCTGTGCAGCGGCAAGGTCTACTACGACCTGCTCGCCGAGCGTGACGCGCGCAAGATCCAGGACGTCGCCCTGGTGCGCGTGGAGCAGCTCTATCCGTTCCCGATCCGCTCGCTTGGCGCCGAACTCTCGCGCTATCCCAACGCCGACGTCATCTGGTGCCAGGAGGAGCCACGCAACATGGGCGCGTGGACCTACATGGACCGCCGGATCGAGGAACTGCTCGCGACCCTCGACGTCAAGGCCAAGCGGCCAAGCTATGTCGGGCGCGTCGAAGCCGCATCCCCCGCCACCGGCCTGATGCAGCGTCATATCAAGCAGCAGGCCAAGCTGATCGACGAGGCGCTGACGATCGCCTGACCGCCGCAGGCGACTGCGGCACGACCGCATCGCGCCCCGTCCGGGGCGCGATCACGGAGGATCCCCATCATGACAACCGAGATCGTCGTCCCCCGCCTGGGCGAGTCCGTCACAGAGGCCACCGTGGCGAAGTGGTTCAAGGCGGTCGGCGACACGGTCAAGGTCGACGAGCCGCTGGTCGAGCTCGAGACCGACAAGGTGACCCTGGAGGTCAATGCGACCGCCGCCGGCACGCTGTCGGAGATCCGTGCCGAGCCCGGCGCGAACGTCGAGGTCGGTGCCATCCTGGGCCTGATCGGCGAGGGCGGCATCGCCGTGCAGGCGAAGCCCGCCGCCGCGGCCAAGCCCGCCGCCGCGCCGGCCAAGGCCGCGCCGCCGCCGAAGGCCGAGCAGGAGGCGAAGCCCGCCGCCGCGGCGCCGCTGTCGCCGGCGGTGCGCCGGCTGGTGGAGGAGAAGAACCTGGAGCCGGCGGTGATCCCGGCCTCGGGCAAGGACGGCCGCCTGACCAAGGGCGACGTGCTGACCTATATCGAGGGCCGGCCGCAGGACGCGCCGAAGCCGGCGCCTGCCGCCCCGGCGCCGGCTGCGAAGCCGGCCGCGCCCGCCGTCCCGCGCGCCGAAGCGGCACGCGAGGAGCGGGTCCCGATGACCCGGCTGCGCCGGCGCATCGCCGAGCGGCTGAAGGAAGCGCAGAACACCGCCGCGATGCTGACGACCTTCAACGAGGTCGACATGTCGGCGGTGATGGCGCTGCGCGAGCGCTACCGCGATGCCTTCGAGAAGAAGCACGGCGTCCGGCTCGGCTTCATGTCGTTCTTCATCAAGTCGTGCATCGTCGCGCTGAAGGAGCTGCCGGCGGTCAACGGCGAAATCGACGGCACGGACCTGGTCTACAAGAACCACTACGACATCGGCGTCGCGGTCGGGACGGAGCAGGGGCTCGTCGTGCCGGTGCTGCGCGACGCCGACAGGCTGTCGTTCGGCGAGGTCGAGAAGCAGGTCGGCGAACTCGGCCGCCGCGCCCGCGACGGCAAGCTGACCCTGGAGGAGCTGACCGGCGGCACCTTCACCATCACCAACGGCGGCGTCTACGGCTCGCTGTTGTCGACGCCGATCCTCAACCCGCCGCAGTCGGGCATCCTTGGCATGCACAAGATCCAGCCGCGCCCGGTGGCGGTCGGCGACAAGGTCGAGGTGCGGCCGATGATGTACCTCGCGCTCAGCTACGACCACCGGATCATCGACGGGCGCGAGGCGGTGACCTTCCTGGTGCGGGTGAAGGACTGCATCGAGCAGCCCGAACGCATCCTGCTCGACATGTGAGGCCGCGATGGCGGACGCGATGTACGACCTCGTGGTGATCGGCGCCGGGCCGGGCGGCTACGTCGCGGCGATCCGCGCCGCACAGCTCGGCCTCAAGGTCGCCTGCGTCGAGAAGCGCAAGGCGCTGGGCGGCACCTGCCTCAACATCGGCTGCATCCCGTCGAAGGCGCTGCTGCAGTCGTCGGAGAAGTTCGTCGAGACCCAGGCCCACCTCGCGGAGCACGGCATCAAGGTGGACGGCGTCGCGCTCGACCTCGCCGCCATGATGGCGCGCAAGGACAAGGTGGTCGACGGCCTGACCAAGGGCATCGGCTTCCTGTTCAAGAAATACGGCGTCGCGCATCTCGTCGGCAGCGCGCGCATCGGCCCGGTCGGCACCATCACCGTCACCGACGGCAAGAAGACCGAGACCGTGAAGGCGGTGCGCACGCTGATCGCCACCGGCTCGGTGTCGACGCCGCTCGCCGGCATCGAGGTGGACGAGAAGCGCATTGTCTCCTCCACCGGCGCGCTCGCGCTCGACGCCGTGCCCGGCCACATGGTGGTGATCGGCGGCGGCTATATCGGGCTGGAGATGGGCTCGGTGTGGCTGCGTCTCGGCGCCAAGGTGACGGTGGTCGAGTACCTCGACACCATCCTGCCCAACATGGACGCCGAGGTCGCGTCGCAGATGACGCGCATCCTGACCCGCCAGGGCATGACCTTCCGCACCGGCACCAAGGTGTCGGCGGCGAAGCCGGGCAAGGCCGGCGTTTCCCTGACTTTGGAGCCGGCGAAGGGCGGCGCGGCGGAGACGCTGGAGTGCGACGTCGTGCTCGTCTCGGTCGGCCGCATCCCCTACACCGAGGGGCTGGGGCTGGAGGAGGCGGGCGTCGCGCGCAACAACCGAGGCTACATCACCGTCGACGACAAGTTCCAGACCAGCGTGCCCGGCATCTACGCCATCGGCGACGCGATCCCCGGCCCGATGCTCGCCCACAAGGCGATGGACGAGGGCGCGGCGTGCGCGGAGATGATGGCGGGCCACGTCGCGCACGTGAACTACGACGTCATCCCGGGCGTCGTCTACACGTTCCCGGAAGCCGCTTCGGTCGGCAGGACCGAGGCGGAATTGAAGGCCGCCGGCATCGAGTTCAAGGCCGGAAAGTTCCCGTTCACCGCCAACAGCCGCGCCCGCGCCAATGCGACCACCGACGGCTTCGTCAAGATCCTGGCGGACGCGAAATCGGACCGCGTGCTCGGCGCCCACATCGTCGGGCCCGAAGCCGGCACGATGATCGCCGAGATCGCGGTGGCGATGGAGTTCGGCGCCTCGGCGGAGGACATCGCGCGCACCTGCCACGCACACCCCACGCTCAACGAGGCGGTGAAGGAAGCCGCCCTTGCGATCGAGGGCGCCGCCGTCCATATGTGACGCACGGGTGGCCGCGCGCCGCCCCCATAAGGGCGACGCCGCAGCAATGAACGAACCGACGACCACCGCCACGGCGATCCCGTTTCGCCGCCTGGTGAAGCGCTGGACCATCCTGTCCCTCGGCGCGACCTTCCTGTTCCTCGGCGTGATCGGGCTGTTCCTGCCGTTCATGCAGGGCGTGCTGTTCATGGTGATCGGCCTGATCCTGCTCTCGCGCGAGTCCGAGCGCGTGCGCCGCTGGACCGACCGGCTGCGCGCCCGCTACCCGCGTCTCGGCCGCATGATCGACGACGCGGAGGCCCGCTCCGACCGCCTCTGGCAGCGCGTCACCGGCCGCCGCAGCGGCGCCTGAGACAGGCCTCGCGCGACTTTTCCTTTTTTTCTTGTCGTCCTCCGGTCAAGCCGGAGGACGACAAAAGAAACTGCGGCTACCTTTCCTTCCGCGCGGTCGCCCGCGGGTGCGCGGCCTCGTAGGTCTCCAGCAGGTGCCGCGTGTCGACCGCAGTGTAGCGCTGCGTGGTGGACAGCGAGCTGTGGCCGAGGAGCTCCTGGATGGTGCGCAGGTCGCCGCCGCCGGCGAGCAGGTGCGTGGCGAAGCTGTGGCGCAGCGCGTGCGGCGTCGCGGTCTCGGGCAGGCCGAGCTGCGCGCGCAGGGATCGCATCGTGCGCTGCACGACGCCGGGATTGAGCCGGCCGCCGCGCGCGCCGACGAACAGCGGGTCGGCCGGCCCCGGCTTGTACGGGCAGGCGGCGCGGTAGGCGGCGCACGCCTCGACCACGGCGGGCAAGAGCGGCACCACGCGCTGCTTGCGGCCCTTGCCGACCACCACCATGCTGTCGCCCTTCGGCGCGCTCGCCTGGTCGAGCGACAGCGCCTCGTCGATGCGCAGGCCGGCGCCGTAGAGCAGCGTGAACAGCGCGACGTCGCGCAGCGCGATCCAGTCGGTGTCGTGGTCGGCCGCGGCGTCGACCAGCGCCAGCGCGTCGGCGGCGACCAGCGGCTTCGGCACCGCGTGCGGCAGCTTGGGCGTGCGCACCGCGGCGATGGCGGCGTTCTGCGCCCGCCCGGTGCGCGCCAGGAAGCGGAAGAAGCCGCGCACCACCGAAAGCGCGCGGGCGGTGGAGGTGCGCGCGTGACCGGTGCGGTGGGCGAGCCAGGCGCGGAAGTCGGCGGCCGCCAGCGCGCCCAGCATGGCGAGCGTCGGCTCGCCGCCGCGGTGGTCGCGCATGAAGTCGAGGAACGCCGCCAGGTCGCGGCCGTAGGCGTCGAAGGTGTGGCGGGAGGACCGCTTCTCGACCGACAGCCACGCCTGCCAGTCGCGCACCGCGCCGAGGACGTCCTCGGCGCCGGCGAAGCGGATCAGGGCTCGCTGGTCAGCCAGCGGCACACGCACTGTTCGAACATGCGGGCGAGGAACGACAGCAGGTCCGTCGCCTGCCCGGGATGGAAGGCGTCGGGCGTGCCGGCGCCGATCGCGAGCACGCCGGCCGGCGCGGTCATCCCGAACGACAGCCGCATCAGCGCCACCGAATGCACCCGCGCTGCGGTGCGGCCGAACAGGTCGCGGTCGCCGCGCTCGTCGGGCAGCAGCGCGACCGTGCGGCTCGGCCCGATCAGCGCGTCGATCGTGCCGGGCTTCAGGATGACGACGCCGACGTCGCCGGCGCCGGCCGGCAGCGGGTCGGTGGTCTCGACGCCCAGCGCCACGGCCTCGACCTCCAGGATCGCCGGCACCTCCGCGGTCAGGGTGCGGATCAGCCGCTCGAAGCTCTTCGCCTCGTTCAGCGCCAGCGCCGCCTTGAGCACGCGCGCCTGCACGAGGGTGTTGTTGCGCACCGCCTCGGTCAGCGCGCGCTCGCGCGTGCGCAGCCCGGTCGTCTCGCCGCGCAGCCGCTCGATCATCACCCGCTGGAGGTCGACCACGCCGTCGCCGCTCTGCCGGTCCGGCGGCGTCAGCAGCGACAGGATCGCCGGGTTCTCGTTGAGGAAGTCGGGGTGGCGGCGCAGGTAGTCGGCGACCGCGGCGGACGAAATCTCGTCGTCGGCCGCCACGGCGGTGTCGGGCGCATTTTCCATAGATCAGGAATCCAGGATCGACTGGCCGGTCTTGCGCCAGTCCTCGAGGAACTGGGCCAGGCCCTTGTCGGTCAGCGGGTGGCTGTAGAGCTGGCGCAGCACCGACGGCGGCACCGTGCAGACGTCGGCGCCGAGCTTGGCGGCGTCCACCACGTGCATCGGCGTGCGCACGGAGGCGACCAGCACCTCGGTGCGGAAGCTGTCGTAGTTGGCATAGATCTGCACGATGTCGGCGATCAGGCCCATGCCGTCGCGCGCGATGTCGTCCAGCCGGCCGATGAACGGCGACACGAACGCCGCGCCCGCCTTCGCCGCCAGGATCGCCTGGCCGGGCGAGAAGCACAGCGTCACGTTCACCATGTGGCCGTCGCCGGCCAGCGCCTTGCAGGTCTTGAGCCCGTCGGGGGTCAGCGGCACCTTGACCGCGACGTTGCGCGCGATCTGCGCGAGCTTGCGCCCCTCCGACAGCATGGTCGGATGGTCGGTCGCCGCCACCTCGGCGCTCACCGGTCCCTCGACGATGTCGCAGATTTCGCGAATCACTTCGACGAACTTGCGCCCGGTCTTGGCGACCAGCGAGGGATTCGTCGTCACCCCGTCCACCAGGCCGGTCGCGGCAAGCTCGCGGATCTCGGCGACGTCGGCGGTATCGACGAAGAATTTCATGGGCTTCCCGCGCGGTTCCCGACGCATTTGCACCGACGCGCGGCATTCCGTCAGGACCCGCGCGTCGACTAAAGTGTATCGCATGGCCCTGTCCCATGCCAGCGCGAGCCGCGAGTCCGATGCCGCCGAACGGGTCGGCGTCGTGCTGCCGCTGCCGCTCGAACACGCCTACGACTACGCCGCGAACGGGCTCGACTGCCCGCCGGGAACCTATGTCGTGGTGCCGCTCGGCAAGCGCGAGGTGGTCGGCGTCGCGTGGGACGGCGGCGACGGCGCGGTGCCCGTCGAGCGGCTGAAGCCGGTGGTCGAGCGAATCGGCGTGCCGCCGATGACGGCGCCGCTGCGCCGGCTGGTGGAATGGATCGCGGGCTACACCGTGACGCCGCTCGGCGCCGTGCTGCGCATGGCGATGAGCGTGCCGTCGGCGTTCGACGCGCCGCGCACGGTGACGACCTATGTCGCCAACCCGCGCATGCCGCCGCCGCAGCGCCTCACCGCGGCGCGCCGCGCGGTCCTCGACCTGCTCGCCGATGGGCGCGCGCGCACCGCGCCGGAGATCACGCGCGCGACGGGTTCGGGGGCGGGCGTGGTGCGCGGCCTCGCCTCGCTCGGCGTCGTGGAGGTCGTCGAGGCGGCGGAGGAGGCGACGTTCCCCGTGCCGGACTGGCG
>JBFWQM010000260.1:0-6965 GCA_050249455.1 Rhodospirillaceae bacterium | reverse complement strand
CGATCGGCGCCTCTTCCTTCTTCGCCGGGCCGGCCGGCTTCGCGCCGCCGGCGCCTTCGGCGACCGCGGCGGTATGCTGCTTCGGATGCACCAGGCCGTTCCCGACGGTGCTGATCACCATCGCGGCGAGCGCGGTGAGGAGAACGGCGCCGCTGATCTTGGTAAGCTCGAAGGAATTCATGCACGCATCCCAGGCTCTGGCTGCGTCCGACGGGGTGTGCAAAGCAACGCGCGCCGGCCGCACAGGTCGGAGGTCGAGGGCACACTTAGACGGTTCCTCCGCCATCGCAAGCGCTATATTGTCGCAGCCCATGCCGACCACGGGTTCCATCCGCCGACCGATCGTCGTCATCCCGGCGCGCCTCGCCGCGACGCGCCTGCCGGACAAGCCGCTGGCCGACATCTGCGGCGTGCCGATGATCGTCCACGTCTATCGCCGCGCGGTCGCCGCCGGTCTCGGACCGGTCGTCGTCGCCGCCGGCGATGCGCCGATCGCGGACGCGGTGCACGCCGCCGGCGGTCGCGCGGTGCTGACCGACCCGGCGCACCCCAGCGGCACCGACCGCGTCCATGAGGCGGTCGAGGCGCTCGATCCGGCGGGCGAGCACGACGTGGTGGTGAACCTGCAGGGCGACCTGCCCACCATCGACCCGGCGGTGGTCGCCGCCGCGCTGGCGCCGCTCGCCGACCCGGCGGCGGACATCGCGACCCTGGCGGCCGAGATCGCGGAAGCGCGCGAGCGCACCGACCCCAACGTGGTCAAGATCGCGCTCGGCCTCGCGCCCGGCATGCGGGTGGGCCGCGCGCTCTATTTCAGCCGCGCCACCATCCCGTCGGGCGACGGGCCGCATTATCACCACATCGGCATCTACGCCTATCGGCGCGCCGCGCTGCGCCGCTTCGTCGCTCTGCCGCAGGGCGTGCTGGAGCGGCGCGAACGGCTGGAGCAGCTGCGCGCGCTGGAGAACGGCATGCGCATCGACGCCGCCTGCGTTGACACCGTTCCGCTCGGTGTCGATACTCCGGCCGACCTCGATCGCGCCCGCCGCCTGCTCGCCGCCGCCCCGACACGCTGAACCCTGCCGCCATGGCCCGTCCGTCCAACACGATCGCCTTTCAGGGCGTGCCCGGCGCCTATTCCGAGCTCGCCTGCCGCCACGTCTTCCCGAAGATGACGACCCTGCCCACCGCGGCGTTCGAGGACACCTTCGCCGCGGTGCAGGACGGCCACGCCCGCCTGGCCATGATCCCGATCGAGAACTCGGTGGCCGGGCGGGTCGCCGACATCCACCGGCTGATGCCGGAATCGAAGCTGCACATCATCCGCGAGCATTTCCTGCGGGTGAACCACCATCTGCTGGCGGCGCCCGGCGCCACCCTGCGCACGATCAGGACCGTGCACAGCCACGTCCACGCGCTCGGCCAGTGCCACCGCTTCCTGCGCAAGCACCGGTTCTCCGCGGTGGTCCATGCCGACACCGCCGGCGCAGCGGCGGAGATCGCCGAGGCGCGCGACCCCACCCGCGCCGCCATCGCCTCGTCGCTGGCCGGCGAGATCTACGGCCTGGACTCGCTCGCCAAGAACATCGAGGACGCCGACCACAACACCACCCGCTTCCTGATCATGTCCAAGACGCCCGTGCGGCTCCGCCGCGGCGCGGACCGGCCGGTGACGACGTTCGTGTTCCGCGTGCGCAACGTGCCGGCCGCGCTCTACAAGGCGCTCGGCGGCTTTGCCACCAACGGCGTCAACATGACCAAGCTGGAAAGCTACATGGTCGGCGGCAACTTCACCGCGACCCAGTTCTACGCCGACGTCGAGGCCCACCCCGAGGATCGCAGCCTCAAGTTCGCGTTCGAGGAGCTCGGCTTCTTCACCCATGAGCTCCGCATCCTCGGCACCTATCCGGGCGACCCGTTCCGCTACGGCGAGAAGCCCGACGAGACCTGCTGAAGCAAGGTCTTCGACGTTGCGTAGGGGCGGGTTTCAAACCCGCCCGCGATGCAGCCGCCGCGCCGATGCAGCCGAAAAAACCAACAAAAAAGGGCGGGTTTCAAACCCACCCCTACGTGGCAGTGGTGATTCCGGTTCACCCCTCGGCGATCCACGTCTCCAGCAGGCGGCGGGCGATGGAGTCGGAACGCGGGCGGCGGGCGAGGCCGGCGGCGCCTTCGGAGAGCTCAAGTCGGGTGAACCAGCGCGCGTCGTCGAGCTCGGTGTTGTCGTAGCGGATCTCCTCGCTGGTCGCGGTGGCGAAGAAGCCCAGCATCAGCGAGGCGGGGAACGGCCACGGCTGCGAGGAGTGGTAGCGCACG
Source organism: Rhodospirillaceae bacterium (assembly GCA_050249455.1). Taxonomy (GTDB): domain Bacteria; phylum Pseudomonadota; class Alphaproteobacteria; order MPNO01; family VGEU01; genus JBFWQM01. The sequence goes on along the minus strand of JBFWQM010000260.1, from coordinate 4,649 downwards.
TCGGTGACCGAGACGCCGGTCTCCTCCATCACCTCGCGCGCGACGGCGTCCTCCAGGCTCTCGCCCGGCTCGACGAAGCCGGCCAGGGTCGAATACATGCCCTCCGGCCATTCCGCCTTGCGGCCCAGCAGGCAGCGGTCGCCCTGGCTGACCAGCATGATCACCGCCGGGTCGGTGCGCGGGAAGTGGCTGGTCTTGCAGTCGGGGTTGGTGCAGACGCGGACGTGGCCCCCGTCGCGCATCTCGGACGGGCTGCCGCACACGCCGCAGAACCGGTGGGTGCGGTGCCAGTGCGTGATGCCGCGCGCATAGGCCAGCAGCGCGCCGTCGCCGCGCGGCAGGTTGGCGCCGACCGCGCGCAGGTCGACGAACTCGCCGCGGCCGGCGAGCGGCGGCAGGGCCGACGGATCGTCGATGTGCGACAGGTCGACCACGAAGTGCGCCACGTCGCCGACCAGGCCGATGAAGATGCAGTCGGGGCAGGCCTCGAACAGCATCTCCGCGTCGGTGACCTCCAGCATCACCGCAAGCGGCGATTCGCCGGGCACGACGAGGTTCTTGGAACGCCACACCGGCAGCACGCGCGTCGTCCGCGCACGGCGCAGCGACGTGAGCCACGCCTCGTCCGTCCGCCGCTGCGCGGCGCGGTCGAGCGCGGAACTTGCATAGAAATTGATGCGCTCCATCGCGGCGACAGTGGCATAGCGCGCGATTTCATGCAATCGGCCCGCCCGCGCGAGCCAGGGTTTCAACCGGCGGGAGCGGTCTATATATTAGTCCTGGGAGATCGGCGACGGACGGTACCCTCGCCAACCCGGTCAGGTCCGGAAGGAAGCAGCCGTAACGAGTTCTTGCCGGGTCGCCGTCCGGTCTCCCACCCGCGCCGGCGGTGCGGCGAAGCCCGCCGATCCCCGGCCCTGGCCGCCCCGAACCTGGCTGTTATGACCGATCAGCCCGCCACCACGCCGTACCGCGTCCTCGCGCGCAAGTACCGCCCGAGCCGCTTCGCCGACCTGATCGGCCAGGACGCGATGGTGCGCACCCTGACGAATGCCTTCGCGTCGGGCCGGCTGGCGCATGCCTTCGTGCTGACCGGGGTGCGCGGCATCGGCAAGACCACCACCGCCCGCATCATCGCCCGCGCGCTCAACTGCGTCGGCCCCGACGGTACGGGCGGGCCGACGATCGAGCCGTGCGGGGTGTGCGAGAACTGCGTCGCGATCGCCGAGGACCGTCACGTCGACGTCATCGAGATGGACGCCGCCAGCCACACCGGCGTCGCCAACATCCGCGACATCATCGACGGCGTCGCCTACCGGCCGGTGCTGGCGCGCTACAAGGTCTACATCGTGGACGAGGTCCACATGCTGTCGACGGCGGCGTTCAACGCCCTCCTCAAGACCCTGGAGGAGCCGCCGGAGCACGTGAAGTTCATCTTCGCGACCACCGAGATCCGCAAGATCCCGATCACCGTCCTGTCGCGCTGCCAGCGCTTCGACCTGCGCCGGGTGCCGGCCGACCTGCTCGGCCGCCATCTCGCGTCGGTCGCCGCGAAGGAAGGCGCGCAGCTATCCGACGGCGCGCTGCGCCTGCTGGTGCGCGCCGCCGACGGGTCGGTGCGCGACGGGCTGTCGCTGCTCGACCAGGCGATCGCCCATGGCGCCGGCGGCGCGGCGATCGCCGAGGACGCGATGCGCGCCATGCTTGGCCTCGCCGATTCGGGCCGCATCCTCGACCTGTTCGAAGCGGTGATGAAGGGCGAGGCGGCGGCCGCGCTGTCGCTGGTGGCGGAGATGTACGATTCCGGCGCCGACCCGCTGGTCGTCGTGCAGGACCTGCTGGAGCTGACGCACTGGCTGACCCGGCTCAAGGTCGCGCCCGACGCCGGCGGCAACGACACGGTATCGGACGCCGACAACGGCCGCGCCGGGACGCTTTCGAAGAACCTGTCGATGGCGGTGCTGGCGCGCACCTGGCAGATGCTGCTCAAGGGCGTCGGCGAGGTGCAGCGCGCGCCGTCGGCGATCCAGGCGGCGGAGATGCTCATCGTGCGGCTGTGCTACGTAGCCGACCTGCCGACCCCCGGCGACCTGGTGCGCGAAGGGACCGGCGGCGGCGCCGGGGCGTCGGCCGCGCCGGCCGGGCCGCGCGCGCCGGCGCCGCGCACCGAGCCGGCGATGGCCGCGCGCGGCGACGCCGCGCCGGGCGGGTCCGGCGGCGGCATGGGGGCGCAGGCGGCGGCCCGCGCGCCGCGGCCGCAAGCGGCGCTGCCTGAGGGCGCGGCGGCCGCCGGCATCGCAAGCTTCCGCGACGCGGTGGCGCTGTTCGCCGCCAATCGCGAGGCGATGCTGCACGCGCACCTGATGAACGACGTGCACCTGGTGCGCTTCGAGCCCGGCCTGATCGAGTTCCGCCCCGGCCCGCACGCGCCGTCCAACCTGCCCAACCGGATCAGCGAGCTGCTCGGCCGCTGGACCGGCATGCGCTGGCTGGTCGCCAGCCTGCCCAACGCCGAGGGCGAAGCGCCGCTGCGCGCCCAGATCGAGGCGGCCGAGGCGGCGCGGCGGAACGAGGCCATCGCCCACCCGTTGGTCCAGGCGGCGCTCGCCGCGTTCCCCGGCGCGACGGTGGAAGCCGTGCGCACGCGCGAGCCGGCCGCTGGCACGGACGCCGCGCCCGCCGATCCCGACGGCGACGACCTCAACGACGGAGACGACGAGCCATGAAGAACCTCGGCAACCTGATGAAGCAGGCCCAGCAGATGCAGGCCAAGATGGAAGAGATGCAGGCCCGTCTCGCCGAGATCGAGATGACCGGCACCTCCGGCGGCGGCATGATCTCGGTCACCGTCAACGGCAAGGGCGAGGTGCGGCGGATCAAGATCGACCCCTCGATCGTCTCGAAGGACGAGACCGAGATGCTGGAGGACCTCCTGGTCGCCGCCTGCAACGACGCCAAGACGAAGGCGGAGGCCCACGTCGCGCAGGAGATGGGCAAGCTGACCGGCGGCCTCAACCTGCCGCCGGGGATGAAGCTGCCGTTCTGATGTTTGTCTGGTTGAGACGCCCCTTCCCCCAACCCCTTCCCGCGAGGGGAGGGGGCTTTCTACTTCCCCTCCCCTCGCGGGAAGGGGTTGGGGGGAGGGGGCGCCCGCAACCTCGCGCTGCCGCCCCGCTTCGCGCCGATATCCGCCCCCCATGCCCGCCACCGACCTCGACCGCCTGATCCAGCTCCTGGCCAAGCTGCCCGGCCTCGGCCCGCGCTCGGCGCGGCGCGCGGCGCTGCACCTGATCCGCCGCCGCGAGGCGCTCTTGGAGCCGCTGGCGGCGGCGATGACGGCGGCGGCCAAGAACGTGCGCGCCTGCTCGGTGTGCGGCAACCTCGACACCACCGACCCGTGCGCGATCTGCGCCGATGCGGCGCGCGACCGCACCTTGGTCTGCGTGGTGGAGGACGTCGCCGACCTGTGGGCGCTGGAGCGGTCGGGCGCGTTCCGCGGCCTCTACCACGTGCTCGGCGGCACGCTGTCGGCGCTCGACGGCCGCGGCCCCGACGACCTGCGCATCGCCGCCCTGGTCGACCGCGTCGCGCAGGGCGGCATCGCCGAGGTCATCCTCGCCACCTCCGCCACCGTGGAGGGCCAGACCACCGCCCACTACGTCGCCGACCGGCTCAGCGGCCTGCCGGCATCCGTCACCCGCCTCGCCCACGGCGTCCCGGTCGGCGGCGAGCTCGACTACCTCGACGATGGCACCCTCTCCGCCGCGATGAAGGCGCGGCGCGAGGTGGGGTAACCGTCTTGAAAAAATAACCGTGTCGTTTTCCGGCTGGACCGGAGAACCCATGCCGGAACGCATCGGGTCCGGCAGCGAAATGGGCCCTCCGATCAAGTCGGAGGACGACAACCTGGGTGACGAATCAAAGCAGCCCCACCACCGCCCCCGTCATGCAGGTGGCGAGCAGGCCCGACAGGATCGACTTCAGGCCGAGGCCGGTGATCTCCTTGCGCCGCTCCGGCGCCATCGCGCCGAGGCCGCCGATCATGATGCCGAGGCTGGCGAAGTTGGCGAAGCCGCACAACGCGTAGGTCAGGATCAGCCGGCTGTGCGGCGACAGCGCGTCCGCCGGCAGTTTGCGCAGTTCGAGGAAGGCGAGGAACTCGTTGAGCGCGACCTTGGTGCCGAGCAGCGCGCCGGCGGTGTGCGCCTCCGCCCATGGAATCCCGAGCGTCCAGGCGAGCGGCGCGAGGACGATGCCGAACGCCCGCTGCAACGTCACCGGCGCGCCGGCGACGTCGGGCAGCACGCCGAGCCCCGCGTTGACCAGGTGCACCAGCGCGACCAGCGCCAGCAACAGCGCGGCGATGTTGAGCAGCAGGGTCAGCCCGTCGAGCGTGCCGCGGGTCAGCGCGTCCATCGTCGAGTCGTAGAGCCGCGGCGACGGCGGCTTGCCCTCGGTCGTCGCCGCGCCGCCCGGCACCATGATCAGCGCGACGGCGACGGCGGCCGGCGCGCTCATCACGGACGCGGTCAGCAGCTGGCCGATCGGGTCGGGCACCAGGCCCTGCAGGAACGTGGCGTAGATCACCATCACCGTGCCGGCGATGGTCGCCATGCCGGCGGTCATCACCACGAACAGCTCGCTGCGGC
>JBFWQM010000259.1:0-6988 GCA_050249455.1 Rhodospirillaceae bacterium | reverse complement strand
GCGGTGGCGCCGGTGCGCGAGCTGGTGACGTAGTCGAGCTCGGCGAGCTGGACGCGGCGCTCGAACGGGCTCGCCTCCGGGAAGCGGTGCATCAGCGTGGTCAGCCACCACGAGAAGCGCTGCGCCTTCCACACCCGGCGCAGGCAGGTCTCCGAATACGCGTCGAGCCGGCCGCTCTCGCCGTCGCGGTAGAACGCGGTCAGCGCGCGCGCCAGGCAGCGCACGTCGGCGGCGGCGAGGTTGAGGCCCTTGGCCCCGGTCGGCGGCACGATGTGCGCCGCGTCGCCGGCCAGGAACAGCCGGCCGAACCGCATCGGCTCGGCGACGAAGCTGCGCATCGGCGTGATGCTCTTCTCCAGCAGCGGCGCCGGCTTGAGCCGCGCCGCGGCCTCCGCGTCCAGGCGCAGCCGCAGCTCCTCCCAGATGCGCTCGTCGGGCCATTCGTCGAGCTCCTCGTCCGGCGTGCACTGGATGTACAGCCGGCTCAGGCTCATCGAGCGCATGCTGAACAGCGCGAAGCCGCGCTCGCTGTTGCAGTAGATCAGCTCGTGCGACACCGGCGGCGTCTCGGCCAGGATGCCGAGCCAGGCGAACGGATAGACGCGCTCGAACAGCGACAGCGCCGCCGGCGGCACGCTGCGCCGCGTGACGCCATGGAAGCCGTCGCAGCCGGCGATGAAGTCGCAGGCGATCTCCGCTTCGGCGCCGTCGGTGCGATAGCGGATGCGCGGACGCACGCTGTCGTAGTCATGAATGGAGACGTCCCTGGCCTCGAACACCAGCTTGCCGCCGGCGGCGATGCGGGCGGCGTTGAGGTCCTTGGTCACTTCGGTCTGGCCGTAGACGGTGACCGCCTTGCCGCCGGTCAGGTCCTCGAAGTCGACGCGGTGGCGGGCGCCGCCGAAGCACAGCTCGACGCCGCCGTGGACCAGGCCCTCGCGCGCCATGCGGTCGCCGACCTGCGCCTCGGTCAGCAGGTCGACCGTCCCCTGCTCCAGCACGCCGGCGCGGATGCGGCCCTCGACATGGGCCTGGCTCTGGCGCTCGACCACGATCGAGTCGATGCCGGCAAGGGCTAGGAGCTGCGACAGCAGGAGCCCCGATGGCCCGGCGCCGACGATGCCGACCTGAGTGCGCACGCTGCCCGCCATGTCGCGGCTCCGTTCAAGGGTTCCGCCAGGATGATGGCGCGAATCCCCTGCCCCGGCGAGGGGCGGATGGGCGGATGCGGCCGCGCTCAGTCGGGCAACAGGCCGGCATCGCGATAGTAGCGTTCCGCGCCCGGGTGGAGCGGGATCGTCGTCTGCGCGATCCGCGCCGGCTCCAGCGGATAGGTGACCGGGCTGCGGTGGGGCGGAATGTGGGCATACTGGCGTTCGAGCGCGGCCCGCCGCTCGCACATGCACCAGGCCAGCAGGTATGCGACGTCGTCGGGCATGTCGTCCCGCGCGACGGCGAGGAAGTCGGAGAATTCCAGCGCGGTCAGCTCTTCGCTCATCCCGCGCAGGAAACCTTGCGGCACCGTGGCGCGCGTCCAGCGATAGCGACGCTCCATTTCGGCGAGCGCGGCATCCTCCCAATGCAGGAAGGTCAGGTCGACCGAGTCGGCCAGGTTGTGCCAGTACGGCGTCATGATCGCCTCGTGGATGATGGCGTTGGCCTCGCCTCTCCGCACCAGGTCGACACAATCGCTGGGCCGTTCGGCTTCGAGGTAGCGTCCGCCCCAGGACTCCAGCGTCGCGCGCGGAATGCCGCAGAACTCCATCATCCGTTGCGCGGCGAAGCCGATCGTGTTGACCCCGTCGTCCTGGGAGGTGGCGATGCGCAGCGGCGCCTTCTTCGCGCGCAACTGCTCCAGGCTGCCGATGCCGGCGTCCGACCGGATCGCCAGGATCAGCCGGTCGGTCTGCGGCATCGTGCCGATGGCGCGCAGGCGCGGGTTCGGGCTGCCCTCGAACAGGCCCGTGCCGTCGAGCGCCATGCGGACGGAGATCGCCGGGACCATGAAGGCGAGATCGACCTCCTTGGCGGAGACGGCGTGCGCCGCATCGGCGCCGCCGCGGCCGTTCCAGACCGCCATGCGCGAGCCCGGGCCGCAATTGTCGGCAAGCTCCTGCATCAGCCAGCCGCAGATGCGATGCAGGTTGGCCTGTCCCCAATCCCCTTGGAAATGGAACGCGACCTGCCGGTCGATGCGCGGCGCAGGGATGTGCTTCATGATGGTTGAACCCGTCAGTTGAACATCGTGGACACGAGCCAGAGCGACAGCGGCGGGAACGCCGCGATGATGGCGATGCGGATCAGGTCCGCGGCGACGAACGGCAGGACACCGCGGAAGATGTCTGACATCGGCACGCCGGCCAGGTTCTTGGCGACGAACATGTTGAGGCCGAACGGTGGCGTGATGGCACCGGTCTCGACCACGCACAGCATCAGGATGCCCCACCACAGGATGTCGTAGTCCATGGCGAGGATGAGCGGCGTCACGATCGGCACCGAGATGATCATGATGGTGTAGGATTCCATGAAGGTGCCGAGCACGATGTAGATCGCGAGCAGGAGCGCCACGACCGCGATCGGCGGCCAGTCGAGGGCGGCGACCGCCTTGGTCACGACCTCCGCCAGCCCCGACAGTCCCATGAAGTAGGTGAAGATCAGCGCACCGATGATGATGACGTAGATGATCGCCGTGGTAACGGTGGTCTCGGCGACCACGTTCAGGAAGTCCGCGCGCCGAAGCTTGCCGCGGTACAAGGCCACGACGAAGGCGCCCGCGGCGCCGACCGCGGCCGATTCGGTGATCGTGAAGACGCCGGTGTAGATGCCGCCCAGCACCCCGCCGAACAGAAAGAACAACGGGCCGCAGCGCTTCAGCGCGGCTGCGAGGGCGCCGGGCTCGCGCGGCGCCGCGGCAGGCGCGGACTCCGGCCACAACCGCACGTAGCACCAGACGGTCGCGAGGTAGAGCAGCACGGCGAGCGCTGCCGGGCCGACCGACGCGATGAAGAGCTGGCCGATCGAGGCCTCGGTCAGCAGCGCGAACACGATCAGCGGACCCGATCCCGGCGGCACCAGCGGTCCCAGGGTGCCGCCCGCCGCGATCGTCCCGGTGGCGAGCGCCGGGCTGTAGCCGTGCGCCTTCATCTGCGGCAGGCCGACCCGGCCGACGGTCGCGACGGTCGCGACCGACGAGCCGGTCACCGCCCCGAAGCCGGCGCAGCCGCCGATGGTCGCCATGGCGAGCCCGCCGCGCAGCCTGCCGAGCAGGGCGTGCGCCAGGGCGTAGACGTCGTCGGACAGGCCGGCCACCGACGCGAAGCTGCCCATCATCAGGAAGAGCGGCAGTACCGACACGTTGACGTCGCCGAGGAAGGACGTGGTCTGGATGGCGAGCGTGCTGAACGAGGCCTCCGCGTTCGTGAGCACCGCGGTGCCGAGGATGCCGACCAGGGCCATGGCCGGGCCGACCGACACCAGGATCATCAGCGGCAGCCACAGCGCGGCGAGCGCGACCAGCGCCAGGGCCACGCTTCCCATCGCGCTGCCGCCGACCACCAGCGCGGCGTACAACGCCAGGGTCGCCGCGATCACCGCGGCCATGATGATGCGTCCGCGCCGGTCCCCGTCGGTGCGCGGCGCCGCCCGCATCTCCGACCAGTATTTCGCGACCACGACCGCCTGCATCGGTGCGCACAGCCCGATGATCGCCGCGGCCGCCCACCAGAACGGCGCCTTCGGGATGCCGACGATCATCGTCGCATCGGCGCGCAGGCCAACGCGGTGGGCATGAATGCCGAGCCGCCAGGCGAGCAACGCCAGGAAGGCGAGGATCATCAGCGCGCCGATCAGCTGCCCCAGCTTGACCTGCCTGGGACCGAGCGAGTCCTGGAGAAGGTCGATGGTGATGTGGTTGCGTTCCATGACGCCGACGGGAAACGTCGCCACCACGATCACCGCCATGAGCAGCGAGGTCGCCTCGTCGAGGCCGCGGATGGGCGCGCTCAGGAAATAGCGCAGCGCGATGTCGACGGCGGTAAGGATGGCGAGCGTCAGCATCCCGCCGATCGCGAGGATCCCGATGCGTCGCGACAGCGCGACGCATCGGCGCTCGACGTCGTTCAGCAAGCGAAGCGACCGATCAGCGGCGGCTCACGTGCCTTCCTTGGCGCTCTTCACCGCCGACAGGTAGCCTTCATAGACCGCCTTGCCGTTCGGCGTGCGCTGGGTCCAGGCCTCGATGATCGGCTGCACGGCCTTCTGGAAGCGCGCGACCTCGGCCGGCGACAGCGGCTCGACGGCGGCGTTCTTGCCCAGCTTGACCTGCTGTTCGAGGAAATCCCATCCGCGCTTCTCCTCGGCGTCGTTCGTCTTGCCGAGGGCGCGCGACAGAACCTCGCCGGAGTGCTTCTCGATCGCCGCCTTGGCTTGCGGCGGCAGGCCGTCGTAGCGGGACTTGTTCATGAACAGCATCGCGCCCGCGCCGGCGAGCTCGATCCCGACCCAGTGCCTGGCGACCTCGTGCGTCTTGAACTGCCGCATCGCCGTGATCGAGGCCAGGTTGCCGTCGACCACCCCCTTGCCGATGGCCTGGTACATCTGGTCGACCGGCACGTTGACCGGCGTGCCGCCCAGCGCGGTCACGGCATCGGCGCGAATCTTGCCGGAGACGGCGAGCTTCATGCCGTTGATGTCCTCGAGCTTTCGGATCGGCTTGTCGCGCGAGGAGATCGACCCGCCCGGCCATGTCGTGACGCCGAGCAGCTTCACCTGGTCGTAGTCGCTGGCGACCAGCCCGTTCGCGTAGACCCGCCACAGAGCCACGGCGCCTGGCTCGGCGGCGCTGTAGGCGAACGGCAGCTCGACCACGGACGACTTGACGAACTTGTTGGGCACCGCGCCCTGCACGCCCCAGCCGATGTCGGCGGCGCCGTTGAGCACGGTGTCGTACATGTTCCCGGCGTTGCCGAGCACGCTGCCGCCGAAATGCTTGATCGTGATGGTGCCGCCGGAATCCTTGCTCACCGCCTCGGCCCAGGGCAGCACGGTGTCGACATAGAAGTAGGACGTCGGGGGACCGAATGTGGCCAGCTTGAGCTCGGTCTGCGCCGAGGCCGCGCCGGCCATCAGCGCAAGCGCGCCCGCGGCGCCCGCAAGCCGGGTGGTAAGAATGGACATGAGCGTCTCCCCTTCGTTTTTCTGGACGATTGGCGCTTCAGCCGCTTGCGCGCGCCGGCACCTGACGCGGCACGGCGACCAGGATGCGGTCGCCTTCGACTTTGACCTTGTAGGTCTTCAGGTCGATCGTGCACGGCGCGCCGACCGCCTTTCCCGTCGGGATGTCGAACGTGCCGCCGTGCATGCGGCATTCGATCAGGGCGCCGTCGACGTAGCCCGAGCCGAGATGCGCGTGCCCGTGCGTACAATACCCCTCGCTGGCGTAGAACCTGCCGTCGAGATTGTAGATCGCAAGCTCCAGGTCTCCGACCGTCGCCCGCCTGGCTTGGCCCGGGCGGACGTCGGTAACCGAAAGGACGGGGTGGAATACATCGTCGGCGGGGAGCGTGTCGCCGGCGTCGAGGCGTGTCGCCGGCCCTGCGGCGACCGCCGCGGCGTCGGCCTTGGGCCGGGCCTGCCGGACGGCGGACTGCATGATGCCGCGCGCTTCGACCGAGACCTGGGTACGGCGGCGGTACTCCTCCCATCCCCAGTAGCCGACGGGAAACGGCGCGCTGACGTGACCGCACTTCCGGCACGTGCGGTTCTCGACCACATCGTTGAAGGCCTGTGCGGTGGCGGCCGACTGCGCGATCGTCGGCAGCCCCACGATCTGCGGGTCGACATCGCCGGCGAGCGGGTCCGGGAAGTCGTGCGCCCGGTAGTCGCGCCGGAAGACCTCCTCGCCGCACCTGTCGCACGGGTAGATGACCGACTCGGTCTGGGGGATTCCGACCGCCTGGCGCTGGGTGATGACGGGCAGCACGATGACGTTGGGATCGGGAAGCTGGCCCGGCTTGTCGCCGACCGGGTGCGTCAGCGGACCGACGACCGCGGTGCCCGGCTGAAGATAGCTCATCCCGCGCACGCCGAAGCAGACGTTCACTTCCTGCACCGTGTTGACGTGCACGAAGTAGCCGCGCGAGCCGCGGCCCTTGAGGTCCTGCAGCGCGACGCACGGCACGATGCAGCCTTCGTCGAAATAGGGGAACAGCGGCGACAGGGCGGCATGGGCGGTGCGCGCATAGTCGTAGACGTTGTTCTTCAGCGGCGCCTTGTCTTCGGCGGCGGCCGCGATCCGGCTCGACGACGGACGGCGCGCGCGTTCGTTGGGCAACGGCTCGCCTTGGGCAGTCAGGCGCTCGCGTTCCGCGGCTTCGGCATCGCGGATTTCCCCGGCCAGCGCCTCCCAGCCGTACGGCGCCAGGTCGATCGGCGGCAGGACCGCGCCCGTCGTCGGGCAGGTGCGCATGCGCTCGCTGTCGTTGAAGGCGCGGCAGGCGCGCAGGTAGCCTTCCTGCGGCAGTTCCTGCGCGCAATCCCAGGTGACGCGCGTAATCTCCTCGCCGGTCTTGGGCGAATACCAGGCCACCGCCTCGAGCCCCGCCTCGGCCGCCTTGTAGCGCAGGTGGATCGATTCCGTCTTCGGCACAATGCGATGCGGCGTGCCGGCCGGGACGTAGACGAAGTCGCCGAGCTGAAGATCGAAATAGTTGACCGACGAACTGCGGAACTCCACCCGCGCCGCGCCGGACATCTGGGCGATGACGCAGTCCTGCTCGCAGACCAGGAAGAACGGCTGGGGCCGGTCGTTGCGGCTGAGATGGAGCTGCGGATCGACGCCGAGCTCCAGCATCGGGCATTCGTCGTAGGGGCCGCGGACCGCGGCCTCGACGTAGGTCTCGAAGCGATTTCTTCGTCGCACGTCGAGGCCCTCCCTGTGACTGTCGGACAGTATCAATCATGACAGGATACTGTCAACGAGGACAAAAAT
>JBFWQM010000258.1:0-6998 GCA_050249455.1 Rhodospirillaceae bacterium | reverse complement strand
TGGCCGCGCGACCTGTGCGAGAGCGCGCTGGCGCTGGTCGCCATCGGCGCGTTCGAGGAGGCGCGCGACATCCTGCGCTATCTGATCGCGACGCAGCTCACCGACGGGCGCTGGCAGCAGAACCAGTGGCTCGGCGGCACGCCGTCGTGGAAGGGCGTGCAGCTCGACGAGGTGGCGTGGCCGGTGGTGCTGGCCGGCGCGCTCGCCGCGCACGACCGGCTGCACGGCATAGAGGTGCGCGACATGGTGCGCCGCGCGCTGGGCTACATCATCCGCACCGGGCCGGTCACCGACCAGGACCGCTGGGAGGAGATTCCCGGCGTCAACCCGTTCACCCTCGCCGTCACCATCGCGGCGCTGGTGGAAGGCGCCGAGTTCCTGTCCGACCCGCTGCGCGAGGAGGCGCTGTCGGTCGCCGACGACTGGAACGCGCGGATCGAGGACTGGACGACCGCGCGCGGCACGGCCCTGGCGCACGGCTTCGGCGTCGACTCCTATTATGTCCGCACCGGTCCGCCGCACATCGTGGAGTCGCCGGCGGCGATGTTCGACGCGATCCCGGTGAAGAACCGGCACCCCGACCTGACCACGCCGGCGGCCGACCAGATCAGCATCGACTTTTTGCAGCTTGTGCGCTTCGGGCTGCGCGCGCCCGACCATCCGGTGGTGCGCGACACGCTGACGCTGGTCGATGCGCTGCTGCGCTACGACGGGCCGACCGGGCCGGCGTGGTACCGCTACAACGGCGACGGCTACGGCGAGACCGAGGACGGCGGCCCGTTCGTCGGCATCGGCCTCGGCCGGCCGTGGCCGCTGCTCACCGGCGAGCGCGCGCATTACGAGCTCGCCGCCGGCCGCGATCCGCTGCCGCTGATGCAGGCGATGGCGCGCATGGCCGGCCGCTGCGGCATGATGCCTGAGCAGGTGTGGGACGGCCCGCCGGTGCCGCAAGCCTACTTGTCCGCCGGCCGGCCGACCGGTTCGGCGATGCCGCTGGTGTGGGCGCACGCGGAGTTCGTGAAGCTGGTGGCGAGCCTCGCGCTCGGCGCGCCGGCCGACCGCCCCGCCGCGACGTGGCGGCGCTACGGCGGCGTGGCGCCCGAGCCGCCGGCGCGCGCGCACTGGTCGGCGCGGATGCCGGTGCGGCGCATCGCGGCGGGCCGGTCGCTGCGCGTGTTCCTCGACGCGCCGGCGGTGCTGCACTGGACCGCCGACGACTGGGCGAGCAGCGCCGAGGCGCCGACCCACTACAACAGCTACAACGTCCAGATCGCCGAGCTGCCGACGCGCACGCTCGCTTCGGGCCGCCGGGTCAAGTTCACCTGGCGCGGCATGGACGACCGCTGGCACGGCCGCGACCACGCGGTCGACATCGCGTGAGGGAGACCGCGTGAGCGCATCGCTGTTCGGCCAGTCCGTCCTGCGCAAGGAGGACGGCCCCCTGCTTTCCGGTGCCGGCCGATTCACCGGCGACATCGACCTGCCGGGCCAGGCGCACGCCGTCTTCGTGCGTTCGCCGCACGCGCATGCCCGGGTCGGCCGCATCGACGTCCGCGACGCCGCGGCCGCGCCCGGCGTCGCAGCCGTCCTGACCGCCGCCGACTACGCCACCGACGGCATGGGGCCGCTGGTCCACTTCGTCAACAACGCCGACCATTTCGAGCCTTCGAAGCCGGCGTTCGGGCCTGAGACCATCCTGTTCGACCCGCTGCCGCCGCAGCCGCCGATCGCTGCCGACACGGTGCGCCACGTCGGCGAGATCGTCGCCGTGGTGATCGCCGACAGCATCGCCGCCGCGCAGGACGCCGCCGAGAGAGTCGCGGTCGACTACGACCCGCTGCCGGCGGTCACCGACTCGCGCGCCGCGCTGGCGCCCGACGCGCCGCGGCTGTGGGGCCACGGCAATTTGTGCCTCGACGCCGCCGCCGGCGACCGCGCCGCGACCGAGGCGGCGTTCGCCCGCGCCGGCCGCGTCGTCCGCCTGCGCTCGCACAACCACCGCATCTGTGCGATGCCGCTGGAGCCGCGCGCCGTCGTCGCCGCCTTCGATGCGGCGGACGGCAAGTTCACGGTGCACTGCCCGAGCCAAGGCGTGCACCGGCACAAGTTCGCGCTGATGGGCGCGCTGAAGGTCGCGGCGGACAGCATGCGCGTCGTGACCCCCGACGTCGGCGGCGGCTTCGGCGTGCGCTCGCCGTGCTATCCGGAAGCGGTCCTCGCCGCCTGGGCGGCGCGCCGCACCGGGCGGCCGGTCAAATGGACGGCGACGCGGAGCGAGTCGCTGGTCAGCGACTTCCAGGCGCGCGACCTGCACGTCGACTCCGCACTGGCCCTCGACGCGAAGGGCCGATTCCTGGCGCTGCGGCTCGACTGGATCGCCAACCTGGGCGCGCACCCGACCTCGTTCGCGGTGCCGTCGAACCTGATGCGGATGGGCGGCGGCCCGTACGACATCCGGACCGTCGATGTCGCGGTGCGCGGCGTCGTCACCAACACGCTGCCGGTCACCTCCTACCGCGGCGCCGGACGGCCGGAGGTGACGTTCGTCGTGGAGCGGCTGATCGACATGGCCGCCGCCGAGATGGGGATCGACCGGCTGACGCTGCGCCGGCGCAACCTGATCGCGCCCGACGCCTTGCCCTACCCCTCCCCGCTTGGCCACCGCTACGACTCCGGGACGTTCGCCGCCAACATGGACGCCGCCGCCGCGGCGATCGGCTGGGACGGCTTCCCCGCCCGCCGCGCCGCGGCCGCGGCGCGCGGCCGGCGCGCCGGGATCGCAGTCGCCAACTACCTGGAATCGCCGACCGGCGCGCCGGCGGAGCGCACCGACGTCCGCGTGCTGCCCGACGGCACGGTAGAGGCGGTGATCGGCACCCAGGCGTCCGGCCAAGGCCACGAAACCAGCTTCGGCCAGGTCGTCGCGTCGGCGCTGGAGATTCCGTTGGACCGCGTGCGCATCGTCTTCGGCGACACCGACCGGGCGGTCAGCGGCGGCGGCTCGCATTCCGACCGCTCGATGCGGCTGGGCTCCACCGTGATGGTGCGCGCCGCCGCCGACATCGTGGACCAGGGCCGCGCGGCGGCGGCGCAGCGGCTGGAGGCGGCGCCGGCCGACATCGTCTATGCGGACGGCGCATTCCGCGTCGCCGGCACCGACCGCGCGGTGACGCTCGGCGACCTCGCGCCCCTGGCGGCGACGTCGGAGATCGCGACCCGGCTGCACGCCTATCCCAACGGCTGCGCGGCGTGCGAGGTGGAGGTCGACCCCGAGACCGGCGCCGTCGCCGTGATGCGCTACGCGACGGTCGACGACGTCGGTCGGATCATCAACCCGATGCTGGTCGCCGGCCAGGTCCACGGCGGAATCGCGCAGGGCCTCGGCCAGGCACTGCTGGAGCATTGCGTCTACGATCCGGGGTCGGGGCAGCTCTTGTCGGGCTCGCTGCTCGACTACGGCCTGCCGCGCGCCGACGACCTGCCCGGCTTCGACACGGCCAGCCGCGAGCTGCCGGCGCCGTCCAACCCGTTCGGCATCAAGGGCGCCGGCGAGTGCGGCACCACCCCGGCCGCCGCTGCGGCGATCGGCGCGATCGCCGATGCGCTCCGTGTCGCGCACATCGAGATGCCGGCGACGCCGGAGCGTGTATGGCGCGCGCTGGCCTCAGCCGCGCGCGACGCCGATGGTGAATAAGGCGCGATAGCCGTCGCGTTCCTGCGTTACCACGGCGACCGCCTCCTCGCCGGCGCGGCGGAACAGGCCGTCGTTGCCATTGAACGTCTCGCGCACCGCCTTGCGGTCGCGGTAGGGCGCATTCGCGCGGTACACGCGCTCGTTGACGTCATCTGGAAAGTAGATCTGCGTCGTCAGCAGGGTGCGGCGATCGAGGAAGACCTTGAGGTGGATGTGCGTCGTGCGCCCGGCGTACCAGCCGGGATAGATCGTCGCGAAGGCCAATCCTCCCTCCCGGTCGGCGAACTGGGTGCCGCGCAGGAAGGACCGGCCGCGGGCGGAGACATCGCGGCCGTCGCCCTGGCGGTCGTAGCCGGAATAGAACCCGATGCCGTCGCAATGCCACGCGTCGACCCGCGCGCCGGCGATCGGGGCGCAGGTCGGCGCATCCACCACCTTGATGGACAGGCGCAGCGGCACGCCGGGCCGGTCCTCGGCGATGTCGGCCCGCTCCATCCCGGGGTCGAAGTAGTAAGGGCCTTCCATCGCCTTCGGCGTCGCCATGCAGGCGAGCGGCGACAGCGCCCAGGCCCGCGGCGCGACGGCGGCCGCCGCCAATCCCGCCGCGCCGGCCAGCACCCCGCGGCGCGAACGCATCGATCCCGTCATCTTCCCCGCTCCCGGCTTGTCCCGGCACCATACACGCCGCACATGCCCGTTTCCGGCGCAGATTGACACCCGGGCCCGCCGATGAAACCGTGGCGCTGTCCTTCAGGCAGGGAGCCGGCGATGGCAACCAGGGCAGTCGCGGCCGACCCGTCGGTCCGGTCGCGGGTCAGCGACGCGGAATGGCAGGCGCGGTGCGAGCTGGCGGCGGCGCACCGGCTGGTCGCGCACTTCGTGTTCGTGGACCTGACCTACAACCACGTCTCGGTCCGCGTGCCGGGCGAACCGGACCATTTCCTGGTCAAGGCGAGCAACCTGCTGATGGAGCAGGTGACCGCCTCCAACCTGGTCAAGTACGACCTCGACGGCAACCCGGTCATGGACGGGCCGTTCCAGGCGAGCCCGGCGGCCTACAACCTGCACGGCAGCGTGCTGAAGGCGCGGCCCGACATCGTCGCCGCCGTCCACACCCACTCGCCGGCCAACCTGGCGGTGTCGGCGCAGTCGCGCGGGATGCTGCCGATCAGCCAGCAGGCGATGCGCTTCTACAACCGCATCGCCTACTACGCCAACGAGGTGGACGACACCACCCGCGACGGCACCGACCGGTTGGCCGAGGCGCTGGGCGACAAGTGGGTGATGATCCTGGAGAACCACGGCGCGCTGGTGTGCGGCACCTCGGTGGCGGAGGCCTACATCTACCACCACTTCTTCGAGCTGGCGTGCCGCGCCCAGGTCGGGGCGCTGGCCGGCGGCGGCGAGCTCGTCTTCCCGTCGCACCAGGCGTGCGAGGAACGGGCGCGGAAGTTCGGCCGCATCGGCCAGTTCAATTCGGGGAGCCGCGACTGGCAGGCCAGCCTCCTGCTGGCCGACACGCTGTTCCCCGAGTACAAGACCTGACCGTCCCGAGCGGAGCGCGCGCGTTGCAGCCCAAGCGTACCCTGACCGAGGAATTGCGCCAGCAGATCGCCGACGACATCGTGACCGGGCGCATCCTGCCCGGCGCGCGGCTCGACGAGACCGCGTTGGCCGACCGCTTCGGGGTGTCGCGCACGCCGGTGCGCGAGGCGCTGAAGGCGCTGGTCGCCATCGGGCTCGCCGAGCAGGCGCCGCAGCGCTCCACCGTCGCCGCAACGGTGACCGAGGAAAAGCTCCACGACTTGTTCGAGGTGATGGCCGAGCTGGAGGGGGTGTGCGCCCGCCTCGCCGCCCGGCGGATGCGCGCGCTGGAAAGGAAGCAGCTCGAGGAGCTGCACTTCCGCTCGGGCGACGTGATGCGCCGCGGCGACGCGCCGGAATACGGCGACCTGAACCTGCGCTTCCACGCGCTCATCTACGCCGGCAGCCACAACCGCCAGCTCGAGGACATGGCGCTTGCCACGCGCAACCGGCTGGCGCCCTTCCGCACCGGCCAGTTCAACGTCGTCGGCCGGCTCGGCAAGTCGTTCGGCGAGCACGACGGCATCGTCACCGCCATCCTGCGCGGCGACGCGGAGCGCGCCTACGCGCAGGCGGTCGCCCATGTCTCGCTGGTGAGCGACGCCTCCACCGAATACATCATGCGCCGCGTCGGCCTGTCCCCGGCGGCGGTCAACGACTAGGCGGCGTCACCGCTCGCCGAGCTTGCTGCGGACGCGTTCGTGCAACGCCGCGACCGCCGGCGTCACGGCGTCGCCGAGGTCGGCCATCTCGTAGATCGGCCGGATCTCGATCTCGCTCGGGCCGGGCATCGGGTTGGGGCAGCGCTTGACCCATGCCACCGCCTCGGCCATGTCCTCGACCTGCCAGATCCAGAAGCCGGCGACGAGTTCGCCGGTGGCGGCGAACGGGCCATCGGTCACCGTCCGGGCCGCGCCGTCGAACGCGACGCGCTTTCCCTTCGAGGACGGCTGCAGCCCGTCGGCGCAGACCAAGACGCCGGCGTCCGCCAGCGCCTCGTTGAACCGGCCCATCGCTTCGAGCATCGTGTCGGCGGACGGCACCAGCCCCGCCTCGCTGTCCGCCGTTGCCTTGACCAGCACCATGACACGCATCCGTTCTCTCCCGGGTTGGACGGAGGCCGGTCAGCCTTCGTACCGGGACGACGAACTAGGGGCATGCGTTCCGACAAGAATGCGCGAAGAAGGCCGGCGCGGTCGCGATCGCGCCACGCCGGTCCCCGGGAAGTATGTCCGAGCGAGGGTCTAGCGGTCCCGCCCGAAGCTTCCCATCGGCTCCGATGGGCTGCGGATCCGGCCGCTGTCGATCGACGGCGGCGGGGCGTACGGGCTGCGCGTCAGGCCGCTGGGATCGCTGCTGGCGGGCGGCCGGTAGTCCGGCACGTCGGGCGGGCGACGCGGCTCCTCGCCTTGCACCGACCCTGCCCGGGGCTCGATGCGGTCGAGCGTCGGCGACGGCATGGGCTCGGTCGGGCTGCGCGGGGAGATCTGCTCCGGCACGGTCGAGGGCGTGCCCGGCGGCGGCGCGGTGACGCCGCCGCGGGAGGGCGTGCCCGGCGTGGTGCCGCCCGGGGTGGTCACCTGCGCCGCCAGCGGCCCGGCCAGTGCGCCGGCGAAGGCAAAGGCGGCAATGGCCGCCGCGATATGTCGAGGCATGCGCCTGTCTCCTGTTGCGAGGCTTCCTTAGGGAGACGTAACGCGCCGCGGCGCATCCAGACCGC
>JBFWQM010000257.1:0-7133 GCA_050249455.1 Rhodospirillaceae bacterium | reverse complement strand
CGTTCTTGCCGCGGTAGAAGTCGGCGACCGCGTCCGCTTGCGACGGGGCGGCCGCGAGCAGCGCGGCCGCCGCCGCAAGGGCCGTCATCGGGATCGCGCGCCACTTGTCCATCGTCGAAACCTCCCGAAAGCCTTGTTGATTGGCTTCAGGGTAGCCCGGCGGGCGTCGCCGCGGCAACGCCCGCCGGCTTAACAGATTCTACGTTCGGGTTCAGCCGACCAGCACGTTGCGGAACTGCCAGGGATCAGTCTCGTCGACCGACTCCGGGAACAGCACGCCGCGGCCGTCGAGCGGCGTCCAGTCGGTGTATTCGCCGAACACGGCGCCGAGATAAGGCCGCTGGATCGTGAGGCAGCGCGCGTAGTCGAGCTCGTCCGCCTCCACGATGCCGGCCGTCGGGTTCTCCAGCGCCCACACCATGCCGGCGAGCACGGCGGAGGTCACCTGCAGCCCAGTCGCGTTCTGATAGGGCGCCAGCGCGCGGGTCTCCTCGATCGACAGCCGCGAGCCGTACCAGTAGGCGTTCTTCGCGTGGCCGTAGAGCAGCACGCCGAGCTCGTCGACGCCGTCGACGATGTCGTCCTCCTCCAGCATCTGCAGGGTCGGCTGCGGCCGCCACTGGCTGCCCGCCATCTCGTGCAGCGACAGCACCGCGTCGTCGCACGGGTGGTAGGCGTAGTGG
Source organism: Rhodospirillaceae bacterium (assembly GCA_050249455.1). Classification (GTDB taxonomy): domain Bacteria; phylum Pseudomonadota; class Alphaproteobacteria; order MPNO01; family VGEU01; genus JBFWQM01. Next base: position 6,450 of record JBFWQM010000257.1, on the reverse strand, counting down.
CAGGTCGGCCGGTAGACGACCTTGCCGTCCTCGCGCAGCGTGAAGAAGTCGGCGATGGACACCGACTCGTTGTGCGTCACCAGGAAGCCGTGCTGCGCCCTGGCGGTCGGCGTCCACGACCGCACGCGCGTGCCGGCGCCCGGCTGCAGCAGGTAGATCGCCGCATCGCAGCCGAAGTCGTGGCGGCGCGCCTGCGCCGGCATATGGCGCTCATGCGTGCCCCAGCCGAGCTCCGACGGCTGCAGGCCCTCGCTGATGAAGCCCTCGATCGACCAGGTGTTGCGGAACACGTCCTGCGGCTTGGGCGTGCCGGCCCGCTGGGTGTCGCGCTCGGCGATGTGGACGCCCTTCACCCCCAGGTCGCGCATCAGCCGCGCCCAGCCGGCGCGGTCCGCCGGCGCAGCGGCGGGACGGCCGAGGTCGCGGGCGAGGTTGACCAGCGCCTCCTTGACCAGCCACGAGACCATGCCGGGGTTGGCGCCGCAGCAGCTCACCGCAGTGGTCGCGCGCCGCACGCCACGGCGCAGCGCCAGCACGCCCTCGCGCAACGCGTAGTTCGACCGCTGCGACGGCGTCAGCGACGAGTCGGTGTAGTAGCCGGCCCATGGCTCCACGACGGTGTCGACATAGAGCGCGCCCATCTTCTGGCTGAACGCGATCATGTCGACGGAGGAGATGTCGACCGAAAGGTTCACGACGAACGGCTGCCCGGCGCCCTCGGTCAGCAGCGGCGTCAGCACGTCCTTGTAGTTGTCGCGGGTCAGCGCGGCCTTCATGAACCGCACGCCCTGCGCGTCGGCGAGCGCGCGACGGCTGTCGTCCGGGTCGATCACGGTGAAGCGTGCGCGGTCGACCTGGAGGTGGCGCAGGATCAGCGGCAGGGTGCCGCGGCCGATGGTGCCGAAGCCGATCATCACGATCGGGCCGTCGATGCGGCCGTGGACGGGCCAGTCGTTCATGGCGGGCTCCTTCCGGTCAGGCGGCGAGCGGGGCAGGGACGGCGTCGATCCGGCCGGTCGCGACGACCGGTCCGAGCGCGCCGCGCAAGGCGTCGGGCACGAGCTCGAGCGCCAGGAACCGGTCGGCATCGACCGGGCCGGGCAGCTCCAGGTCGCGCGTCGGCTCGGCGACGAAGCCGAACCGCGCATAGTAGGGCGCATCGCCCACCAGCAGCACCGCGCGGTGGCCGCGCGCCGCCGCCGCCGCGATGGCGTGCCGCATCAGCGCCGCGCCGATGCCGCGGCTGCGCTGCGCGGCGTCGACCGCGATCGGGCCGAGCAGGAGCGCCGGGCCGGCGGTGCCAGCCTCGATCTCCCACAGCCTGACGGTTCCGATCAGCCGGCCGCGGTCGATCGCGACCAGCGACAGGCCGTCGGCAGGCAGGCGGTCGCGGCGCAGCCGCTCCGCCGTCTTGAAGCGGCGCGCCGGGCCGAACGCGGCGTCGAGCAGCGCCTCGCGGCCCCGGAGATCGCCGGGCCGCTCCTCGCGAATCCGTACCATCGGCTCCTCCGTCAGATCACGTAGGAGGCCAGCGGCGAGAAGCCGTTGAACGCGACCGACGAATAGGTCGTCGTGTACGCGCCCGTCGCCTCGATCAGCACCTCGTCGCCGATCGTAAGTGTGATCGGCAGCGGGTACGGCGTCTTCTCGTAGAGGACGTCGGCGGAATCGCAGGTCGGCCCGGCCAGCACGCACGGCGCCACCGGGTCGCCGTCGCGCCCGGTGCGGATCGGGTAGCGGATCGACTCGTCCATCGTCTCGGCCAGGCCGCCGAACTTGCCGATGTCGAGGTAGACCCAGCGGGTGGCGTCCTCCTCCGACTTGCGCGAGATCAGCACGACCTCGGCCTTGATCACGCCGGCGTCGCCGACCATGCCGCGGCCCGGCTCGATGATAGTCTCCGGGATGCGGTTGCCGAAGTGCTTGCGCAGCGCGCGGAAGATCGCCTGGCCGTACGCCTGCGGCGCCGGCACCTTCTTCAGGTAGCGCGCCGGGAAGCCGCCGCCCATGTTGACCATGGAGAGGTGGATGTTGCGCTCCGCCAGCGTGCGGAACACCGCCGCAGCGTCGGCGAGCGCGGTGTCCCACGCCGCCACGCGCGGCTGCTGCGAGCCGACGTGGAACGACACCCCGTAGGCGACGAGGCCGAGGTCATGGGCGCGGGTCAGCACGTCCACCGCCATCGTGCGGGCGCAGCCGAACTTGCGGCTGAGCGGCCACTCGGCGCCGACGTTGTCGGTCAGCACGCGGCAGAACACGCGCGCGCCGGGGGCGACGCGGGCGATCTTCTCGACCTCCTCCAGCGAATCGACGGCGAACAGGTCGACGCCCAGCGCACGGGCGCGCGCGATGTCGCGCTCCTTCTTGATGGTGTTGCCGAAGGAGATGCGGTCGGGCGACGCGCCGGCCGCCAGCGCCATCTCCACCTCGGTGACCGAGGCGGTGTCGAACGACGAGCCGAGCTCCGCCAGCAGTGCCAGGATCTCCGGCGCCGGGTTGGCCTTCACGGCGTAGAAGATGCGCGATTCCGGCAACGCCTTGCGGAAGGCGAGGTAGTTCTCGCGCACGACGTCGAGGTCGACGACGAGGCAGGGGCCTTCCGGCCGTCGGGTGGCGAGGAAGTCGAGGATGCGCTGCGTGGCCATCGGCCGGTACTCCCGTCCCAAGCGGTTTGGCGGGGTCCCGGTCGACAGGGGGGCGGGGTGGAAACGCCGATGCCTGTCGGGCCGAAACCCGCGCTCGAAACCCGGCGCTCACCGCTTGCGACGGTTATGCGCCGGCGTTGGCTGCCTTAGGATTGGATCGGGGATACCCGGTCCGCACGTTCGGCAATGAAGGTGTGCCTCTTCAGTGTCGCCGGCCTTTGGAGGGCCGACGGAGACCAAAAAAGCCCTCACCGTCGTTGCTTTAGGACGCCTTATCCCCCGAAGGGGCCCCGGAGTTGCCGGGTGTGCCAGCGTCTACAGGCACGTGCGACTATGGGCAGAGGGGCAAATAGTGGATAGCGGCCTGAGGGTCAAGAACTGTGTTGGCCGAGGGGCGAAAAAAACGTCGCACCCAGGCGGCACCGCGCGCCGCCGCGGGCGTTCTGCCTGCCGATGACCGCCGCCGACGACCCTCCGGAAGTCCACACCGATGTCCCGGGACGGCTCGACCGGCTGCCGTGGTGCCGCTTCCATACCCTGGTCGTCGGCTGCCTGGGGATCACCTGGGTCCTGGACGGGCTGGAGGTCACGCTCGCCGGCACCCTGGCGGCGGCGCTTGCCGACCCCCGGGCGCTCGGGCTCTCCAGCACGCAGATCGGGCTGTCGGCCAGCTTCTACCTCGCCGGGGCGGTGTCGGGCTCGCTCGTCTTCGGCTGGCTGGCCGACCGCTACGGCCGCAAGCGGCTGTTCAGCGTCACCCTGGGCCTTTATCTGGTCGCCACCGGCCTGACCGCGTTCTCGTGGGACTTCGCCTCGTTCTGCCTGTTCCGCTTCCTGACCGGGGCCGGCATCGGCGGCGAGTACGCGGCGATCAACTCTGCGATCCAGGAGCTGATCCCGGCGCGCTACCGCGGCCGAACCGACCTTGCGATCAACGGCAGCTTCTGGCTCGGCGCGGCGGCCGGGGCGGGCCTTTCGGTCGTGCTGCTCGACCCCGGCCTGTTCGACGCCGACACCGGCTGGCGGCTCGCCTTCTTCACTGGCGCCGCGGCCGGGCTGGTGATCCTGCGGCTGCGCCGCTTCCTGCCGGAAAGCCCGCGCTGGCTGATGACCCACGGCCGGCACGACGAGGCGGCGGCGGTGGTCGCGGCGATCGAGTGCCGCGTGCCGGCCGGCCACGCGCTCGCCGCCCTGGAGGCCGCGCCGGTGCGGCTGCGCCGGACGGTGCGGGCCAGCCTGCCGGTCCTGGCGCGCACCCTGATCCGGGTCTATCCGCGGCGGACGCTGCTGTGCGTCGTGCTGATGGGCTCGCAGGCCTTCCTCTACAACGCCATCTTCTTCACCTACGCCCTGGTGCTGACCACGTTCTACGGCGTCCCGGCCGACGCGGTGGGCTGGTACATCCTGCCATTCGCGGCGGGCAACTTCCTCGGACCGCTGCTGCTCGGGCCGCTGTTCGACACCGTGGGCCGCAAGCCGATGATCGCCGGCTGCTACGCCGTCTCCGGGATCCTGCTGGCGATCACCGGCTGGCTATTCGCCGCCGGGGCGCTGGACGCCACGGCGCAGACGGCGGCCTGGACAGTAATCTTCTTCTTCGCCTCCGCGGCCGCCAGCGCCGCCTACCTGACGGTCGGCGAATCCTTCCCGCTGGAAATCCGCGCCAACGCCATCGCGCTGTTCTATGCCTTCGGCACCGGGGTCGGCGGCGTCGCCGGGCCATGGCTGTTCGGCGCCCTGATCGACAGCGGCGAGCGCGGCTCGATCATGGTGGGCTACCTGATCGGCGCCGGCCTCATGCTGGCGGCCGCGGCGCTGGAGGCCGCCATCGGCATCCGCGCCGAGCGCCAGCCGCTCGAATCCGTCGCACCGCCGCTGTCGGGCGCCTGACCCCGCGCTCAGTTGTGCGGCCGGTGCGGATAGGGATGGTGATGGAGCTGCGGATGCGGGTTCAGCCCCGTGGTCAGGCGCCGCAGCACGCGCTGGCGTCGCTGGCGCGCCTCCTCCTTCGCCTTGCGCACGGCGTCGCGCCGTTCGCGGGTGCCGCGCACCAGCCGGGCGCCGTCCTCGGTGCGCAGCAGCACCAGCTCGCGGTGGTGGAACGCCTCCATGCCGGGCCGGTGGCCGATCGACAGGACTCCGACGTCGGGCAGCGCCTCGATCAGCGCATGCATGACCAACTCCTGGTTGACCTCGTCGAGCGCCGCCGTCGCCTCGTCCAGGAATACCCAGTCGGGCTTCTGCAGCAGCACGCGGGCGAAGGCGAGCCGCTGCTGCTCGCCGCCCGACAGCACGTGATCCCACTGCTCGACCTCGTCGAGTCGCTCGACGAGGTGCTCCAGGCCGACCTTTGCCAGCGCCGCGATGAGCGCTTCCTCGTCCTGGCTGTCCGGCGGGTCGGGGTAGAGCAGGGCCGCCCGCAACGAATCGATCGGCAGATAGGGGCGCTGCGGCAGGAACATCAGCTTGCGCGACGCGGGCAGCCGGATCTGGCCGTGGCCCCATGGCCACAGCCCGGCCACGGCGCGGAACAGGGTGCTCTTGCCGCTGCCGGATTCGCCCTTGATCAGGACGCGTTCGCCCGGCTTCAGCGCCGCCGTGGCGTCGTTGACCAGCACCGTCCCGTCGGGGTGGGCGATGGTCACCTTGTCGAAGGCGAGATCGGGCGCATCGGCGACCTCCACGGCGATGGTAGGCTCGGCGCCCGTGCCGGTTTCCTCCTCCAGCTCGTCGAGCGCATCGTGCAGGTCTAGCACGCGCTCGACCGAGGCGTTCCATTCGGCGAAGCGCGGGAAGTTGTCCACGAACCACGACAGGGCGGACTGCACCTGCAGGAACGCCTGTGCGGTCTGCATCAGCCCGCCCAGGGTGATGGCGCTGACGAAGTACTGCGGCGCCGCGACCAGGATGGGAAACACGCCGGCCAGCGTGCCGTAGGCGGTGGTCAGCATCATCAGCCGGCGCTGGCCCTGGGTCTGCTTGTTCCAGGCGCCCTGGATGCCGGTGAACGCCGACAGCAGCCGCCGGCGCTCGTCGGCCTCGCCGCGCAGCAGCGCGATGCCCTCGGCGTTCTCGCGCGCGCGGACCAGGCCGAAGCGGAAATCGGCCTCGCGGCTCTGCCGCTCGTCGGTCGCCGCCACCAGCGGCCGGCCGATCAGGAAGGTGATGCCCGAGCCGACCGCGGCATAGGCGATGGCGACCCAGACCATGTAGCCGGGGATGCCGATCTCGCGTCCGCCCAGGTTCAGCGTGAAGGCGCCCGACAGGTTCCACAGGATGCCGAGGAACGAGATCAGCAGCAGGACGCAATAGAGGATGCTGTGCGCGAACTCGACCGCCATCTCGGTGGCGATGCGGGTGTCCTCGGCGATGCGGCCATCGGGGTTGTCGTGCGATCCCGGCATGAACTGCAGCTTGTAGTGATGCCCGGCATCGAGCCAGCGGTCGACCGTGCGGGTCGACAGCCATTGCCGCCAGCCGAGCTGCAGCTTGCGCTTGACGTGGAGGTGGACGGCGGTGGTCGCGACCGAGGCCAGGATGATCAGGCCGAACATCCACAGCTCGCCGTAGAAGCCGGTCCAGTCCTTGCGTTCCAGGGTGTCGAAGAAGTCCTTGTTCCAGAAGTTGATCCACATCTGGATGCCGACCGTGGCGACCGACAGCACGACCAGCGTGACCGTCAGCCCCCATGCCTTCCACGGCCGCCCGGTGGTCCAGTAGCCGCCGGCCATCGCGAAGAACTGCTTGAAGAAGTGGGGATGACGATGGACGGGTACGTCCGTCGTCACGGTAGCGACCGGAACCG
>JBFWQM010000256.1:0-7193 GCA_050249455.1 Rhodospirillaceae bacterium | reverse complement strand
ACGACGTAGGCGAAGAGGATGCGGATCTTGCCGGCTGCGAGGGCAACAGTGCGGGCGGCGGCGAGAGGTTGCGGGCACCCCCTCCCCCAACCCCCTCCCACGAGGGGAGGGGGCTTAACTTCTCCCCCTCCCCTCGTGGGAGGGGGTTGGGGGGAGGGGGCGTCTCCGCGCGAAAAATCGTCACCCTCTCAGGACCCCCGACAGATTGACCAGCAGCCGCGCCGTCAGTCCCCAGATATAGTGGCTCTCGTACGAGATCGCGTAGAACTGGCGCTCCACGCCGCGGGTCACGCGGGTCTCGAAGCGGTGGTTGGCGGGGTCGATCAGGAAGGCGAGCGGCGCCTCGAAGGCGTGCTCGACCTCCGACGGGTCGGGGCGCAGGTCGAAGTCGGGCTCGACGATGCCGACCACCGGCGTCACCCGGTAGCCGGTGCCGGTCTCGCGCACCTCCAGCCGGCCGACCAACTCCACAAAGCGGCGCTCCAGGCCGGTCTCCTCCTCCGCCTCGCGCAGCGCGGTGTCCTCCGGGCTGGTGTCGCTGGGCTGGGTGCGCCCGCCGGGGAACGAGATCTGGCCGGCGTGGCTGGGCAGATGCGCGGTGCGCTGGGTCAGCAGCACGGTCATCCCCGCCGACCGGTCGATGATCGGCACCAGCACGGCGGCCTGGGTCAGCGGCTGGTCGGCCGGCGGCGGGTTGTCCTCCAGGCCGGACGGCGCCCCGGGCAGCCCCGGCCCGGCGAAGGACTTGCGGATGAGCGCGCGCATCACATTTCCTGACAATGACCCGGCTATGCCTCGTCGAGCCGCCCGAGCGCGAAGAAGGCGCCGCCGCTCCACACGCCGAACGACGGCACGCCGCCGACCGCTTCCTCCACCCCGAGCTCGACCAGGTCGTAGAAAACGGCCCGCGATATCAACGCTTCCAGACCGTCGCGCACACCAACATAGGGGGACGGCTCGCCGGTTTCCACCGCGGTCTCCACCCGGATCGGGTGGTCCGGCCCAGCGCGGACGACGTCGTCCAGATTCGTGGTGAACACGAGGTTTTGATCCCGCCCCTGACCTTCCGCCGTCATGGCGACGGCGACGAACGGCGCGTCGTCGACCGTGATGCGGCACTGTTCCGCCGGGGTGATCAGCCAGTAGTCACCGTCTGCGTGCCTTTTGAGCACGGACGCGAAAAGCTTCACCAGCGGCTTACGCCCGATGGGCGAACCGTGATAAAACCACGTACCGTCGCGGGCGATGCGCATGTCGATGTCGCCGCAGAGCTGTGGCCCGCCGGTGCTGCCCGGGAATGGCAGCGCATCGGGGGCGGCGCCTTCGGATTGGCGCCGTTCATCGTCGGATCGATGCGTCCTGCCGCCGGTAAACGATTTCGACATGCCCTAGAGTCGGTTCCGAGACGCCCGTGAGCAGCAACGACACGCTTCCTGCCGTCGACCCGGTGACCGAGCCGCCTGCGCGGCTGATCGCCGAAATCGAAGCCCTGGGCCAGCGCATGGCGCTGGTGCGCGACCGCATCGGCCGCATCATCTTCGGCCAGCCCAACGTGATCGACCAAGTGCTTATCACCTTGCTGGGCGGCGGTCACGCGCTCCTGGTCGGGTTTCCCGGCCTGGGCAAGACCAAGCTGGTCGACACCTTGGGCACCGTGCTCGGCATGGACGACAAGCGGGTGCAGTTCACCCCCGACCTGATGCCGGCCGACATCCTGGGCTCCGAGGTGCTGGAGGAAAGTGAAAGCGGCCGGCGCGCCTTCCGCTTCCTGCCCGGCCCGGTGTTCTGCCAACTGCTGATGGCCGACGAGATCAACCGCGCCAGCCCGCGCACGCAGTCGGCGCTGCTGCAGGCGATGCAGGAGCGCCGGGTGTCGGTGGCCGGCCAGTACCATCCTCTGCCGCAGCCATTCCACGTGCTCGCCACGCAGAACCCGCTGGAGCAGGAAGGCACATACCCGCTGCCGGAGGCGCAGCTCGACCGCTTCCTGATGCAGATCGACATCGAGTACCCCGACGAGGCGGCGGAGCGGCAGATGCTGATCGCCACCACGGGCGTGGAGGAAGCCGCGCCCGAGCAGGTGATCACCGCCGACGACCTGATGCACGCCCAGGCGCTGGTGCGCCGCATCCCGGTCGGCGACGCGGTGGTGAAGGCGATCCTCGACATCGTGCGCGCCGGCCGGCCCGACGCCAGCGGCGTGCCCGAGGTGACCGCCCACGTCGCCTGGGGCCCCGGCCCGCGCGCCAGCCAGGCGCTGATGCTGGCCACCCGCGCGCGCGCCGTGCTGGACGGCCGGCTGTCGCCGTCGATCGACGATGTGATCGCGCTGGCGCCGCCGATCCTGCGCCACCGCATGGCGCTGAATTTCGCGGCCCGCGCCGACGGCGTGACGATCGACGACATCATCCGGCGGCTGTGCGCCCCCCACGCCTGAGCCGACGCAGTTGAAGTACCCGTTCCGCCATAGCGTCGCCGAGGCAACCCCCGCCGGGCTCCGCCACCGGGCGGAGCTGGCCGCCGCGGCGATGCCGCCGCTGATGGTGGCCGCCGAACGGGTCGCCGCCACGGTGGCGCAGGGCGTCCACGGCCGCCGCCGGGTCGGCCAGGGCGACACCTTCTGGCAGTTCCGCCGCTACCAGTCGGGCGACGCCGCGTCGCAGATCGACTGGCGCCAGTCGGCCAAGACCCAGGCCGCGTTCGTACGCGAGAACGAGTGGGAGGCGGCGCAGACGGTGTGGCTGTGGACCGACGGCTCCGCCTCGATGCGCTACAGCTCGAGCCGCGAGTGGCCGGAGAAGGCGGAGCGCGCGGCGGTGCTGACCCTCGCGCTCGCCGTCCTCCTGGTGCGCGGCGGCGAGCGGGTGGCGCTGCTCGGCCACGGCATCCCGCCGTCCGCGGGGCGCAACGTGCTCAACCGCTTCGCCGCGGCGCTGGCCCGCCCGCCGGAGGCCGGCGACAACGCGCCGCCGCTGGCGCCGCTGCCACGCCATGCCCGGCTGGTGCTGGTCGGGGACTTCCTGTCGCCGCCGGCGGAGATCGAGCGCGTGGTCCGCGCCTATGCCGCGCGCGGCGTGCGCGGCCACATGGTGCAGGTGCTGGACCCGGCCGAGGAGACGCTGCCGTTCCGCGGCCGCATCCGCTTCCACGGGCTGGAAGGCGAAGGCGAGCTTCTCATCGGGCGCACCGAGGCGCTGCGCGAGGACTACCTCGCCCTCCTGCGCGAGCACCGCGCCGCGATCGCCGACATCGCGCGCGCCGTGGGCTGGACATGGGCGAGCCACCGCACCGACCGGCCGCCCCAGTCGGCGCTGCTGACCCTGCATTCGGCGCTCTCGATCGCCGCCGGGGTGGGAGCCTAGGCCGTGCTGGAGATCGGTTCGCTCGCCTTCGCCACCCCCTGGATGCTGGTCGCGCTGGCGACCCTGCCGGTCCTGTGGTGGCTCTTGCGCGTGACGCCGCCGACGCCGCGGCTGATGGCGTTCCCGCCGCTGCGCCTGCTGCTGGCGCTGCGCAAGCAGCAGGAGACGCCGGCGCGCACGCCGTGGTGGCTGATCCTGATGCGCATCCTGCTGGCCGCGGCGGTGATCGTCGCGCTGGCGCACCCGCTGATCAACCCCGGCGCCCAGCTCTACGGCTCCGGGCCGATGCTGCTGGTGGTCGATGACGGCTGGGCGTCGGCCAGCCACTGGCGCGAGCGCGCGGCGGTGATCGACGGCCTGATCGACCGCGCCGAGCGCGCCGACCGCCCCGTCGTCGTGCTCGCCACCGCGCCGAGCCAGCCGGGCGAGCCGGTGCAGGCCAGCGGCGTGCTGCGGGCGTCCGAGGCCCGGCGCATCGTGCGCGCGATGGCGCCCAAGCCGTGGCCGTCCGACCATCGCGCCGCCGCCGCAGCGGTCGACCGCATCGAGGCGACCGGCGCGGCGCACGTGGCCTGGATCTCCGACGGCCTGGAGAACGAGGCGACGCAGGCGCTGGCCGACCGGCTGCAGCGGCGCGGCAGCCTGCAGGTCTATGCCGAGCCGGCGGAGGCGACCGCGCGCCTGATCGGCACGCCGCGGTCGGAAGGCAGCGACCTTGTGGTCACGGTGCAGCGCGCCGGCAGCCGCGGCGAATCCGAGCTGTGGCTGCGCGCCGTCGCCGCCGACGGCCGGCTGCTGACCCGCGAGCGCGCCCGCTTCGCCGACGGCGCGACGGCCGCCGAGGCGCGCCTCGCTTTGCCCGGCGAATTGCGCAACGCCGCCGCCCGCATCGAGGTCGAGGGCGAGGCCACCGCCGGCGCCGTGTTCCTGCTCGACGAGCGCTGGCGCCGCCGCCCGGTCGGGCTGGTGTCGGGCGAGACGCTGGAGACGGCGCAGCCGCTGCTCGGTTCCCTGTTCTACCTCAACCGCGCGCTGGCGCCGTTCAGCGAGGTGCGCCAGGGCTCGCTGTCGGACCTGCTGTCGCGCGAGATCGCGGTGATCGCGCTGGCCGACGTCGGCCGGCTGACCGACGCGCAGGTCGACACGCTGTCGGCGTGGATCGACAAGGGCGGCGTGGTGATCCGCTTCGCCGGCCCGCGGCTGGCGCAGTCGGCCGATTCGCTGGTGCCGGTGCAGCTGCGCACCGGCGACCGCGCGCTGGGCGGCGTGCTGTCGTGGTCGAAGCCCGCGGAGCTGGCGCCGTTCGACGACAAGAGCCCGTTCAACGGCCTCGCCATCCCGAGCGACGTGCGCATCAACCGCCAGGTGCTGGCCGAGCCGTCGGCCGACCTCAACGACAAGACGTGGGCGCGGCTGACCGATGGGACGCCGCTGGTCACCGGCGAGCGCCGCGGCAGCGGCTACCTGATCCTGGTGCACACCACCGCCAACTCGGACTGGTCGAACCTGCCCATCAGCGGCCTGTTCGTCGAGATGCTGCGGCGGGTGGTGGGCATGTCGGCCGGCGTGGTCGGCGAGGATGCGGAGGCGGTCTACCCGCCGCTGGAGGCGCTCGACGGCTTCGGCCGGCTGGGCGCGCCGCCGTCCACCGCCGCCGCGATCCCCGGCCGCACCTTCGAGGAGGCGAAGCCGAGCCCGCGGACGCCGCCCGGCTATTACGGCCGCGACGCGGCGCGGCGCGCGCTCAACCTGAATGCCGGCGTGCCGGCGCTGCGGCCGCTCGGCGACCTGCCCTCGGGGGTGGAGCGGCTCGGCTTCGGTTCCGCGGCCGCGACCGACCTCAAGCCGTGGTTCCTGCTGGCGGCGCTGATCCTGGCGCTGGTCGACACCGTGGTCAGCTTCGCGCTGCGCGGCCTGATCTGGCTCCCGCGCGGCGCCCGCGCCGCCGGCGCGACGGCCGCCGTCGCGATCGCCGTCGTCGCGCTGGCCGGCACCGCCGCGCTGGCCCAGTCGCCGCTGCGCATCCAGATGCCGCCGCCCGGCCAGGCGCCGGCGCCGGAGCGGCCGCCGCGCACCGGGCCCGACGCCGCGGCGCTGAACGCGACGCTGGAGACCCATCTCGCCTACGTCACGACCGGCGACGCCGCGATCGACAACGTCAGCCGCGCCGGGCTGAACGGCCTGACCACCATGCTGCGCCGGCGCACCGCAGTGGAGCCGGCGGCCCCGATGGCGGTCGATCTCGACCGCGACGAGCTGGCGTTCTTCCCGGTGCTCTACTGGGCGGTGTCGCCGCGCCAGCCGGCGCTGTCGGACCGCGCCATCGGCAAGCTGAACGATTATTTCCGCACCGGCGGCACCATCCTGTTCGACACGCGCGAGCAGGGCGGGCTGTCGTCGAACGCCTACGGCACCTCGGGCCCGGCGTCGCAGCGGCTGCGCAGCCTGCTGTCGGCGCTCGACATCCCGGCGCTGATGACGGTGCCGGAGGACCACGTGCTGGGCCGCGCCTTCTACCTGCTGCAGGACTTCCCCGGCCGCTTCACCGGCGGCGCGGTGTGGGTGGAGCGGCGCGGCGGCAACCACAACGACGGCGTCTCGTCGGTGGTGATCGGCGGCCACGACTGGGCCGGCGCCTGGGCGGTCGACGATTCCGGCCAGCCGATGTTTCCGGTGGTGCCGGGCGGCGAGCGCCAGCGCGAGTTCGCCTACCGGTTCGGCGTCAACTGGGTGATGTACGCGCTGACCGGCAACTACAAGACCGACCAGGTCCACGCGCCCGCGATCATCGAGCGGCTGGGCCAATGACCTCGATCGCGTTCGCGCCGCTGTTCGACTGGACGGCGATCGGCGTCCTGGGCGCCGTCGGGCTGCTGCTGGTGCTGTACGGCGCGGTGCGCCGCGCCCGCGGGCTGGCGTGGCGGTTCGCCGCCATCGCGATCCTGACGCTGGCGCTCGCCAACCCGGTGCTGGTGGACGAGGAGCGCCAGCCGGTGTCCGATGTGGTCGCCGTCGTGGTGGACGACTCGCCCAGCCAGTCGATCGGCCAGCGGCCGCAGCAGACCGCGGCGGCGGTGGCGCAGCTGCGCGAGCGGCTGGCGCAGATGCCCAACCTCGACGTCCGGGTGATCAACGCCGGCGCGCCGGCGCAGACCGCCGGCAGGCCGACCGACGGCACCCGGCTGTTCGACGCCGTGGGCCGCGCGCTGTCGGACGTGCCGCGGGGCCGGATCGGCGGCACCATCGTCATCACCGACGGCCAGGTCCACGACGTGCCGGCCGCCGATAGCCAGCTCCCGTTCGCCGGCCCGCTGCACGTGCTGCTGACCGGCGCCGAGGGCGAGCGCGACCGCCGCATCGTGGTCGAGCAGGCGCCCGGCTACGGCCTGGTCGGCAAGCCGGCCGAGGTCCGCCTGAAGGTCGAGGACCAGGCGGCCGCCGGCCAGCGCGCGACCGTCATGCTGACCCGCGAGGACGGCTCGCGCACCGCCGTTCCGGTGACCATCGGCGAGAGCGCGACCGTCAGCGTCAACGTCGACCACGCCGGCGCCAACATCTTTCAGTTCGAGGTCGAACGCGCGCCGAACGAGCTGACCGAGGTCAACAACCGCGCCGTGGTAACCGTGAACGGCGTTCGCGAGCGGCTGCGCGTGCTGCTGGTGTCGGGCGAGCCGCACCAGGGCGAGCGGGTGTGGCGCAACCTCCTGAAGGCCGACCCGTCGGTCGACCTGGTCCACTTCACCATCCTGCGCCCGCCGGAGAAGCAGGACGCGACGCCGGTGCGCGAGCTGTCGCTGATCGCCTTCCCGATCCGCGAGCTGTTCGAGATCA
>JBFWQM010000255.1:0-7306 GCA_050249455.1 Rhodospirillaceae bacterium | reverse complement strand
TCGCGGGCGGCCCAGCCGCCGGCGACCCGGCCGCTGAAGACGGAGGGGCCCAGCATGGTGCCTTCCAGGCCGGCGCGGCCGTTGATGTGGCCGCCGGCCATGCCGGCCGCCTCGCCCGCGGCGAACAGGCCGGCGATCGGCTCGAAGTGCTTGTCGAGCGCGCGGCACTGCAGGTCGGTCTTGATGCCGCCGAAGTTCTTGCGCGCCAGCGGGAAAATCTGGATCGCGTAGTAGGGCGGGGTGTCGAACCGCTTCGACGCGTCGAGCGGCTTGCCGAAGTCGGGGTCGTTGGCGAGCCCGTCGTCGAATGCCTTGTTGTAGCGCCGCACCGTGTCCGCGAAGACGTCCGGGTCGACGTCGATGGCGCGCGCCAGCGCCGCCAAGGTGTCGGCCTTCTTGATGAACGGCGAGCTGTCGAGCAGCTCCTGCACCTTGGCGCGCACCGTCTTGTCGCCGTCGCGGTAATAGGGGTCGGCGATCTCCATGTTCGCGACCATCGGCGTATCGACGATCGCCCAGGCGTGGCGCGGGTTCTGCGCCAGCAGCGCCGGGCTCGCCGAGTTGCCGCCCGACAGCGCCTCGTTGTGGAAGCGCCGGCCCTGCTGGTTGACCCAGATGTAGCCGGGCGCCTGGCGGAAAACGAGGCCGCGGCGCTGCCGCGGGTCGCGGTAGTCGGGCGTGGCGTAGACGTAGAACCAGACGTGGTCGAGGTGAGTGACATAGGCGCCGACCTGGCGCGCCAGCTTCAGCCCGCTGCCGACCGAGCCCCGGCCGGAGCCTTCCATCACCCGGTCGTTGCCGAGCTCGGGCTTCACCTCCAGCACCATGTCGAGGTTGGAGTTGAAGCCGCCTGCGGCGATCACCACCGCGCGGGCGGAGACGGCGATCGGCTCGCCGGTGCGCGTGTCCTTGCCCTCCAGCCCGACGACGCGGTCGCCGTCGCGCATCAAATGGGTGATCTCGGCGTTGAACACGATCTCGCCGCCGCGCCTGGTGAAGCCCTCGATCAGGTGCGTCATCAGGCCCAGGCCGTTGCGGTCCGGCCGGGTCCAGCGCAGCACCGAGTTGCCTTCCTGCGGCTTCATGTCGACCCAGCGCACGCCCAGGCCCTCGGCCCAGTGGTAGAGGTCGTGCAGGGTGTGCTCGATGTAGTAGCGCGCCCACACCGCATCCGCCGACGGGCCGCCCCATTTCATCCAGTCCTCGAACGCGAGGTCGGGGGTGTCCTCGATCCCGGCCTCCTTCTGCAGCGGCGAGCCGACGATGAAGCAGCCGCCGCCGGAGATGATCGCCGAACCGCCCGGCTCGGCCGCCAGCTCGAAGGCGATGGCGCGCGCCCCGGCGTCGCGCGCCTCGATCCCCGCGGCGATGCCGGCGCCGCCGGAGCCGATGATCGCCACGTCCGTCTCGTACCGCTTGATCGCAGCCATGCGCGGGTTCTCCCCTCGGGCGGGCCTTGTGGTCGGCGGCTCCGTGGCGGGCCGGCGGCGCGGCGCCCGGGTCCATCGTTACCACGATTCCCGGCCTCATTGTAGCCGGCGGCGCGGCGTGGCAGGGTTGACGGAACCGGCCAGGACAGGGAGCGCGGCATGGACCAGCAGACCACGGACAAGGACAAGGAATTCGCGTGGCAGGGGCGGGAGTTCGCCTTCCACGTCCGCGCCGAGACGGAGGACGGCCTGAAAAAGAAGGGCACCTTCGTCCTGCCGGAGGACCTGCAGAAGTTCACCGTCACCTGCGACGAGGGCGTGCGGCTCGGCGGCGCCAACTCGGCGCCGACCCCGCTCGGCTACTTCCTGCTCGGCGCCGGGTTCTGCGCGCTGACGCAGCTCACCCGCTACGCCGAGATGATGAAGGTGCCGCTCGACCACGCCAGCGTCGACGTGAAGTCGCGCTTCCGCACCGACGGCTCGGTGCTGCGCGAAACGATCAAGGGCACCGCGCTGGGGTTCGAGCTGCACATCCAGGTCCAGTCGCCGGCGCCGGCCGCCCGCGTCGCCGCCCTGGTCCGCGCCGCGGAGGCCGGCTGCTTCGCCATGCAGACGGTGATCAACCCGACCGATGTGACCCACCACGTCACGCTCAACGGGGCGCCGCTCGATATCGAGGCAAGATAATGAGGGTCGAGGCCGTCTGAGACACCCCCTCCCCCCAACACCCTCCACCCGCGGGAGGGGATTGAGGGAGGGGCGCTCGCGGCAGCGAGCCGCAAGGATCCGCTACGCCGCCGCGATCACCGCCAGCCCGTCGGCGGCGCGGACGCCGTGGCCGGCGGACAGGACGAGGAGGGGGTTGATCTCGGCCTCGGCCAGGCGGCCGCCCAGCGCGGCGGCCATCGCGGCGAAGGCCATGACCGCATCGACCAGCGCCGGCACGTCGGCGGCGGGGCGGCCGCGATAGCCGGCGAGCAGCCGGGCCGCCTTCAGCTCGCCCAGCATCGCCTCCACGTCGGCGCGCGCGACCGGCAGCAGGCGGATCGCACTGTCGCCGGCGATCTCGGCCAGCGCGCCGCCGGCGCCGACCAGCAGGACTGCGCCGAGTTGCCGGTCGCGGCGGACTCCGACGATCATCTCGACGCCGCCAGACACGTATTCCTGCACCACGAAGCCCTCCGGCGCCGGCGCGCCGGCGCGGGCCAGCGCCACCGTCATCGCCGCGGCGGCATCGGCGACGTCCGCTGGCGCGAGGTCGAGGCGGACGCCGCCGACATCGGCCTTGTGCGCGATGCGGCGCGACAGCACCTTCAGCGCCACCCGCCCGCCCAGGCGGTGCGCGGCATCGGCCGCCTGCACGGCGTCGGCCGCCACGATCTCGCGCACCATCGGCACGCCGTAGCGGGCGAACAGCGCCTTGCTCTCGGCCTCGTTGAGCGGTCCGGCCGGCAACTCGGGCGGCGGCGGGCCCACATACGGCGCGGGCGCCGGCAGCGGCGGCGCCCGGTGGCGCAGAGCCTGCAGCATCGGGGCGCAGGCTTCCGGCGTCGCGGTGGCGGGGATGCCGCGCGCGTTGAGCAGGCGCACCACCTCCGGCGCGTGCGGGCTGACATAGGCGATTACCGGCCGGTCGCGGCCGGGCCATGCCGCCGTCACCGCATCCGCCAGCAGGGTCGGGTTGCCCAGCGCGGAGGCGCCGGCCACCACCACGACGCCGTCATAGGCCGGGCTGTCGAGCAGCGCGGCAACCGCATCGCGCATCAAGTCGGGCTTGAGCCCGGCCAGCGTCAGGTCGACCGGGTTGTGCGCGGCCTCCTCGGGTGCGGTGCCTGTCAGCGTGGCGAGCCGCGCCGCGGTCGCCGCGTCGGGATCGGACAGGTCCAGCCCCGCCGCGCCGCAGGCGTCGGCGACCAGGGTGGCGGCGCCGCCGGTGGTGGTCAGGATGGCGACCCGGTCGCCGGTCATCCGGCGCCCCGCCGCCAGCGCCGCCGGCACGTCGAGCAGGTCGGCGAACGTCTCGGCGCGGATCGCGCCGCACTGGCGGAACAGCGCGTCGTAGACCTTGGCCTCGCCGGCCAGCGCGCCGGTGTGGGTGGTGGCGGCGCGCGCGCCGGCGGCGGAACGGCCGACCTTGTAGACGACCAGCTTCTTGCCGGCCTCGGCGCAGCTTTGCGCGGCGGCGCGGAATGCGTCGGGCCGGCGCAGCCCCTCCATGTAGACGACGATGACGCCGGTCGCGTCGTCGCCGGCGAGGTGGGCGATCATCTCCGACGTGTCGATGTCCGCCTCATTGCCGGTGGCGACCAGGCGGGCGAGGCCGATGCCGCGATCGGCGGCGCGCGACAAAAGCGCGCCCAGGATGCCGCCGCTCTGCGACACGACGCTGACGCGTCCCGCCGGCATCGCGCCGATCTCCAGCGCGCCGGACGCCGACAGGGTGATGCGGTCCACGACGTTGACCAGCCCGATGGTGTTGGGCCCGAGCAGGCGCATGGATCCGGCGGCGGCCTTCAGCGCCGCCTCGCGCGCGCGGCCCGCCGCGCCGCTCTCGCCATAGCCGCCCGCCAGCACGATCGCCGCCGCTGCGCCGCGTTCGGCGAGGTCGCGCACCGCGGCCTC
The DNA here is from genome assembly GCA_050249455.1 of Rhodospirillaceae bacterium. Lineage (GTDB taxonomy): Bacteria > Pseudomonadota > Alphaproteobacteria > MPNO01 > VGEU01 > JBFWQM01. The sequence goes on along the minus strand of JBFWQM010000255.1, from coordinate 3,254 downwards.
GGCGCGGTCGGCGCCGACCAGCACCAGGCCGACATCCGGGGCCGCCGGCAGCATTGCGATGTCGGGGAAGCAGGGCAGGCCGGCGATTTCCGTCGCGCGCGGGTTGACCGGCCAGACGTCTCCGGCGAAGCCGTGCTTGAGGAGGTAGCCGAGCGGCCGGCCGGTCAGCCGCGCCGGATCGGCGGACGCGCCGACGATGGCGATCGAGCGCGGGCGGATCAGCCGGTCGAGCGCATCCACGCGCCGCGGCCTATTTGCGGCTCTTGTCGAGGAAGGCCGCGACGGAGTCGATGTGCTCGCTGGAGGAGTAGCAGACCGCCTGCGCCTGACTGCCCATCGCGAACACCTGCTCGACCGACAGCTCGAAGGTCTGGTCGAGGATCGTCTTGGCGAGCGCGATGGCGCCCGGCGCGCCGGCCGACAGCTCCGCCGCCCAGCCCTGCGCCTCCGCCAGCAGGCGGTCGGCCGGCACCACCCGGTCGATCATGCCGAGGCGCAGCGCCTCGTCGGGCTGCACCGTGCGGCCGGTGTAGATCAGCTCCTTCGCCTTGCTGAGGCCGACGCGGCGCGGCAGGAAGTACATGCCGCCGCCGTCCGGGATCAGCCCGCGCTTGACGTAGGACATCGCGAACGTCGCCGCCTCCGACGCCACGATGAAGTCGCAGCACAGCGCGAGGTCGCAACCCAGCCCGGCGGCCGAGCCGTTGACCGCCGCGATGGTCGGCTTCGGCAGCGCGTGCAGCATGGAGACGGCATGGTGGGTGCGCTGCTGGCGCCGCCAGCCGTTGATCGCGACCTTGCCCGGCGGTGCGGCCAGCCGGTCGCGCATGCCCTTGACGTCGCCGCCGGCGCAGAAGCCCTTGCCGGCGCCGGTCAGCACCAAGGCGCGGATCGCATCGTCGCGCGACACGCGGTCGACCGCCTCCATCAGCGCGCCGCGCATCGCGTCGTCGATCGCGTTGCGCACCTCCGGCCGGTTGAGCGTCAGGGTGGCGACGGTGCCGTCGACGGAAAGCGCGATGGCGGCGGCCGGCGCGTCCTGGCTCATGGCGTTCTCCGCTGGGTTACGGCTTCCGGTTCATCACCACGGTGCCGAGGTCCTGGTCGCCGTCGGTGGTGACGACGGCCAGCACGTCCTCGTAGCCCGGCTTCCTGATCTCGACCCGGTACTTGCGGTCGATCGCCACGTCGCGCGCCCAGAAGTCGCCGAAGGCGTCGGTCTGCACGGCAACCGACGGGCCGCCGAACAGGTCGACCGCGATGACGGCGACGCCCTCGATCACCTCGTCGCTGTCGCCGTCGATCACGGTGCCGGCGATCCACGGCTTGGGCAGGCCCTTCCACTTCACGCGCGGCGCGGCCTGGTATTCCGGATGCAGGTCCTCCAGCCCCGGCTGGCCGAACACGGCATCCGTCTCGTCGCCGAACGTGATCGCGTCGTGCGGGCACACCTCGGCGCAGCGCGGCTGCAGGCCGTCGTCGACCCGGTGGGCGCACCCGGTGCACTTCTGCGCGATGTTGAGCCCCTCGTTCATGTAGATCACGTCGTAGGGGCAGGCCGGCTGGCACAACCCGCAGCCGGTGCACTTCGCGGCATCGATCCACACCAGCCCGTCGTCGCGCCGCAGGATCGCGCCTTCCGGGCACGCCTTGATGCACGGGGCGTTCTCGCAGTGCTGGCACTGCACGGGCAGGTACGACATGCGCACGCGCGGCGTCTGGCCGCGCTCGATCGGCTGCACGTCGATCCAGAAGTGGCCGGTCTCCGGCTGCGGCCGGGTCCACGGCGCATAGTCGGTGCCGACGTGCTCATCCTTGCACGCGACGACGCAGAGCATGCAGCTCGTGCACTTGTCCACGTCGATCAGGAACGACTTCTTGGCCATCTGCTTTCTGGGTCCCTGCTGCGGTGCCTGTCAGTCCGGCCGCGTCGCGCTGCGGCCGAGCCCGGTGCCGGCCACGATGTCGTCCGGGTCGACGCGCTGGACCTCCACCAGGAAGCCGCTGACGTTCATCTCCGGCACGGTGATCTCCTTGCCCGCGCCGTACTTCTCCTGCGGCGACGGGGCGATCAGGTTGATGCAGCCGCCGCGGTCGACCATGCGGTTGTTCAGCAGCGCGAGGTCCATCTTGGCGCCGTGGTCGATCGACAGCGCGCCCGGGATGATGCGCTCGGTCACGATGGCGCCGGCGAGGACGGAGCCGCGCTCGTTGTGCACCATCACCACGTCGCCGTCGGCGATGCCGCGCGGGTTCGCGTCGTCGGGGTGGATCCAGCACGGCTCGTACTCGTAGCCGTCGGCGCCGCGCACCTTGGCGATCTCGCGGATCCAGCCGATGTCGTCGCCCTGGACGTGGAAGCGGAACCGCGGATGGTTCGCCATCACGGTGAGCGGGTAGTCACGGGACTTGGCGTTGCCGGGCGATTCCGGGTGCAGGGTCCAGCGCGCCAGCGGCGGCCGTTCCTTGTTGCCGGGGTCGCGCTCGGCGATCATCGACGACACGAACTCGATCTTGCCCGACGGGGTGTCGAGCCCGGCGGCGGACGCGGCGTACCAGTGCATCCCGCCGTCATGGGTGCCGTAGCCGTGCTCCTTCTTGATCGCCAGCCACTCGTCCCAGGTCGGGCAGTCGTAGATGACGTGCTTCTTCTCCTTGAACGCCTCCCACGACAGGCCGTGCTTGGTCCACGCCAGGGTGCCCTCGTAGGCCTTCCTGAGCCAGTCGTCGGCCGGCGGGAAGACGGACTCGAGGCCGAGCCGCAGGCCGATCTGGCGGTGGATCTCGAAGTCGCTCAGTGACTCGCCGACCGGCTCGATCCCCTGGTCCTGGTAGAACATCGCCAGGATGTCGCTGCGCTGCACGACGACCAGGTCGGTGTGCTCGTAGTTGGTCTGCGCCGGCAGGATCAGGTCGGAGAACGGGATGTCGTTCTCCATCCACGGATGGACGCCCAACACGAACTCGATCTGCGGGTTGCGCAGCGCCTCCAGCCAGTTCCAGCCGTGGCCCCAGCTTCCCGGCTGGCTCGCGTTCTCGTTCCACACCATGCGGATGCCGGGGTGGCCGGGCTGCGGCGGGAAGCGGTAGAGGTTGAACTGGTCCTCTGTCTTGGCCAGAGCGGCGGTGGTGCTGCGCCACTCGATCGGCGGGCACTGGATCGCCTCCGCCGCCAGGGTGCGCGGGATGAACACCGGCGACTTCGGCCCCTTGCCGATGGCGTACTCGATCATCGGGTTCAGCGCGATGCCGCG
>JBFWQM010000254.1:0-7315 GCA_050249455.1 Rhodospirillaceae bacterium | reverse complement strand
GAGCCGCCCATCACCGCCATGCCGCGCGCCTGGCGCGCGATGTTGGTGGCGAGCCAGATCGGGCACGGGTCCTGCACCGGCTTGGGCTCCAGGGTGATGCCGGAGAACTTGTAGAACGCGCTCTCGTAGGGTTCGTCGTCCTTGGTCCACAGGTGGCGCATGACGTGGATGTTGTCGATCATCCGCTTGTTGCGGTCGGCCGGGTCCTGGCCCATCGCCGCCGACTCCGCCTCCCACACCGGCCCCGCGCCGCCGCCGGAGCAGGCGACCATGCGGGTGCGCCCGCCCGACAGCACGTCCAGGCTCGCCCACTCATAGGCCATCACGCGCGGGTCGCGCAGCGCGAACGAGCCCATGCACGCCGGCCCCAGCAGCACCCGTTCGGTGCGCCCGGCAACCGCGGCCAGCAGGGTCACCGCATCGAGCCGGCGGTTGACGAACAGCGCGTCGCCCACCCATACCGAATCCATCTGGGGGCAGCCTTCCGCCAGGTCGGCCAGCGCCAGCAGGTCCTTCGGCGTGCAGATGCCCAGGTTGATGCCGCGGTTCGGCAGGGTGATGCCGAAGGTCATGTCCGCCATGTCGCGCTTGTCCCCGTTCGTGATGCCTCGGAAGTCGGCGGCATCCTAGCCGGCCGGTCAGGCCGGCACCACCGGCGTTGCCGGTTGGCTCTCCTGCACGGACGGCGCGGCGGCGAAGGCATAGTCGGCCGCCCGGACCCGCCGGGTGCGCAGCCGGTACTCGGTCATCCAGCCCGGCCAATTGGTCGTCACCTTGCCTGTCGTGTCGCGGAAATAGCTGTGGCAGGTGTCCTGCACCATCACCGTCGCGGCGATGCGGCGCTGGATCTCGTCGTTGAAGCGGCGCTGCGTCGCCTCCCGAACGGTCATCGTGCCGGGGCCGCGGCGGGCCAGCGTGCGCACGCCGTCCACGATGTAGCGCGCCTGGCTCTCCAGCATGAACACGATGCTGCCGACCACGTTGGTGTTGGGGCCGTACATCATGAAGAAGTTGGGGAAGCCGGCGACCGTCATGCCGAGATAGGCTTCCGCCCCGCCGCGCCAGGCGTCGTTGAGGTCGCGGCCGGCGAGCCCCATGATGCGCATCGGCGTCAGGTAGTCGGTCGGGGTGAAGCCGGTGCCGTAGATGATGGCGTCGACCGGCCGCACAGCGCCGTCGCGGGTGCGCACGCCCTCGGGCACGATCGCCTCGACCGCGGCGTCGGTCACCTCGACGTTGGGGCGCTGCAGCGCGTCGAACCAGTCGTCGGAGAACAGGGTGCGCTTGCAGCCCAGCGGGTGGGACGGCGTCAGCTTGCGGCGCAGCTCGGGGTCGCGGACCTTGGTGTCCAGGATGGCACGGAACCGCGCCTCGCCCTCCGCCGTCAGGCGCGGCGAGCCGCGCTGGCGGCCGCGCGATTCGAAGGAGGCGAAGATGCGCATCCGCTCCAGCCGGTGGGCCAGGGGCTGGCGCTGCCACCACGACGGGTGCTCGGGCAGCGGCGCCGCGCCGCGCGGGAACACGTATTGCGGCGAACGGTAGAAGACGTGCAGCTTCCCCACCCGCGGCGCGATCGCCGGCACGAACTGGATGGCGCTGGCGCCGGTGCCGATCACCGCGACCGACTTGCCGTCGAGGTCGAAGCCGTGGTTCCAGCGCGCCGAGTGGAACTGGACGCCGGCGAACGACTCGCGGCCCGGGATGTCGGGGTAGCGCGGCCGGTTGAACAGCCCGACGGCGGAAACGAATACGTCGGCTTCGATCTGTCCGCCGCCGGCCAGCTCGATGCGCCATTTCGCGCGGCGCTCGTCGAAGCGGGCGCCGGCGACCTCCGTACCGAACCGGATGTGTCGGGCGACGCCGTACTTGTCGGCGCAGTGCTTGAGGTAGGCCAGGATCTCCGCCTGCGGCGCGAACTTGCGCGTCCACGGCCAGCCGCACTCGAACGAATAGGAATACATGCGGGACGCCACGTCGCACGCCGCGCCCGGATAGCTGTTCTCGCGCCACACGCCGCCGACCTCGGCCGCGCGCTCCAGGATCGTGAACGACTCGATCCCTGCCTTCTTCAGCGCGATGGCGAGCCCGATGCCGCCGAACCCGGCGCCCACGATGACGATCGCAGGCGCGCCTGAACTCCCCTTCATCCGCCCCGGTCCCTGGCTGCCGCCGTCATGCCGCAGGATAGCGGACATGGCGGCCGCGGCGAAACCGCCGTCCGCCGCGAACGGGGTGGACTCCCGGCGCCGATTGCAGCACTATTCCTGCAATAAGGAATTAGAGCTGCCGCATCGACGGCGGCGCCGACGGGGAGGACCGAGATGGCGACGTTGCACAAGGCGGCGGACATCTACGGCCGCGATGCGCTGATGGATCGCGCGCGTCGGCTCGTGCCGGTGCTGCGCGAACGGGCGGAGGCGACCAGCCGCGACCGGCGCATCCCGGACCAGACCATCGCGGACTTCTGGGACGCCGATCTCTGGTACCTCTACAAGCCGGCGCGGTTCGGCGGCCCCGCGGTGCCGCCGGACACGATCTACGAGGTGGCGGCCGAGCTCGGCCGTGGCGACGGATCCGCGGCCTGGGTGTTCTCGATCATCTCCGTCCACGACCTCTTCCTCTGCTACTTCCCGCTGGAGGCGCAGCAGGAGTTCTGGGCCGAGCGCAAGCTTAGCGCCTCCAGCTTCATGCCGGGCGGCAAGCTGACCCAGGCGCCGGGCGGCTACCGGTTGTCGGGCAAGTGGTCGTTCTGCAGCGGGGTCGACGCCTCCGACTGGATGATCCTCGCCTGCATCGCCGGGATGGTCAGCACCGATCCGCCGATCCCCGACATCCGCTTCGTCCTGGTGCCGAAGGCGGAGGTCAAGGTGATCGACGACTGGCACGTGATCGGCCTGCGCGGCACCGGCAGCAAGTCGGTCGCGATCGACGACACCTTCGTGCCGGAGCACCGCACGATCCGGCTCGCCGACCTCGGCCAGGGCACCACGCCGGGCTCGAAGCTGCACGACAACCCGCTCTACCGCGTCCCGGCATGGGCGATCTTTCCCTTCACCATCTCCGCTCCGGCGGCCGGCATCGCGCGCGGCGCGTTCGAATCCTTCGTCGATGAGATGAAGAGCCGGGTCAATCTCTACGCCCACGACGCGCTGTCGAAGAAGCCCAGCATGCACCTGCGGGTGGCGGAGGCGGCGGCGCTGATCGATGCGGCGGAGCTGCTCTACCGCCGCTCGCTGACCGAGACGGTGCGCAAGGTCGAGGCCGGCGAGACGCTGTCGATCGAGCACCGGCTGCGCAGCCGGCGCGACCAGGCCTATTCGGTCAAGCTCGCCCGCCAGGCGACCGACATCCTGTTCACCGCCGAGGGCGGGCGCGGTCTTTACGAGCACGGACACGTGCAGCGCGCGTTCCGCGACCTGCAGGCGGTGCAGTCGCACATCGTCGGCGGCTGGGACATCCCGGCGCTCAACTACGGCACGGTGACCTTGGGCAACCCGCCGAGCGACCTGTTCTTCTAGCCGATCCGTTCAGTCGAACCGGGGCGAAGAACCCGGCGAACCGCAGGGAGACGACACGATGAAGGCATTCCGCTGGACTTGCGTCCTGGCCGCCGCGGCGTTCGGGCTTGCCGCCGCGCCCGCGACGGCGCAGGAGACGACCCTGATCTTCGCCACGACGAACAACCCGCAGGCGCACCTCAACGTCCGCGTCCACCACCCGTGGGCGCAGCGCATCAACGAGGCGGGCAAGGGCGTGGTGCGCATCGACGTGCGTGACGGCCCGACCTTGGCCAACCACACCAACTACTACAGCCGCGTGGTCGACGACGTGGTGCAGATCGCCTGGGGCATCCACTCCTTCGTGCCCGGCAAGTTCCCCCTGACGGACGTCGCCACTTTGCCTTACGAGGTGGAGAAGGCGGCCGACGGCTCGGTCGCGCTGTGGCGGCTGCTGCAGGCCGGCGCGCTGGGCGCCGAATACAAGGACATCGTGCCGCTCTATATTTGCACGCTGCCGCAGAACAGCCTGCACATGGCCAAGCCCATCAAGGCCATCGACGACCTGTCCGGCCTCAAGGTGATCTCCGGCGCCAAGGTGGGGACGGAGATCATCACCCGCCTGGGCGGCAATCCTGTCTCGCTGCCCATCACCGGCATCTACGAGGCGGTGCAGCGCGGCACCGCCGACGGCTTCATCGTGCCGTGGACCGGCTTCCAGCCGTTCAAGCTGGCGGAGGTCAGCGCCTTCCACGTCGATACGCTGTGGGCGGGCTCCAGCGGCCTCGTGTTCATGTCGAAGAAGCGCTACGACGCGCTGCCCGCCGCTGCGCGCAAGGTCATCGACGACAATTCGGGCGAGGCGCAGAGCAAGCTGTTCGGCGCGTTCTGGGACAGCGTCCAGGACGAGGGCCGCAACATGGTCAAGGGCATGGACAAGCACACCGTCGTCACCTACGACCCGGCGCAGGACAAGGCGATCCGCGACAAGATCGCGCCGGTGACCGAGGCGTGGGTGAAGGCCACGCCGGGCGCCGAGCCGGTGCTGAAGCAGTTCCGCGAGACGCTGGCCAAGGTGAAGTCGGGCAGCTGAGCGCAGCCCGCCGTCCGGCGCGATGACATCCTCCGTCGCGGCGCACGCCGCTCCCGCGCCGCCGCTCGAGCGGCTGCAGGAGGCGTGCGCCGCCGCCACCCGGCCGATCGCCTTCCTCGGCGTGATCGGCATGCTGATCGTCTCCGGCGTGACGGTGGCCGACGTGCTGCTGCGCTGGCTCGCGAACTCCGGCGTCGCGGCGCTCAACGAGGTGGTGTCGATGACGTTCGCGGTGGCCGTGGCGGCGTGCATGCCGTCCGGCTGCGCCCGTGGGGTCAACCTGACCGTCGACATCCTGGAGCGCTGGCTGGCGCCGCGGCTCGCCGCGTGGCTCGCCGCCGCCGGCAGTGTGCTGCTGTTCGTCTTTTTCGCGGTCCTGGCCTGGCGCATCGGGGTCTTCGCGCGAAGCGTCGCCGACCAGGGGCTCATCACCATCATCCTGAACTGGCCGCAGGCGCCGTTCCTCTATGCCGCCGCGATCCTGATCGGCATCGCCGCCGTGGTGCAGGCGGTCGCGGCGGCGAACCTGGTGCGCCGCGCGATGGCGTGTCCCGCGGGGCCGCTGCCGCCGACCGCCTCGCGCACGGTCAGCAACGTCGTCATCGCCGCGGCGGTTGCGATCGTGGCGCTGGCCGGCTATGCGGCGCTCGATTTTGCCGCGGTCGCGCGGTGGACACAGTCCGCCCCCGGCACGACGGTCGCCGTCGCGTTCGCGCTGCTGTGGGCGTGCCTGCTGGGGCTGGTGCCGCTCGCCGCGGTGATGGGGCTGATGGGCATCGCCGGCTCGGCGCTGTTCATCGGCTTCGGGCCGGCGTTCAGCGCCTTCGCGACCGAGGCGGCCGGGTTCCTGACCAACAGCCAGGTCGCGACCCTGCCGCTGTTCCTGATGATGGGCAGCTTCGCCGCGGTGGCGGGGGTGTCCAATGACGTCTACCGGCTGGCGCAGGCGTTCGTCGGCCTGTTCCGCGGCGGGCTCGCGATGGCGACCGTGGGCGGCTGTGCCGGCTTCGGCGCGGTCACCGGCTCCTCGCTCGCCACGGTGGCCACCTTCGGCCGGGTCGCGCTGCCGGAGATGCGCGCGCGCGGCTACGCCCCCGGCCTCGCCACCGGCTGCGTCGCCGCCGGCGGCACGCTGGGCGCGCTGATCCCGCCATCGGCGCCGCTGATCGTCTTCGCGCTGCTGACGGAGGCCTCGATCGGCCAGCTCTTCGTCGCCGCGCTGGTGCCCGGCGTCATCGCGATGGCGCTGTATCTTGCAACCATCGGCATCCTGGTGCGCATCGATCCCGACATCGCGCCGCCGCCCGTGCGGATGCGCGCTCAAGAATTCGTGGCCGCGCTGCGCCAGTGCGGCGCCGTGGCGCTGCTGTTCGGCGGCGTCATCGGCGGCATGTACGGCGGCGTCTTCACCGCGACCGAGGCCGCGGCCGTGGGCGCGTTCGGGGCCTTCCTGGTCGCGCTGGCGCGCGGCAAGCTGCGGCCGGCGACGTTCTGGTCGGTGATGGGGGAGACGACCGGATCCACCGCACTGATCTACGGCCTGATCTTCGGCGCGCTGTCGTTCTCGTTCTTCGTCGGCATCTCGGCCATCCCGGAGCACGCGATGGCGCTGGTCGGCGGGCTCGCGCTCGAGCCCGTCCTGGTGATCGCGCTGCTCCTGCTGGTCTACCTGGTGCTCGGCTGCGTGATGGATTCTTTCGCGGTCATGGTCATCACGGTGCCGATCGTGACGCCGCTGATCCTCAACATGGGCTACGACATGGTGTGGTGGGGCATCGTCATGCTGTGCGTGGTGGAGACCGGCATGATCACGCCGCCGTTCGGGCTCAACGTCTACGTGCTCAAGACGATGGTGGACGACGTGCCGATGGGGCGCATCTTCCGCGGCGTCGTGCCGTTCGTTGCGGCCGACTTCATCAAGCTGGCGCTGCTGGTGGCGATCCCGGCGATCGTGCTGTGGCTGCCGTCCACCATGTACCGCTGAAGGAGGGGCCGATGGCGCGCCGTTTCGTCGACATCTCGTGCAGCCTGCAGGGCGGCATCGCGTCCGACCCGCCGGGCCTGTGCCCGGAGGTCACCTACCGCGGCCACAAGGAGACCGCCGCCGAGATGGGCGCGTTCTTCCCCGGCCTGACGCCGGCCGACCTGCCGGACGGGGAGGGCTGGGCGATCGAGATTCTCAGCCTTACCACCCACACCGGCACGCACCTCGACGCGCCGTACCACTTCGCCTCGACGATGGACGGCGGCCGGCGCGCCATCACGATCGACGAGGTACCGCTGGACTGGTGCCTCAACCCCGGCGTGAAGCTCGACTTCCGCCATCTGCCGGACGGCCACGTCGTCTCGGCGGCGGAGGTGGAGGCGGAGCTTTCGCGCATCGGCCACGCCTTGCAGCCGCTCGACATCGTCCTGGTCAACACCAGCGCCGGCGTGAAGTACGGCCGCGACGACTACGTGCCGTCCGGCTGCGGCATGGGGCGCGAGGCGACGCTCTACCTTACCTCGCGCGGCGTGCGCGTCACCGGCACCGACGCGTGGAGCTGGGATGCGCCGTTCATCCACACCCGCCAGCGGTGGGAGGCGACGCACGATGCCTCGATCATCTGGGAAGGCCACCGCGCCGGGCGCGAGATCGGCTACTGCCACATCGAGAAGCTGTCGAACCTGGAGGCGCTGCCGGCGACCGGCTTCACCGTCTCGTGCTTCCCGGTCAAGATCAAGG
>JBFWQM010000253.1:0-7316 GCA_050249455.1 Rhodospirillaceae bacterium | reverse complement strand
GAATGGCGCCGGCGCAAATAGAACGGCGTGTAGCGCGTGCCCTTGGGCGGCCAGGCGTCGTCCTCGCGCCAGCGGTCGGCGCCGCGGACATAGAGCTTCACCGGCTTGCCGCTCATGAAGCCGTTCTTCGCGCCCTTCAGGTGATAGTCGTAGAACGGCAGCAGCTCGTTCTTGTGGTAGTCGATCTGGTCGAACAGGTCGTGCGCCTCGAACACGTCCTTGGCGCCGGTGACGGTCAGCTTCTTGGGCGCCTTGACGTCCTCGTAGCCCAGGATGTTGCCGCGCAGGTGCAGCCCCATCTTGCCCCAGTGGCCGATGGAGTAGGTCGGCACCTTGATCTCCGACAGCCGCTCCCACGCCGACCGCTCGCGCCACCAATCGTCGTAGGTCTGGTGCGCGATGAAGTCCCACGCGAGGTCGTGGGTCATCGCCTTGCCGGTCGGCCGGTTGGCGGCGCGGTGCAGATTGTTGGCCCGCACCATGTTGGCCCAGTAGGTCATGAACTCGCAGTAGATGCCGCCGTGGTAGGTGACGCCGCGATACATGTCGACCGCGCCGTCATAGGGCGCGATGCACGCCAGAGACGGCGGGTTGACGATGCCCATGAACCACTGCGACCAGGCGTAATACGACTGGCCGATGCCGCCGACCTTGCCCGACGACCACGGCTGGCGCGCCGCCCACTCGATCAGCTCGTAGTAGTCGCGCTGCTCCTCGACGTCGCACAGCCGGAAGGTGCCCTCCGACTTGCCGGTGCCGCGCACGTCGGCGTGGACGTAGGCGTAGCCGTTCTCGACGTACCACTCGACCGGCCCGACCTCGCGCCACAGGAACAGCCGGCTGTGCGGCAGGTCGTCGGTGATGTACTGGTACGGCGAGGCGGCGAACAGGGTCGGGAACGCGCCCTCCGCATCGGGACGGTAGACGCGCACCGCGATCCGGGTGCCGTCGCGCATCGTGACGTAGACGTCGTCGTCGATGCGCATGCCGTGCCGGGTGACGGCGACGCGCGCCGCCGCCCTGCCGGTCTTCTTCGCCTTCGCCTTGGTCTTCGCCTGGGCCATCGCGTTCACCCGACCGCGGCGTCCTTGGCCAGCACCAGCGGGTTCGACAGGGTGCCGATCCGCTCGATGGTGATGGCCACCGTGTCGCCCGCCTTCATGAACTTGGGCGGCTTGCGCCCGACGCCGACGCCGGACGGCGAGCCGGTGGTGACCACGTCGCCCGGCTTGAAGGCGAACCACTTGGAGAAGTGGGCGATCATCTCGGGGATCTTGAAGATCAGGTCGTCGGTCTTGGTCGACTGCATCACCTCGCCGTTCAGCGTGGTGGTGAGCTGCAAGTCGTAGGGGTCGGGCACCTCGTCCTTGGTCACCACCACCGGGCCCATCGGGGTGAAGGTGGGCAGCTGCTTGCCCATGATGTTGAGCTCCCAGGCGTGGATCGAGGCGAAGCCGCCCTGGCTCTTGGCTTCGAACACGCCCTTGACCCAGTCGCGGGCGGAGACGTCGTTGCAGATGGTGTAGCCTGCGACATAGTCCATCGCGTCCTTCGCGGCCACGTTGTAGCAGGGCTTGCCGATGACGAAGGTGAACTCGCCTTCCCAGTCGATCATGTCGCCGCACTGAGGCGGCACAATGATCGGCCAGCCCGGGCCGGTGACACTGTGCGGCGTCTTGATGAACGCCGTCGGCTCCTTCGGCGGCGGGGTGTCCGACATCTCCTTCAGGTGGCGGCCATAGTTCATGCCGACCGACAGGATGAACAGCGGCCGCGGCAGCGGCGCCAGCAGCCGCGTCGTGTCGGGCAGCAGCGCCCCGCGCTCGCGCAGCATCGCCTTGCGGCTGTCGGGGCCGCCCTGGACCTCGTCGAGCAGCCGGCGGACGGCATCGAGCGCGGGCTGGCCGCCTTCCAGGATCGCCTGCACCGAATCCGGCACGTGGCGCTGCGGCTGGCTCAGCGCGGCGGCGGCCGCGAGGTCCACGATCTCGCTGCCGATCAGCGCGCCGGCGCGCCCCGCGGGGGTCCGGTCGATGGTGACGAACTTCATGCGTCCTCCTTTGGCGGGCCGCGCGGGCCCGGCCCGTTGGCCTCAGTCGGTGTCGATGGCGGCGCTACAGCAGAGCCAGCGCCAGCTGCGGAAAGATTGCAACGGCGGTCAGCACCAGCACCATGACGATGGCGAAAGGTGCCGCCCCCCAGAAGATGTCGTTCACCCCTATTCGCGAGTCGCGCAGATTGTTGTGCGTGACGAAGACCGCGAGCCCGAATGGCGGTGTCAATAGTCCCACTTCGATCGCCAGCACCGTGATGACGCCCAGCCAGATCAGGTCAACCTGGAAGTTCGCCATCACCGGCACGACCAGCGGGATGGTGATCAGCATGATCGATCCGGCATCCAGCATGGTGCCGAGCAGCAGAAGCACGACGATGTAGACGACCACCAGGGTCACGAAGCCGATGTCGAGCGTGGCGATCAGGTGGTCGACCGTGGTCGGGATGCCGGTGATGCTGATCATGCGGGAATACAGATGCGCGCTGATCAGCAGGAACGAGATCGCCGCCGTGACGTGGCCGGTCTCCACCAGCACGCGCCAGAAGCTTGCCCAGGTCAGCTTGCGGCGCGCCAGCGCCAGGACGAGCGCGCCCAGGGCGCCGACGCCGCCGGCCTCAGTCGCCGTAAACACGCCGCCGTAGAGCCCGCCGAGGACGATCAGGATCAGCAGCACGATCGGCACGCCCTTGGACAGCATCTCGCTGCCGCTCATCTCGCTGTCGCCGACGCGCTGCTTGCTTTCGTCGATGATCACCATGCGCGGATACCGCCGCGCCATGAACCAGATCATGCCGCAGTAGGTCCCGGCCAGCAGGAGGCCCGGGATGATGCCGGCGATGAACAGGTCGCCGATCGACGTCTCGGCCAGGATGCCGAACAGGATGAACAAGAGACTCGGCGGGATCAGCATGCCGAGCACCGAAGAGCCGGCGACCACGCCCACGGCGAAGCGCGGGTTGTAGCCGTAGCGCAGCATTTCCGGCACCGCGACCTTGGTGAACACCGAAGCAGAGGCGATCGAGGTGCCGGTGACGGCGGCGAACACCGCGTTGGCGACCACGGTGGCCGAGCCCAGCCCGCCCCGCACCTTGCGGAACAGGTGGTTCGCGACCTCGTAGGTGTCGCGCCCGATCTCGGCCACGCTGACCAGCAGGCCCATCAGGACGAACAGCGGCACGACGCCGAACTCGTATTGCGCCAGGCTGTCGGCCGCCGACATCGCGAGCATCTTGCCCGCGATCTCGACGTCGCCGCGCACCAGCCAGATGCAGCCGAACGAGACGAGGCCCAGCACCACGCCGATGTGCATCCCCGCATAAACGAGGATCAGGATCAGGACGACCGACAGTATTCCGACGTCAATGCCGCTCATTACCGGGTCTCCGAGCCTTGCGTGCCGGCGGCATGGCGCTTGACCGCCCGAAGATCGGTGAAGAAGTGCCGCGCGAACTGGATGCAGACGGCGGCGCCGCCGACCAGGATGAGCATCTTCAGCGGCCAGTCCGGGATGGTGAAGTCGCCGCGCGCGCCGGAGTACGAATCCAGGTCCCAGGCCTTCTCGAACAGCGGCACCGAATACCAGAACAGGATGGCGAGCAGCACGACGCCGCCGAAGTGGTAGAACGCCTGCAGCGAGTAGCCGATCACCGGCTTGCGCCGCAGCAGGCTGCCGATCAGCGCATCGTTGCGGGTGACGCGCCGCTCGCGCAGCGCGTCCGGCAGCTGCAGGAAGACGATCACGATGACCGAGAGCGTGATGATCAGAGGCACGCCGCGGATCGGGGCGTTGAACACGTAGCGCATGAACACGTCGGCGTTCAGCAGGAACATGATCAGGCAGATCCAGACCGTGCCGAATGCGTTCAGGATGCGCACGAAGGTGTCGAATGCCCGCCCCAGCGCGGTCTGGGAGGGTTCGACGACGTGCACTTCACCGTCTTCGGCGGTGAAATCGGGGTCGGACATCGGCCGCTATTCCTTGTCCCAGTGGCGGACGACCGGCTTGCCGGAGGCGCGCACGACGTCCATGTAGGTGGTCAGGATGGTGGTGCCCGGCAGGCCCTGCTTGTCCATGTCGGCGGCCCAGTCCCTGGCGATGTTGGGCAGCATCATCGCCCAGCGCCGCCGTTCGTCCGGCGACAGCTCGCTCATCTTCACGCCGCGCTTGAGCATGATCTCGGTGAATTCGCTGTTGCGCCGCTGCTCGAGCTTGATGTGCTCGATCCGCCATTCCTGGGCGACCTCCGACAGCACCGTCCTGGCGAAGTCGGGCAGCGCGTCCCAGGCGGGCTTGTTGATCACCAGCGCCGAGACGGCGGTGACGCCGAACGAGGTCTTGGTGAAGTACTGCGCGACCTCGAAGGTGCGGTAGGGGAACGCCTGCGTCTCGCCGATCACGTAGCCTTCGTACACGCCGTTCTTGATATCGACGTAGGACTGGGTCATCGCCGCGGTCACGATCACCGCGCCGGTGCCGCGCAACACGTGGCCCATCGCGCCGGACGAGCCGATCTTGCGTCCCTTCACGTCGTCGACCGACTTGACCGGGAAGTTGGTGAAGATGTGCGGGTTGGACGAGTTGGTCTTGGCCAGCGCGACCTGGTTGAAGCGCAGGAACATCTGGTCCATCTGCGGCACGCGCTCGCGCACCTTGGCGTCGGCCTTGAGCATCTCGTAGGGATCGTCCATGCCGAACGGGATGAACGAGGGGTACTGCTCCAGCGGCAGCTTCGACTCCTCGAAGTTGCGCAGCAGCACGCCGACGTGCGCGATCCCTTCCTCGACGTTCTCCAGCACCTCGGAGAACTTCGCCAGGTTCGGGCCGTAGGCCTCGTTCCAGTCGATCTTGAAGCCCTTGCCGAGCGCGGCGAGGCGCTTGTTGACTTCGGGGACGAAGAACTCCTTGGTCACGGTGGTCGGGGTGACGGCCGCCGGCGCCGGCGAGATGATGGTGAACTTGACGGTCTGGGCCTGGGCGGCCGGGACCAACGCCAGTATCGACACGGCAGCGGCCAACGTCGCCAAGGTCTTGCCCATACGAAGTCTCCCTGACCTGCTTTGTTGTCGTCCGGCGGTGCCCGCCGGCGCTGGTCGCCGCCCCCGGCCTCCCTGCCGCTGCGGCGTCTTGCCTTGGCGCGCCCTTTTTCGGCCCGTGTCTTGCCGGACCGCGAGCTACGTCCTAGGCAACGGCAACATTACAGTCACGGGGTTGTGAGGGCAATCGACGTGATGCATGCGGCGCGCCCGCGCGGGCGCGCCGCCGCCCCTCTCGGCTATTCCTTGTCCCAGTTGCGCACCACCGGTTCGCCGCTCGCGCGCACCTCGTCCATGTAGGCGGTCAGGATCTTGCTGCCGGGCAGGCCCTGCTTGTCCATGTCCGCGGCCCACTCCTTGGCGATGTTGGGCAGCATCATCGCCCAGCGCCGGCGCTCGTCGGGCGTCAGCTCGGTCATCTTCACGCCGCGCTTCAGCATGGTCTCGGTGAATTCGCCGATGCGGCGCTCTTCGATGTCGATGTGGGCGGTCCGCCATTCGCCGGCCACCTCGGTAAGCACCTGCCTGGCGAAGTCGGGCAGCGCGTTCCACGCGTTCTTGTTGATCACCAGCGACGAAACGTTGGTGACGCCGAACGACGTTTTGGTGAAGTTCTGCGCGACTTCGAATGTGCGGTACGGGAAGGCCTGGGTCTCGGCGATCACATAGCCCTCGTACACGCCGTTCTTGATATCGACGTAGGACTGGGTCATCGCCGCCGTCACGATCACCGCGCCCGTGCCGCGCAGGACATGGCCCATCGCGCCCGACGAGCCGATCTTGCGGCCCTTCACGTCATCCACGGACTTGACCGGGAAGTTGGTGAACATGTGCGAGGTGGACGAGACCGTCTTGGCCAGGGCGACCTGGTTGTAGCGATCGAACATTTGGTCCATCTGCGGCACGCGCTCGCGCACCTTCATGTCGACCTTCAGCATCTCGCGCGGCTTGTCCATGCCGAAGGGAATGAACGCCGGATACTGCTCAAGCGGCAGCTTCGATTCCTCGAAGTTGCGCAGCAGCACGCCCATGTGGGCGATGCCTTCCTCGACGCTCTCCAGCACCTCGGTGGTCTTGGCGAGGTTGGGGCCGTAGGCCTCATTCCACTCGATCTTGAAGCCCTTGTTCAGCGCGGCAAGGCGCTTGTTGACCTCCGGGACGAAGAATTCCTTGGTCGCGGTGGTGGGCGTGACGGTCGGCGGCGACGGCGAGATGATGGTGAACTTGACCGTCTGCGCCGACGCAGCGGAGAGGGCCGCGGCGACCGATGCGGCGGCGACCACGATCGCCAAGGACTTGCTCATCGAAAACTCCCCGATCCAGTTGTTCTTCGTTCAGCCACGGCCGTTCCGCAGTCGCCGCGCAGGCGGAGGGCCGTCGGCAAGCGGGCGGCACATTAGCGTCCCGCCGAATCAGGGGCAATCGTGGTCATACGCGCGGCGGCGCGCCGGTCGGCCGCGCCGCCGCCGTGAGGAGGCTACTCCTTGTCCCAGTTGCGCACGACCGGCTCGCCGCTGGCCCGCACCTCGTCCATGTAGGCGGACAGGATCTTGGTGCCGGGCAGGCCCTGCTTGTCCATGTCGGCGGCCCATTCCTTGGCGATGTTGGGCATCATGCTGGCCCAGCGCTTGCGCTCTTCGAAGGGCAGCTCGTGGATCTTGGCGCCCTTCTTCACCATCGCCTCGGTGTTCTCCTTGACCCGGCGCGCATCGAGCGCGTGATAGGCCTCGCCATAGCCGGCCCCGACGTCATGGATGATCTTCTGGACGAAGTCCGGCAGCTTCGCCAGCGTGCTCTTGTTCGCGATCACGGCCGGGATGTTGGTGACGCCGAAATAGGTCTTGGTGAAGTGCTGCGCGACCTCGTAGGTGCGATAGGGGAAGGCCTGGCCTTCGCCGATCGTGTAGCCCTCGTAGACGCCGTTCTTTATGTCCACGTATGACTGCGCCATGTTGGCGGTCACGATCACCGCGCCGGTGCCGCGCAGCACGTGGCCCATCGCGCCGGACGAGCCGATCTTGTGGCCCTTCAGATCGTCAACCGTCTTGATCGGGAACGTCGTGAAGATGTGCGGGCTCGACGAATTCGCCCGCCCGATCAGGAGCAGGCCGAATTTTTCGTAGGCCGTGTCGAGCTCGGGCACCCGGGCGCGCACCTTGCCGTCGATGGCGTACATCTTCTGCGGGTCGGTGATGCCGAACGGGATGAACGAGGGGTACTGCTCGAG
>JBFWQM010000252.1:0-7379 GCA_050249455.1 Rhodospirillaceae bacterium | reverse complement strand
ACGAACGACACGTCGCCGCCGCGGCGGAACACGGCGCTGATCATCCGGGTCAGCGCCACCGTCCAGGCGTAGTGCTCCATGTTCTTGGAGTTGATGAACACCTCGAACGGCCGGCGGCGGCCGTCCTGAACGATGTCGTTGAGCGTGATGTACATGGCGTGGTCCGACTCGGGCCAGCGCACCTTGTAGGTCTTCCCCGGCAGCGCCTCGGGCCGCGACAGCGGCTGGGTCATGTAGACGACGCCGCTCTCGAACTCGTCGGCCGGGCGCGATGCGGGCGGCGCCAGCGGCAGCTCGGGCTGCTGCTGCTCGGCCGCCTCGGCGTGCAGCACCGCGCCGGTGATCGCGTTCGGCCGGTAGGTGGTGCAGCCCTTGCAGCCGAGCTCGTAGGCCTCGCGGTAGACGTCCTGGAACGCCTCGAACGACAGGCTCTCCGGGCAGTTGATGGTCTTGGAGATCGAGCTGTCGATGTGCTTCTGCGCCGCGGCCTGCATCACCACGTGCTCGCCCGGCGTCAGCTCCTGCGCGGTGACGAAATAAGGCGGCAGCGGCGCCGCGTCGCCGTAGTCGCGGCGGAACAGGCGGTAGGCGTAGTCGCTCACCGCCTCCTCGCGATGGCTGCCGTCGGGCATCAGCACGCTGCGGGTGTAGGTGTAGCTGAACACCGGCTCGATGCCCGACGACACGTTGTCGGCGAACAGCGAGATGGTGCCGGTCGGTGCGATCGAGGTGATGCAGGCGTTGCGGATGCCGTTCTTGCGGATCGCCGCGTGCACGTCCGCGGGCAGCCGCGCCATGCCCTCGCCGGCGAGGTATCGGTCGGCGTCGAACAGCGGGAA
Source organism: Rhodospirillaceae bacterium (assembly GCA_050249455.1). Lineage (GTDB taxonomy): Bacteria > Pseudomonadota > Alphaproteobacteria > MPNO01 > VGEU01 > JBFWQM01. The sequence continues at coordinate 6,540 of JBFWQM010000252.1, read as the reverse complement.
CGGCCCCTTCTCGGCCGCGAGATCGGCGGAGGCGAGATAGGCGGCGCGCTCGATCGCGCCCATCCACGCCTCGGTCAGCCGCACCGCCTTCTCGCTGCCGTAGCGCGCCTGGCACATGATCAGCGCGTCGGCGAGCCCGGTGACGCCGAGGCCGATGCGGCGCTTGGCCATCGCCTCGCGGTGCTGCGCCTCCAGCGGGAAGCGCGACACGTCGGTGACATTGTCCATCATCCTGACTGCCAGCGGCACCAGCGCCTCCAGCGCCGCCGTGTCGATCGCCGCCTCCGCGGTGAACGGGTGCTTCACCAGCCGCGGCAGGTTGATCGAGCCGAGCAGGCAGGCGCCATAGGGCGGCAGCGGCTGCTCGCCGCAAGGATTGGTCGCGGCGATGGTCTCCGCGTAGTGCAGGTTGTTCAGCCGGTTGATGCGGTCGATGAAGATGACGCCCGGCTCGGCGTAGGCATAGGTCGCGCGCATGATCTTCTCCCACAGCGCGCGCGCCGGCACGGTGCGGAAGACGGTGCCGCTGAACGAGAGGTCCCACGGCGCGTCCTCGCGCACCGCGTCCATGAACGGGTCGGTCACCAGCACCGACAGGTTGAACATGCGCAGCCGGCCCGGCTGCTCCTTCGCCGCGACGAAATCCTCGATGTCGGGATGGTCGCAGCGCATGGTGGCCATCATCGCGCCGCGGCGGTGGCCGGCGCTCATGATGGTGCGGCACATCGCGTCCCACACGTCCATGAACGACAGCGGGCCGGAGGCGTCGGCCCCGACCCCGTGCACCCGCGCCCCGCGCGGGCGCAAGGACGAGAAGTCGTAGCCGATGCCGCCGCCCTGCTGCATCGTTAGCGCCGCCTCGCGCAGGTGGGCGAAGATGCCGCCCATGTCGTCCGGGACGGTGCCCATGACGAAGCAGTTGAACAAGGTCACGTTGCGCCCGGTCCCGGCGCCGGCGACGATCCGGCCGGCGGGCAGGAACCGGAAATCCTCCAGCGCCGCGTGGAAGCGGCCGGCCCAGGCCTCCTTGTCCGCCTCCGGCTCGGCCAGCGCGCGGGCGACGCGGCGCCAGGTGTCGTCGATCGTCTTGTCGACGGGCTCGTCGCTCGGCCCCTTGAGCCGGTACTTCATGTCCCAGATCTGCTGCGAGATCGCCGACACCGGCGTCATGACGCGTTCCTGACCATGGCGGTGGAAGTGGAACGCCTGAGCCTAAGGCGGGTCCCCGCCGGGGTCAATGTTCTTGTTCTGTTCAAGCGCGTGTGCGACCAATTGCGCGGTCTCCGCCTCGATCGCGCCGGCCAGCCGCGCGGCGAAGGCGCGGCGGTCGAGGCCGGGCGGGATCGCCGGCAGGAACGAGACCGTGATGCGGCCGGGGCGCTTGCGGAAGGCGCGGCGCGACCAGAACACCCCGGCATTGAGCGCCACCGGCACCACCGGCAGGCCGAGCGCGGCGTAGAGCGCGGCGACGCCGGGCTGGTACGCCGGGGGTGCCCCGACCGGGCGGCGGGTGCCTTCCGGGAACACCACGATCGGGCGGCCGGCCGCGGCGGCGGCGCGGGCGCCGGCGACCATGCGGCGCAGCGCCGCCGCGCCGGCCCGGCGGTCGACCGCGATCATGCCGCAGCGCCACAGGTACTGGCCGAACAGCGGCACCCAGAGCAGTTCGCGCTTGAGCACGATCGCCGGGTCGGCGACCAGGATCGGCACCACCAGGGTGTCCCACGCCGACTGGTGCTTGAAGGCATAGATCGCCGGCCCCGCCGGGCGGTTCGCTTCGCCGCGCGCCGCGTGGTCGAGCCCGACCGTCGCCCTGAGCAGCCACAGGCTCGCCCGGCACCACGCCCGGCCGGCCGCCACCAGCCACCGCCGCGGCAGCGCCAGCAGCGGCAGGTACGCCACCGCCAGCACCGCCGTCAGGGCATAGAACAGGACCTGGAACGCGAGGGAGGGGATCCAGCCCGGCGACGCCGGTGCGGCGGCGGCACCCACCTCACCCGCTCGCTGCGCTCGCACCCTCTCCCCCCTGAAGGGCGGAGCGGGTTCCCCCTGGCTCCCTCTCCGCCCCTGGGGGCGGAGAGGGTCGGGGTGAGGTGGGGGAACCGGCGCCGGCCGCGATCGACCTCATCGGGACTACAACCCCAGCATCGCCGCCGCGACCTGGCGGGCGTGGGCGAGGAGGTACTTGTGGTACTCGGCGACCACCAGGCTCGCGGTGCCGGGCCAGCGCCACCATTCGCCCTGCATGAAGCGCTCGGGGAAGACCGGGTGGGGCACGATCGCCATCTCCGGCATGGCGCGGCGGAACTCGAGCAGGCTGCGCGGCATGTGGTAGCTCGCGGTGACCAGGCGCAGCGAGCGGTAGCCCTCGGTGCGCATCCAGCCGGCGGTCTCGCGGGCGTTGCCGGCGGTGTTGTCGGCGGCGTAGCCGAGCGCGATGCAGCACTCCAGGTCGGCCGGCGCGCCGCGCGCCACGCTGAGCAGCGCCGCCACGTCGACGCTGCGGTAGACCCCGGACACGAACAGCTTCGAGGCCCGCCGTTCCGCCAGCAGGCGCAGGCCGGTGTCGACCCGGTCGGCGCCGCCGGTCAGCACCACGATGGCGTCGGTGCGGTCGGCCGGCACCGGCGCGTCGGGCGCCGGGATGGCGGCGACGAACGCGATCAGCCCGGCCATCCACGCCGCCAGCAGCGCGCCGGCCGCCGCAGCCGTGCCGGTGGCGATGCGCAGCCGCCGCCGGCCCAGCCGCAGGACCAGCCGCCGGCTCACAGAACCCGGGCCAGCGAGCGGATCACCGTCGCCCACGCGGTGGCCGCGGTCAGGGCGATGGCCGCGGCCGGCAGCCCGGCCAGCGCGGCGGCGGCCCCGGCGCCGTGCGCCAGGTCGGGCAGGCGGGCAAGGTCGGCGGCGCCGGCGAGCCAGGCGATCCCGTACGCCGTCGCAGCCGCCAGGACGACGCCGGCCAGCGCCCCGAGCAGCGCGTTCACGCCGGCCTGGCGCGCGAACTGGCGGGCGATGTAGGAATCGGTGGCGCCGAGCAGGTGCAGCAGCTCGATCTCGTCGCGGTGGATGGTCAGCCCGGTGCGGGTGGTGAACACCACGGTGGAGATCGCGGCGGCGGTGATCAGCCCGATCACGGCCAGCGCCGCGATCTCGACCACCCGGATCACGTCCAGGAGCCGCTTCAGCCAGCCCTGGTGGTCGTCCAGTCGCGCGCCGGGCACCGCTGCGGCCAGCCGTTCGGCCAGCCCGGCGGCGTCCAGGCTGCCGTCCGGGGCGACGATGACGTCGATCAGCCGCGGCAGCCGGATGTCGTGGCCCAGCCCCTCGCTGCCCAGCCACGGCTCCAGCAGGGTCGCGGTGCGCGCCTCCGCCAGCGGCTCCGCCCGGACGACGCCGGGAAAGTCCCGCACCAGCGCCACGGCGGTTTCGACCCGCCGATCGATCGCTTCCGCCGGCTCGTTCTCCGCAGCCGGCATGACCTCCACCGTCAGGGTGCCGGCCAGGCTCTGGCGCCAGTCTGCGCCGGCCTGCGCCAGCGCCACCAGGGCGATCAGCGCCAGCGCCGCAAGCCAGCTCATGAAGGCGATGATGCGCGGCAGGAAGCGGCCGCTGGCGTCGTGCGCCAGCGGCAGGTCGATCTCCGGCATCGGCAGCGGGCGCCAGTACCTCACGACCCGGCGCCTTCGCTCAGCCGGCCGGCATCAATGCGCAGCTCCGGGTGGCGGAAGCGCGACACCAGGCTGCGGTTGTGGGTCGCCAGCACTACCGTCGCCCCGGCCTTGTGGTGCTCCTCCAGCAGCGACATCACCTGCAGCGCGGTCGCGTCGTCGACGTTGGCGGTCGGCTCGTCGGCCAGCACCAGCTCGGGCCGGGTCACCAGCGCGCGCGCCACTGCCACCCGCTGGCGCTGGCCGCCGGACAGCGCCGCCGGGCGCGCGTCCATCAGCGCGCCGAGCCCCAGCCGCTCCAGCAGCTCCGGCACCCGGCGGTCGGCGGCGGCGTCGGGCGCGCCGGCGATGCGCAGCGGCAGCGCCACGTTCTCGCGCGCGGTCAGCCGCTCCAGCAGGCGCAGCTCCTGGAACACCACGCCGATGCGCCGGCGCTGGGCGGCGACGTCGCGGCGGCGCATGCGGGCGGCGTCGCGGCCGAACAGCATGATCTCGCCGCGCACCGGCGCCGTCGCCAGGTGCATCAGCCGCAGCAGCGACGACTTGCCGGCGCCCGACGGCCCGGTCAGGAAATGGAATGATCCGGCCGCGATCCGGAACGAGATGTCGCGCAGCACTTCGGCGCCGAAGTCGTAGCGCATGCCGACGTTCCGGAAGCGGACGATGTCGCGGTCTGGCTCCACCCCGCCCCCATCCGTTTCGCGCGCGGGGGCGGAGAATTGCACAGCGGTTCCCGCCAGTCCAGATTCGGCTGGCAGGTTCGCCGGAACGGTGATAGCCCATTCGGACCAGCGACAGCTCCCGCGATTCCCCGACGCTCGATGATCCTGACCTGCCCGTCGTGCCAGAAGCGCTTCGTCGTCGACGAAAGCGCGCTGCGTCCGGCCGGCCGCACGGTGCGGTGCAGCCGCTGCAGGCACACCTGGCATCAGGCCGCGCCGGACGGGCCGGCCGCGCCGGAGCCGCCGCGCGTCGTGATCGAGCCGCCGGCGCCGCGTCCGCCCGACCGCATCCGGCCGCGGCGCGAGCTGCCGCCGGAACCCGCGAGGCGACGGCGCCCGTCCGCCGCGACGCTCGCCTGGGCGGCGTTCGCGCTGGCGGTGGTGATCGTGCTGGGCGGCTTCCTGGCGATGCGCGAGGCGGTGGTCGCGGCATTCCCCGCGGCGGAGCGCATCTATGCCGCGATCGGGCTGGCCGAGGAGCCGGGCGTCGGGCTGGAGCTGCGCCGGGTCGCCTCGCGCGAGGTGGCGCGCGACGGCGCGCGGGTGCTGATGGTGGAGGGCGAGATCGCCAACATCAGCGACAAGGTGCGCGACGTGCCGCGGATGCGCGCGGCGCTGTTCGACGACCGCGAGCGCGCGCTCAAGAGCTGGACCTTCTCGGCGCCCGACCCGAAGCTGCTGCCGGGCGAGACCTCGAAGTTCGTCACCGAGCTGGAGAGCCCGCCGACCGGTGCGGTGCGCCTGACCATCCTGTTCGACGGGGCCTGACGTGACCGCCGAGCCGGCGATCGAGGTCCTGTTCGGCGAAGCCGCGATCGCCGACCGGGTGGCGGCGCTGGCGCGCGAGATCGCGGCCGACGCGCCGGCCGACCTCCTGGTGGTCGTGGTGCTGAAGGGCAGCTTCGTGTTCGCCGCCGACCTGGTGCGCGCGCTCGACCGCTGCGGCGTGCGTCCGACGATCGATTTCATCACGCTGTCGAGCTACGGCGCCGGCACAGAGAGCCGGGGCGAAGTGCGGCTGACCCGCGACCTGGCGGAGGACGTCGCCGGCCGCCACGTCCTGCTGGTCGACGACATCCTCGATTCCGGGCGCACGCTGGCGTATGCGCGCGACCTCCTGGCCGCGCGCGGCGCCGCGTCGGTCAAGACCTGCCTGCTGCTCGACAAGGCGGGGCGGCGCCAGGTGCCGATCGAGGCCGACCACGTCGGCTTCCCGATCGGTAACTGGTTCGTGGTCGGCTACGGCCTCGACCTGGCCCATCGCTACCGCGGGCTGCCCTTCATCGGGCGGGTGACCGGCGCCTGACCCCGGCGGGGTCCCAGCATTGTCACAGCGGCCGCGCCGGCGGTTAACGCCCCGGCAATTCCTGGTGCGACAGAATGCGCCGCATTTTGCGTACCGGGAGACCGTTGTGGCTTCGATCCTGATCGCCGAGGACGATAAGGCCGTCCGTGAGTTCGTCATGCGCGCGCTGCGCAACGACGGGCACGACGTCTATGGCGTCGGCGACGGCGTGCAGGCGCTGCAGGCGCTGGAGACCAAGCGCTTCGACATGATCCTGGCCGACATCGTGATGCCGCAGCTCGACGGCATCGCGCTGGCCTTGAAGGTGGCGAAGGACTTCCCCGACATCCCGGTGCTGCTGATGACCGGCTACGTCGACGAGAAGCAGCGCGCCCACAACCTCGAATCGCTGGTCTGCGAGGTGATGCCCAAGCCGTTCACGCTGCAGGAGATCTGCAACACCGCCAACCGCATCCTGATGATGCACGGGGCGGGGCGGGGGCGGATGCATTAGGACCCGGAGCGTCTCCGCCCCGGGATTCCCGAAGACTCAGAACTGCCGCAGCAGCCGGTCGATGTAGTCGCGCTCGATCAGCGGGCGGAACTGCTGGCCGGCGCGGCGGCGCAGCTCCTCAAGGATGCGCTGGGCACGCTGGATGTCGCCCTCGTCGGGGATCTTGACGTCGTTGGTGTCCATCTCGCCCTCGTTGGGGAGATAGCGGCCCAGCGGGTCGCGCTTGCCCTGCAGCGGGTTGTACTGGCCCTGGAAGCCGAACCCCTGCTGGTTGCCCATCTGCTCCATCATCTGCTGCATCATGCCCTGGCCGAGCTGGCGCAGCTGCTCGATCGCCTGGCCCTGCGG
>JBFWQM010000251.1:0-7459 GCA_050249455.1 Rhodospirillaceae bacterium | reverse complement strand
CGGTGTTGTTGTTCACCGCGTTGGTGATCGTGTCGGTCCGGCGGGTATAGGCCTCCGACATCGTGTTGTCGGCCGACCACTGGTTCGCCATCGACAGCGCCTCGGACATCTTCGTCACTTCCGGGGCAACCGTCGCCTGCAGGAACACCGCCTTCTCACGGTAGATGTTCTCCGTGACGTACGTGTCCTTGTCCTTGATGAAGTTGGCGTCGACCGTGATGCCCTGCGGGGGCGGATCAGCCAAAGCCGTACCAATCGAAGCGACGCCGACCATCAGGGCCAACGCCGCGGTGGAGCCAAGATATTTCCACCTCGTCGCGTTTCGCATTCTTCCCCTCCACATGAAGGTAATGACACACAGCCCCGCGGCGTTCGTTACTACGTCGCTACTGAGCCGGTCATAGAAGAACAGATTCGCAGTTCGGCAACATCCCCCATTTGGGTGAAATCGGGCGAGAATTCGTGTTTATTTTTCAAGGGTTAACACGACAGAATCATGACCGGCGCGGGCTCGCCCCGTCGCCTTGCGGCAGTTTCCGGAGGCGCCGCCCGAGACGTCGTCAGTCGAGGCGGATCTTGCCCAGGAGGGACTGCAGGAGCTGGGTCAGCTCGCCCTGGCGCTCCGTGCCGGTCTTCACGAAGATCCGCTTCAGGTGGCTGCGCGCGGTGTTCAGCGTGATGCCGAGCTCGGCGGCGGCCTCGTCGAGCCGCTTGCCGTCGGCGAGGCAGGCGGCGACCTGACCCTCGGCGCGGGTGAGCGCGTAGAGCCGGCGCAGCCGCTCATGCGAGAGCTCGAAGCTGCGTTCGGGATCGGCGATGAACACGGCGGCGCAACCGGACGGGCGGATCGTGTCCGGCCCGTCGCCGTCGCGCCGGGTGTGCAGCGGGGTGACGACCAGCGACAGCGCCCGCTTCTGCGACGGCCGCGTGACGGACAGGACCCGACCCCGCCGGCGGTCGCGACCGTGGTTGTCGGCGGTCGTCTCGCTCAGGCACTGGCGAAGCTGGACGGTCTCCTCGGTGCGGTCGGCGCGCAGGCCGTCGCCGCCGAGCGCCAGCCCGTCGCCGTCGCCGAACACTTCCTGGGCATAGCGGTTGGAGGCGATCTCCTGGCCGTGGCGGTCGACCACGACGACGCCGACCGGCAGGCGGTCGAGCACCCGCATCAGCAGCTCTTCGCGCCGCTGCAGCTTGCGCACCATGTCCTCGAGCTGCTCGATCCGAGCGGACAGCGGCATCGTCCCGTCGCGCGTGTCGCCGAAGTCGTCCAGCAGCCGCACGGGCGAGCCTTCGGGCTTGCCATGGAGGAGGAGGGGGGCGCCATCGGCCTTGCGAACCGGGGCGCGGCGGACGGCGGGCTGCATCTTCATCGCACCATCACCCGGCGACGAGCCACGACCGCTCACGGCTCGCACCACTCGCGCACACGCAGCATACTCTGCACCTTCCAGCAACAGCCCGCCTTCGCGCGCGGACACGCACGGCGGACAGATCGCCCCGGAGAAATTCACCGGTCCCGGTCACGCCACCCCCCAACTTCGTTCTGTCCGGGTCTTGCCGAGGCAGGAGACCCGGTTCTCGCGCGCCGGCCGGCCGATGCCCCCAACGGCCGATGGCGCAGTCCCAGAACGCATCTCGTCTGGTCGTTTCCGTGGCGCTGCAACCCTGCAGCGCCAGTTCGACGAATCTCTAGAAGCAAGAACCGTGCCAGCGCGCAAAAGCTTCCTTGTGTCAAAAACTTAGCGGGAACCGGCACGATTAGGGCGGCGGCGGTTGTAAAAAATTTCGACAGTCCGGATCGTGCATCCCTGGGCGCGGTCATCTAACGACCTTGTCTTTACAGAATCATTAGCGCATCGCGCTAAAGACTTGCGACGAAGACATGACAGCGCGTCGGAGCAACGCATGTGCCGCTGGCTCGCCTATAGCGGTCCGCCGATCTACCTGGAAGACGTGATCTTCAAGCCGGAGAACTCGCTCATCCGTCAGAGCCGAGATGCCCGCCACAGCGTCCAGCCGACCAACGGCGACGGCTTCGGCCTCGGCTGGTATGCCGGGCGCGAGGCTCCGGGGCTGTTCCGCGACGTGCGGCCGGCGTGGAACGACGACAACCTGCTCAGCCTCGCCGAGCAGATCCGCTCCCCGCTGTTCTTCGCGCACGTCCGCGCGACGACCGGCACGTCCACGGCGCGCGCCAACTGCCACCCCTTCCGGGTCGGCCGCTGGCTGTTCATGCACAACGGCCAGATCGCCGGGTACGAGGAACTGCGCCGCAGGATCGATTTCCTGATCCCGGCCCCGCTCTACCGCTATCGCCGCGGCATCACCGACAGCGAGGCGATCTTCCTCCTGCTCCTGGCGAACGGGCTGGAGGAGGATCCCGGCCGCGCCTTCGGCAAGGTCCTGGCCCTCATCGGCGAGGTGATGCGGGAGGAGGGCGTGAGCGGCCCGCTGCGGGTCACCGCGGCCGCGACGGACGGCCAGAAGATCGTCGCGGTGCGCTACGCCAACGACGGCGACGGGCCGACGCTGTACTACGGGCACGCCTGCAGCGAAGCCGAGATCATCGGCGCGCCGGGCGGCGTCCTGGTCCTGTCCGAGCCGCTCGATTCGATCCAGGGCAACTGGAACGAGGTCGGCGCCTCTTCGCTGCTGATCGCCGGCGACGGCGCCGTCGTCGTCCATCCGCTCGCGCTGCACTGACGGCGTCTCGACAGGCGAAACGCGCCCGCCCATAATGCCGACCCGGCGAGATCAGAACCGCACGTCGCATTAGACCGGCGGCGGCATCGACAGGGGACGGCCATGGATGTGTTCGCATTCCACCTCATGCCGTATGTCCACCTGGACCTCGGCTACGGCCGTGACCACAAGTCGCCCTGGGTCACCTACCCGAACACCAACTTCGACCCGGTGAAGGGGCACGCGCTCTACAACCGCTTCCTCGACGAGCTGGAATACGCGGAAGCGGTCGGCTTCGACGGCCTGTGCATCAACGAGCATCACCAGAATGCCTATGGGCTGATGCCGTCTCCGGTGGTGATGGCCGCGGCGCTGGCGCGCCGGACCAGCCGCGCGAAGATCGCGATCCTGGGAAACGCGTTCAACATCCGCGCCCATCCGCTGACCCTGGCGGAGGAGCACGCGATGATCGACTGCATCACCGGCGGCCGTCTGATCTCCGGGATGGTGCGCGGCATCGGCATGGAATATTTCAGCCTCGGCGCCAACCCGACCCTGTCGCACGAGCGCTTCCACGAGGCGCACGACCTGGTGGTGCGGGCGTGGACCGAGCCGGGGCCGTTCGCGTTCGAGGGCAAGCACTTCCACTTCGAATACGTCAACGTCTGGCCGCGGCCGTTCCAGAAGCCGCACCCGCCGATCTGGATCCCCTCGCTCGGCTCCAGCGAGACGATCGAATGGGCCTCGCATCCGAGCCGGAAGTACGTCTACGTCCAGACCTTCAGTCCTTACAAGTCTGTATTGCGGTTCCTTAACATGTATCGCGAGGCTGCGGAGCGGCACGGCTACACGGCCGAGCCGCGCCAGATCGCGTGGTGCTCGCCGGTCTACGTCTCCGACACCGACGACATGGCGCGCGCCGAGGCCGGCGTCCACGCCGAGAATTTCTTCAACAAGTTCCTCAAGTTCACGCGCGAACTCGGCATGCCGCCAGGCTACATGACCCTGAACTCGATGAAGACCCTGATGCGGCACAAGTCGAGCCTGAAGGACAATCACACGATCGACTCGCTGATCGCCGACGAGGTGATCCTGTGCGGCTCGCCCGATACCGTTCGCAAGAAGCTCATCCAGTACCACAAGGACGTCGACTACGGCACGCTGGTGCTGATGCCGCAGTTCGGCACCCTGCCGCACGACCTGACCATGCGCAGCCTCGCGCTTCTCGGCCGCGAGGTGCTGCCGGCGCTCAAGCCGCTCGGCGCCGCCACGGCGGCGGCGGCCGAGTAGTTCAATGGAGGGAGACTCGATGCATTACGACTATGTGCCGATGCCGCAGCGCAAGCCGCTGCGGTGGCCGAACGGGGCGCGGATCGCGGTGATCCTCACCATCAACCTCGAATACTGGGACCTCACGGTCGACACGCCCAACACGTTCTACGCCGGCGGGCCGCAGCTGCTGCCCGACCCGCTGCCCGGCAACGTCGCCGACTGGCCGAACTATTCCTGGCGCGAATACGGCCAGCGGGTCGGCATCTGGCGCATGATGGACCTGTTCGACAAGTTCGGCCTGCGCGCGAGCTGCACCACCAACGCCAAGACCTGCCTGGAGCGCCGTCCGATCATCGACGCGGCGAAGGAGCGGGGCTGGGAGCTGGTGGCGCACAACTACGTGCAGACCGAGCTGCTGACCAACTACTCCTTCGACCGCGACAAGGAGAAGGAGATCATCGGCCGCACGCTCGACGTCTACAGCAAGGTGGTCGGCAAGCCGGCCAAGGGCTGGCTGTCGTCGTCGATGCGCTGCACGACCAACACGCCGGAGATCTTGACCGAGTACGGGCTGATCTTCCAGGCGGACTGGCTGAACGACGACCAGCCGTTCGTCGTGCACACCGCCAAGGGGCCGCTGGTCCAGATCCCCTACACCAACGAATGCAACGACTTCGCGACGTTCTTCCGCCGCGGCATGACCACCCGCGAGTCGTTCGACGTGTTCAAGACCCAGTTCGACGTGCTGTACCACGAGGGCGCCAAGACCGGCATGCTGATGAACGTCGGCCTGCACCCCCACGTCATCGGCCAGCCGTTCCGGATCCCGGCGCTGACCGATTTCCTGTCCTACATCAAGACCTTCGACGACGTCTGGGTGGCGACGCGCGAAGAGATCGCCGAGTGGTACCTGCAGCACCACAAGGAGCACATCGCTTAACGGCGCACCGTCGCGCGGGGGCGGGTCGCGAACCCGCCCCTGTCCCGACGGCGCCGGCTAGGCGCGCTTGCGCACGCCAGCGGTCTGCTCATCGGCGATCGCGTCGGCGATCAGGCGGCGGAGCGCGAGGCCGGGGGCGTCGACGTTGATGTCGACATTGGGCGCGGCGCCGAAGGTGCGGATGTTCTGCTGCTGCGCGCCGATCGCCACCACGTCCTGGCGGAAGACGCGCTGGAAGTCGCGCCAGTAGATCTCGTCCACCTCGGCGCTGTCGATCTTGAAGTGGCGGGCGTGGGCGTAGAATTGGAAGACGCTGGTGTCGGTCTCCGGCGTGGCGGCATTCAGGTTGTGGAATTCCAGCCCGCCGCGCGCGACGCCTTCCTCCACGCTGCAGCCGGTGTCGACCAGGCCGATATAGACGTCGCTGAAGCAGGGGACGGTCGAGGTGACGATCTGCCAGCGGTCGACGTTGCCCTTGAACCCGGCGATCTCCTGGTAGAGCGGCGGGGCAGGGCGGTCGATCACCCAGCGGGTCATCCGCACGCCGTCGTCGAACCGCTCGGTCTTGATCGGGAACTCGACCACCGCGGCGTTGCCGATTGAATCGTGGTGGATGTAGGTCGTGTGCGACAGGTCGAGCAGGTTGTCGTTCAGGAGCTGGTAGTTGCCGGCGATCTCCAGCACCGGGCCCTTCACGGGACGCCACTCGGGGTGGTCCATCCACCACCAGTCCGGGATCTTGGCCGGGTCGGCCAGCGCCGGGTCGCCCATCCAGATCCACACCGCCTTCCAGCGCTCCACCGCCGGATAGGACTGCACCCGGGCGCCGGGCGGCACCGTGCTCTGGCCTGGCACCTGCACGCAGCGGCCTTCGGCATCGAACACCAGGCCGTGGTAGCCGCACTGGATGTCGTTGCCGACGCGCCTGCCCATCGACAGCGGCAGGCTGCGGTGGCAGCAGCGGTCCTCGAGCGCCACAGGCTTGCCGTCGGCGGCGCGGTACATGACGACCGGCTCGTTGAGCAGGGTGCGGGCCAGGAGGCCGCCGTCGAGCTCATGGTCCCATGCGGCCAGATACCAGCAGTTGCGCAAGAACGTCATTGTTCCCTCCGGACGGGCGGCGGCGCCGATCTAATCGGCCGGCCGCCGCCGGGTCAAGTCAGGCGGCCGACGCGCGTTCCGCGTCGACCTGCTCGGCCAGCAGCTTGCGCACCGCGATCCCCGGCGCATCGACGTTGATGTCGATCCACGGCGCCGCCGGGTCGCGCTCGAGCATCCGCTGCTGCGCCTCCAGGATGGAGACGTCCTCCATGAAGACGCGCAGGAAGTCGCGCTTGTAGACGGTGTCGATCGCCTCGCTATCGAGCGCGAACTGGCGGGCGTGGGCATAGAACTGGTAGGTCGAGCCTGCGGTTTCCGGGCTCCCGACGCTGAGGGCGTGGAAGATCGCGGCGCCGTCGCGGCGGCCGTGCAGCGCGCCGGCGCCGGCTTCCGCGGCGCCGATCTCGACGTCGCAATAGGTCGGGACGGTGGCCTCGACCACCTGCCAGCGGTCGATATTGCCCTTGAACCAGAGGTTCTTCGCGTAGAGCGGCGGCGGCACGCAGTCGGCGATCAGGCGCGACATGCGGGCGCCGCCGGGGATGCGCTCGGTGCGGACCGGGGTCTGGGCGACCGTGTCGTTGCCGATGGTGTCGGCATGGACGAAGCTGGTGTGCGACAGGTCGAGCAGGTTGTCGGTGATGAGCTGGTAGTTGCAGTTGATGTGCAAAACCTGGCCCTTCACGACCTTCCAGTCGGGATGGTCCATCCACCACCAGTTCGGGATCAGCGCCGGGTCGGCGAGCGCCGGGTCGCCCATCCACACCCAGACCCACTTCCAGCGCTCGACCGCGGGGTAGTGGCGCACCACGCTGCCCGGGGGGACGGCGGACTGCCCGGGCACCTGCACGCAGCGGCCGTCGGGGGCGAAGGTCAGGCCGTGATAGCCGCATTGCAGGTTGTCGCCGACCTGCCTGCCCATCGACAGCGGCAGGCTGCGGTGGCAGCAGCGGTCCTCCAGCGCCACCGGCGCGCCGCCCGAAGTGCGGTACAGCACGATGGGCTCGCCCAGCAGCGTGCGGGCGACCAGGCCGGCCTCGACCTCATGGTCCCAGGCGGCCACGTACCAGGCGTTGCGAATGAACATCGCGGAACCTCCGAGCAAATCCGATCGCTAGCGAACGATTCGTCCGGATACTACCACAAGCCCGCGCCGATGAGGGAGATGGCGGGGAACAGGGCGAGCAGGGTGATGCGCAGGATGTCGGCGATCACGAACCCCGACACGCCGACATAGGTGTCCTGGATCGGGACCGATTTCGACATCGCGTTGATGACGAAGATGTTGAGACCGAACGGCGGCGTGATCATGCCGACCTCCACCGACACCAGCGCCAGGATGCCGAACCAGATCGCCGTCTGCTCCTTGGTCAGCCCGAAATCGAGCGAGAACAGGATCGGGATGAACACCGGCAGGGTCAGCAGCACCATCGCCAGCGAGTCCATCAGGCAGCCGAGGACCAG
>JBFWQM010000250.1:0-7504 GCA_050249455.1 Rhodospirillaceae bacterium | reverse complement strand
GCAGCGGCGAGTCGGGCGTCGGCTTGACCTGCTCCTGCACGTAGCCGCCGTAGTATTGCGCCCGGCCGGCGGGGAACGCGGCCTTGCCGTCCCACGGCTCGGGCAGCACGGCGAAGTGGCCCAGCGCATCCATCTGGGTGCCCTGCGCGCCGGCCTCGCCGCTCACCGCCTCCTCGCCGTTGAAGGCGTGGCGGGTGCCGGGGATGCCGACGGTGGGGCGGTACTTGTCGACCAAGGGCGTGCCGAACGGCGACTGCGGCATGGTGTTGGACCGCAGGTGCGAGACCTCGTAGCTCTTCGCGTTGGGGTCGCCCAGGTGGGCGGCGCAGCGCTGCCACGTCGCCGGACCCAGGTGGTTGGCCATGCCGCGCTCGTCGCCGACGGGCCACGGCGGGCGCTGGGCGGCCGCCGCCGTCGCGGCCAGCGTCGCGCACAGGAATGCCAGATGCGAAGCCTTCATAACGTCCTCCCCCGATGCCGGTTCGTTGCGGCAGGCCGGGCGGGCGCCCGGCGCGGTTCAGTCTACGCACAGCCTCCGCTTCAGGTCGGCGACAACGCGCGCGGCGGTGCGGCCGTCCCACAGGTCGGGGCGGCGGCCGTGCGGCCACTTGCCGTCCAGCACCTCGGCGACCGCAGTCTCCAGCCGCGCGGCGTCGAGCAGGCGATTGGTCCCCTCCGTCACCGTCACCGGCCGTTCGGTGTTCTCGCGCAAGGTCAGGCACGGGATGTCGAGGTAGGTGGTCTCCTCCTGGATGCCGCCCGAATCGGTGACCGCCAGCCGTGCTTCGCGCACCAGGCCCATGAACCGCACGTAGCCCATCGGCTCGGTCAGGCGGATGCCGGGGCAGGCCGCGAGCGCAGGCAGCAGCCCGAACGTCTCCAGGTTCTTGCGCGTGCGCGGGTGCACGGCGAACACCAGCGGCAGCCGCGCCGCGATGCGCGCCAGCGCGGCGACCAGGCCCGCCAGCTTGTCGCGGTCGTCGACATTGGACGGCCGGTGCAGGGTCACGACGCCGTAGCCGCCGGCCGGCAGGCCGAAGTCGGCGCGGGTCGCCGCCGCCTCGATCGCCGGGCGCAGCAGCTCGTAGGAATCCATCATGATGTTGCCGACCCGCGTCACCCGCGCCGGCGCGACGCCTTCGCGCTCCAGGTTGGCGTCGCCGTCGGGCGACGGCGTCCACAGGACGTCGGCGATCGAATCGGTGACGATGCGGTTGATCTCCTCCGGCATCGTGCGGTCGCCGCTGCGCAGGCCGGCCTCCAGGTGCGCCACCGGCACCAGCAGCTTCGCCGCCGCCAGGGTGCACGCCAGGGTGGAGTTCACGTCGCCGACCACGATGCACATCGCCGGCGGCGTCTCGCGGCAGATCCGCTCGTAGGCGACCATCACGCCGGCGGTCTGCTCGGCATGGCTGCCCGAGCCGACCCCCAGGTGGTGCGCTGGCTCCGGCAGCTTCAGGTCGCGGAAGAAGGCGTCCGACATGTTGGCGTCGTAGTGCTGGCCGGTGTGGATCAGCACCGGACGGCACCACGGCTCGGCAGCGAGCGCGTGGTACAACGGCGCCACTTTCATGAAGTTGGGCCGCGCGGCGGCGATCAGATGGAGGTCCAGACGCATCGGCAACGGTCCCGCCGCATACTCGTTCAGGTCGGATGGAACCCGCGGGCGCCGGCGGGTCCGATTGACTGAAGCGCGCGCCACCTTAACATATCGCGAAGGCGATCCGGGCGGCCGACCGCGCCGGCGCCGCGTCATCCGGGAGGAACACATGCGCAAGGCCCTGGCGGCCCTCGGCGCCGCGGCCGTCGCGGCCGCGTGCGGTCCCGCCGTCGCCGACATGGTGATCCGGCTCAAGGACGGCACCGTCCACCGCGTGCCGGCCGACCCCGCCGACATCGAATCGATCACCTTCGGCCCCGCCGCGAAGCCGTCGCCCGCGCCCGCGCCTGCAGCGGCGGCCGCGCCGGCGGCGCCGCGTGCGGCGGGCCACCTGTTAAGGGTCGGCGCCGGCGGCGACTACGACCGGCCGTCGCAGGCCGCGGCGGCGGCAAAGGACGGCGACATCGTCGAGATCGCCGCCGGTATCTATGACGGCGACGTCGCGGTCTGGAAGCAGGCGAACCTGACCATCCGCGGCGTCGGCGGCATCGCGAAGCTGCAGGCGGGCGGCCGTAATGCCGGCGGCAAGGCGATCTGGGTCGTGACCGGCGCCGACACGCTGATCGAGAACGTGGCGTTCTCCGGCGCACGGGTGCCCGACGGCAACGGCGCCGGCGTGCGCATCGAGACCAAGGCGATCACCTTGCGCAACTGCATCTTCCACGACAACCAGAACGGCATCCTTGCCGGCGACATCGCCGGCGCGCGGGTGACCATCGAGGACTCGCAGTTCTTCAGCAACGGCGCCGGCGACGGCTACACCCACAACATCTACGTCGGCGCGATCGCCGAGCTGTCCATCACCGGCAGCGCGATCCACCACGCCAAGGTCGGCCATCAGGTGAAGTCCCGCGCGGCGGTCAACCGCATCGCCTATAGCAGCGTCATGGACGGCGCCGACGGCAACTCCAGCTACCTGTTCGATTTCGAGCGCGGCGGCGTCGTCCACCTGATCGGCAACGTCATCCAGCAGGGGCCGAACACCGACAACTTCAACATGATCAACTTCGCCTCGCAGCGCCGCGGCGCCGACGACCGGCTGGTGCTGGTCAACAACACGCTGGTCAACGACTACACGGGCGGCGTCTTTGTCGGCAACAAGAGCACCGCGCCGGCGCTCCTGCGCAACAACGTGTTCGCGGGGCCGGGGTCGGTGCTGACCGGGCCGGGCGTCCTCGAATCGAACCTCATCGCCCGCGCGACGGACGGCCGCGGCACGCCGCGCGCGGAGAAGGGGGCGGGCGCGCTGATCGGCAACCTGACCGCGCCGCATCCCGGCTTCGTCGATGCGGCCAAGCACGACTACCGGCTCGCCGCCGGCGCCGCCGCGATCGATGCGGCGGGCGATCCCGGCCGCGACGGCGGGACGGTCCTGGCGCCGGCGATGGAGTTCCGCACCCCGGCCGGCACCCGCGCCCGGCCGGCCAAGGGCGCGCTCGACATCGGCGCGTTCGAGGCGGAGTGACCGGCATGCGGCTTCTAGCGTTCCTGCTTCTTCTCGCGTTCGCCGTCCCGGCCCACGCCGAGGCGGTGCCCGGCACCGCCGTCACCATCGTGCCGCCGCCGGGGTTCGAGCCGTCCACCCGGTTCCCCGGCTTCCTGCACGAGGCGACCGGCGCCTCGATCGTGGTCACCGAGGTGCCGGCGCCGTTCGCGACCGTCGCGCGCGGCTTCACCAACGAGCAGGGCCTGGCGGCGCAGGGCATGATGCTGACCGCCCAGTCGGAGGTCACCGTGGACGGGCGGCCGGCGCGGCTCCTGTCGTTCGACCAGGTGGTGAACGGCGCGCGCTTCGTGAAATGGGTGCTGGCGGTCGACCGCGGCGCGGTCACCAACCTCCTGGTCGGCAGCTATCCGGCGGCCATCGCCGCCCAGTCGGAAGCGCCGGTCAAGGACGCGCTGCTCGCGGCGCGTTTCGGCAAGCCGCTCGACCCGGTGGAGGCGCTGTCGTTCACCATCGTCGCGGCGGCGCCGTTCGAGGTCGCGCGCGTGGCGGGGCAGACCGTCCTGCTGTCGCCCGGCGGGAAATTTCCGCTCGAGGACGAGCGGGCGCCGATCATGGTCGCCGGGCTGTCGGCCTCGAAGGACCTCGACGTGCCGGACAAGAAGGCGTTCGCCGAGCGCCGGATCGAGCAGACCGCGACGGTCACCGACGTCGTGCGCGGCGAGACCCGGCCGGTGACGATCGCCGGCCTCGACGGCTTCGAGGTGTTCGCCGAAGGTCGCGGCAAGACCGCCGGCGTGAAGCTGACGATCTACCAGGTGATCCTCTACGACTCGGCAGGCTATGCGGTGATGCAGGCGGTGATGCCGACCGCGGAGAAGGAGACGTACCTCCCGATCTTCGCCCGCATCGCCGGCTCGTTCGCGATGAAGGCGCCGCGGCGCTGATGTGGCGGATGAACGGGCGGCCGCGGCACTCGAAGCGTCGCGGCGCCGGTTTCGTCAGCCCAGCCCGTTCACCCAACCCACCGTCCGCGCCGCCACCTCGTCGCGCCAGGCGCGGGTGGAGAAGGTGTGGTCGGCCGCGGGCAGCTCGTGGCGGGTGACGCGCGGCGCGGCGAGCAGGCCGCGCCAGGTCGGCGAGGCGGCGCAGGCGTCGTCGAACTCGCGCGCCGTCATGTCGTCGCCGCTGATCAGCATCAGCACCGGGCCGGCGAAGCGGGCGAGCCCGGCCGCCATGCGGCCGGGCAGGTCGGCGTCTTTGCCGTCGCCGCCGCGCCGCGCGCGGACGACCGCGCCGGCGGCGCCGGCCACCGCCCTGCCGATCGCGACGTCGCCGGTGAGGAGCCGGCGCCAGAAGGCGCCGCTGGCCAGCCGGCCGGCGTAGTGGTGCCTGATCTCCGCCTTCGCCTGGCCGGCGACCGTGCGCACCCACGGGTTGGCGATCGCGATCGCGCGCACCCGCGCATCGCCCCCGGCGTAGAACAGGATCGCCGACGCCGCGTCGCACAGGCCCCAAAGCACGACCTCGGTCACGCCGGTCTCGCGGCACAGCGCGTCCACGGCGGCGCGGATGTCGGGGCCGATCGCCTCGAAGCCGGGAAAGTCGCCGTCGCTGTCGCCCATGCCGCGGCAGTCGAAGCGCAGGACCGGCACGCCGGCCGCCGCCAGCCGGCGGGCGAGGAGCAGGAACTGGCGGTGGCTGCCGACCCGGTAGTTCGGCCCGCCGACCACGATCACCACCCCGCGCCGCGCCGGCGCGCACGCACCGTGCAGCACGCCGATCAGCGCCGCGCCGACGCACTCGAAGGCGATCGGCGTCGCGGCGGTCATGCTGGCGCCGTCTCGGCCAGGGCGCGCAGGCTGGCCTCGATCAGGGCGGGCGCGACGGCGATCTCCGCCGTTGCCCAGAACGGGTCGCCGGCGACGACGGCGGCGCGGACGTCGCGCCCGGCGGCGCGCCACGCCTCGGCGACCGCGGCCGACGCCGGCGGCAGGGTCCCGGACGCCTCGCCCGCGACCTCCAGCCAGTGCGTCGCGACCCCGTCCGGCGGCGTCAGCGGCGCCAGCATGCGGTCGTCGATGGCGGCCGCCATTGCGCCGGACAGGCCGTAGCCGGCGACCTCCACCGTCGTGCCGGCGCTCAGCGCGGCGCGCAGGGTCTGCGTTGTCTCGCCGCCGCCGCCGGCGCGGGTGATGGCGGCGGCCAGGCGGATGCGCAGGAACTGGGTCAGGTGGGTGCGCCCGCTCGCCACCGGCTGCCACAGCAGGAGGTCGGCGACCTCGCTGTCGCGCGCCGCCTCGGCGGCCAGCAGCGCGCCGAGCCGCAGGCCCCACAGCCCGACCCGGCGGTGGCCGCGGGCGCGCAGCCAGTCGATGCCAGCCGCGACGTCGGCGCGCCAGCCGTCCCAGCGCGAATCGTCGAATTCGCCGTCGCTGTCGCCGCAGCCGGAGAGGTCGAGGACCAGCACCGCCCGGCCGGCGGCGGCGAAGGCGCGCGCCTGCAGCGCCGCCATGCGGCGGCAGCGGTTCATCTCCTCGGCGAAGGGATGGACGTAGAGGAGGGCGGGAGCCGTCGGCGCCGCGGCGGGGTGGTAGACGGCGAACAGCCGGCCGGCGGGGCCGTCGATGAACAGCGGCGCGGCGGCCATGCGGGCCGCGGTCAGGCCGCCATCTTGCGGTCGACGAAGTCCGACAGCGCGCCCACGGTCTCGAACGCCTCGGCGCTGATCTCGTCGTCCTCGACCGCGAAGCCGAACGCTTCCTCCAGCGCCGCGATCACGCCGACCACCGCCATCGAGTCGAGCTCGGGCAGGCTGCCGAGCAGCGGGGTCTCGGCATCGAACCGCTCGGCGCGGTCGCCGAGCTGCAGGGTGTCGCGCAGGACGCGCTTGACGCTGTCGAGGGTGCTCATGATCGGGCAAATCCGGGAACGCTGGCCGCCACAAGCGGCGGATACAAACAGCCGCCGGCATCGGCGGGGGATTTATAGTCTTTTACCGAACCCTGAACAAAGCCTATACGGCGAACGACCAACAGGCGGCCCTCCATCGTGTTCCAGCGGTTCCGCGCCAACCTCGCCGCGCTCGGCCCGGTCAACGGGACGCTCTATTCGCTCGACCGCGCGCTGGCCGCCGTCTCGCCGCGGCTCAGGCTCTACCGCTACGTGATCGTCGCGCAGCCGGTGCGCGCGGCGCCGCTGCTGCCGCCCGGCCGCGGCAAGTCGATCGCGGTGCGGCCGCTGGAACCCGGCGACCCCGCGTTCGCGCAGCTGCCGATCGGGCCCGACGTTCTCGCCTGGCGCTTCGGCCAGGGCGCGACGTGCCTGGGCGCGTTCCGCGACGGCGTCGCCATCGGCTGCCTGTGGCTCGCCTTCGACGGGTTCGAGGAAGACGAGATCGCCGCGCGCTTCGTCCCCGATCCGGCGGCCGCGGCGTGGGACTTCGACGTCTGGGTCGATCCGGCGCACCGCACCGGGCTCGCCTTCGCCCGGCTGTGGGACGAGGCGAACGCGCTGATGCGCGCCCGCGGCATCCGCTGGTCGGTCAGCCGCATCTCCGCCTTCAACGCCGGGTCGCAGACGGCGCACGCCCGGCTCGACGCGCGGCCGCTGGGGACGGTGACCGCATTGCGGCTTGGCGGGCTGCAGCTCGCGTGGTCCGGAACCCGGCCGCGGCTGTCGCTCGCCGCTGGGCGCCGCGGCAGGCCGGTGTACCGCATCCCCGGCCCCGAGGTGGACGGCCCGACGGGGTGACCGGACCCGCTCGCGCCAAATTTTTCCGGATTGTCCGATGAGATTGCCGAAACCAGGTTAAATTTCCTAGGATTCTGCTGGTTTCCGGAAAATAGTCGTCCAGATCGCCTGCCTATGGGGTGGCACGATGGACGACTACGACCGCAAGATCCTGGCCTGCCTGCAGCAGGACGCGACGATGCCGCTGTCGGAGATCACCAGGCAGGTCGGGCTGTCCTCGACCCCGTGCTGGCGGCGCATCCAGAAGCTGGAGGAGGCGGGCGTCATCCGCGCCAAGGTGGCGCTGCTCGACGCGGCAAAGCTCAACGTCGGGGTGACGGTGTTCGTCTCGGTCAAGACCA
This sequence comes from Rhodospirillaceae bacterium, assembly GCA_050249455.1. Taxonomy (GTDB): domain Bacteria; phylum Pseudomonadota; class Alphaproteobacteria; order MPNO01; family VGEU01; genus JBFWQM01. Next base: position 306 of record JBFWQM010000250.1, on the reverse strand, counting down.
GCCAGCACAGCCGGGAATGGCTGCAGACCTTCGCCGAGGCGGTGATGGAATTCCCCGAGGTGGCGGAGTTCTACCGCATGTCGGGCGAGGTCGATTACCTGATGCGCGTCGTCGTCCCCGACATCGCCGCCTACGACTGCTTCTACAAGCGCCTGATCGAGAAGGTCACCCTGACCGACGTCTCGTCCAGCTTCGCGATGGAGCAGATCAAATACACCACGGCGCTCCCGCTGGACTACGCGGTGCGGTGAGGGTGGACGCTGGAGGGTGCGCGGGGGCCGGGGGGCGGAGCCAAACCCCGTCTTT
>JBFWQM010000249.1:0-7514 GCA_050249455.1 Rhodospirillaceae bacterium | reverse complement strand
CGCCCACCGGCGCATAGAAGCCGTAGGCGAACGCGAAATCCCAGTGCGTGCGCGTGAGGCCGAGCCACACCGGCTGCACGTAGAGATCGCCCAGCCCGAACTGCGAATTGTTATCGACGCTCAGGCCCGCCCCCGTCTGCGCGCTCAGCGACGCGCCGACGCTGGGGTTGCCGAACATCGGCATGATCATCGCGGCGTAGCGCACGCCGGCGATCTCCCACGGCGTCACCCAGGCGAGCGCCGGGGCGAGCGTATAGACATCGACGTCGATCTCGCGCTGCAGGGTGACCCCCGGGCCGGGGCCCGGATTGATCGTCACCGTGTCGGCCTTGTTGCCGTTCCGGTCGTTGCGGGTGTCGGCGCTGTAGTAGATGTTGTAGATCGAGGCATAGAGCCCCGGCGCCGGAACGAAGAAGTCGCGCACGTTGAGCGCGCCCGGCGCGTAGTGGCCGATCTCGCCCGCCCTGGCGCCCGCGGGAACAGCTGCGGTCAGCGCGCCCAGCACAATGAGGTAGGTCGCCGCCGACCGGGTCCGGTGTCTCATCGTCCGCTCCGTGTGTTCGGGGCAGACCGTCTCCCGAACGCGCGGCGTGGACTATCGCAAACACGCAAACCCTGAGCCGGCGCACGGGACCATCGGAGACCGCCGCCTTCTGCGCGCGGACGGCGTCCCCGTCGACGGACCGTGCGGCCGGTTACTGCACCGTCACGCCTGCGCGGCGCAGGCCTTCGGCCATGGCTTCGATCAGCGCAGGGGGCAGGTTCCAGTATCCGACCAGTTGCCGGAACCGGCTGGGAAAATCCGGCTTGAACGCGAGCAGCCGCGCGGCCGACTCCCGCGCTTCCAGTTCGCGCCCGAGCATGGCGAAGGACATCGCCTCGATGGCCGGCGGCCAGAAATTGCCCAGGACACTCGATCGCAGCACCTCGCGCACGGCGTCGTCGTATTCGCCGCGGTTGTAGTGGTAGAGGCTGAATGCAAGGTAGGCGAAGGTCGGGTGGTTGAGGTTCAGCGCCAACGCTTCCCGCAGCATTGGAATGCCGCGGTCCCAGTCGCCGCTCAGGGCGGTCCGCAGGCCGACGTGACTCAGCAGCAAGGGATTGTTCGGGTTGAGCTGAAGCGCCATCTGTGCAGCCGCCCTGAACTTCTCGACCTCGTGGTTGTCGAAATGCGCGATCGCAAGCGCAAGATGGCTGACCGGGTTTTCGCTGGCGACCTCGACCGCACGCTGCGCCGCCTCGAGCGACCTCTTCCCCGCATCGTACAGATGCGGACGCAGGTTGATCTCGAACCGCTGCTCCTGCCCGTAGGCCCAGGAAAGGAGCGCCCACGCGTCGCTGTAGGTCGGGTCGACGGTGACGGCCTGCTCGAGGCAGCCCCGGATTGCCGAGTGCTGTTCGGCGATCATCGTGCGCTGCAGCTCGTAGGCGCGCAGCACGCACTCGTAGGAGGAAAGGCTTTCGGGCGCCTTGCGCTGCGCCGCGGCGACGCCGAGCTGGGCGATGATGCCGTGCTGGCTGCCGATGGTGGCGGCGACGCGACGCGCGGTGTTGTCGATGAATGCATACAGATCGGTGGGCACCAGCACGTGGTCGTAGTGATCGGCCCAGACGACGGTCGTCGTCGCGCGCTCCAAAAGCTGCACGGCGACGCGGATCTGGTCTCCGTGCTGCCGGACGCTCCCCTGCAGGACATAGTCCCCTTTCGACATCGGTCCGCCGGGAATGGGGCCGCTGCCGTCGCTCCACACCACGCGCAGGCCCAGGAACCGGCTGAGATTGCTGAGCAGGTCTTCCGTGATGCCGCGAGCCAGGTGGCCGCGGCCCGGGGCGATGTCCTGGCCGGTGAACTGCGTGACGATGACGCGCGGTCGCGCCGCTGCGGCATTCTCCGGAGCAACGGGGCCGAGGCGAAACCCGGCGCCCGACCACGCGCCGGCGAGGGCGGCGATCAGCACGACGATCGAAAGGGCCGCCGCGAGCCGTCGATGAAGCCGCGGCCATGCCACGGCGGCGCCTGACGGTGCGGGGGCCAAATCCAGGAATTCGCCCTCTTCAGCCATGGGTTGTGGGACGGCGACGTCCGCTGCATGCCGCGCGAAGGTCGGGACGTAGCTGCCCTTGGGGATCGCGAAGCGCAGCTCTTCGCTTTGTCCCGCCGTCAGGTAGTACTGCTCGAGGTCTCGGCGCAGCCGCATGGCTTCCAGCCGGACGATCGGGTCGGTCTGGGGGTCGAAGTCCTTGCCGCGGCCGAACACCGTGGTCGCGATCGTGTAGGCCTTCAGGCGGGCGCCCTCGCCGGCGAGCGTCTGCTCGACCAGGTAGCGCAGGAAGCTGCGGCGGCGCGCGCTGGCCCGGAAGCGGCTGTCGGTCAGGACGCGGTTGAGGGCGACCGAAATCTCTTCGCGGGCGGGGTCTTGCTCGCCGGACGGCTGCAGCACGGCGCCGGAGGCTTCCTGGTTCGGCATTTGTTTGGCGGCCCGTGCATTCGCACCTTCGGGGAACTGGCGGAAGCATTCACCAATGGGTTGCGCAACGTCAAGTTCCACACCCGGTCACGTGCCCCCTCTCCTATTGCGGAAAGACGCTAGTTGATCGGCGCTCGCCGCGGCAGGGTGAACGCGACTCAGGGCCAGCCGGTCGCCCGCGATGCGGTCCGGCCCCGACCGGAGAACTCCGGCGGCGGCTCCCTGCGCGGTATTGGGCGGCATGAGAGCCGGCATGGTCATAGGAAACGGCGCAACCTGGTGCTGTAGCTCGCGCGGAGCGGATGGCGGGACCACGCCGCCGGCCCGGCCCGGGACGATCCCCGTACAGGGGCATTGACGATGGCAGAGTTGCCCGCCGACGACGTGCGCGCCTGGCTGAGCGCGCATTTTCCCCAGGATCTGGCCAAGGCCGAACGGTTCTATGACGCCGACGAGGCGTTGCGGCAGATTTGCGAAGACCTCGCGGAGGCCTCCCGCGCGCTGCGTTACTGGCGCGCCCAGAGCGAGCCGGCGCCCGAGCGGGCCCTGGAGTATCGCAACCTGGTCGAAGAGCTCGGCGCGGAACTCAAGGCCTACCTCGACACCATCGCCTGAGCCGCCGCCGGCATGCCAATCGCGCTGCGCTACCGGCATGATACGCTCGGTAACGGCCAATAATCCTTTCTAAAATCAGATACTTAATGTCGTTAACACACGGCTTACCGTAACGTACTGCCGGACGGTCCCGCCACGGCGTAGGGCTCCCCTCCTCGACGCGCTCCAAACGCAAGAAGGCGGGGGATCACATGGAATCGTTGACCTGGCAGGACACGGGCCGGCCGGCGGAACGGCACGTTGCGGGGACGCCGGTGACCGCGCGGCTGGAATACCGGGCGGAACCGGCGTTCGGCGAACTGGACGCGGCGATCGAGGGGGCGGCCATCGCCCATTGCGTGCTGGAGCCCGCCAGCCTGGCGGGGTGCCATGTCCGCCTCCGCAGCGGCCATCTGTGCCTCGACTACTTGCGTTACCCGGCCAGCGTGGCGGTGCAGGGCGTCTGGACCCGGCGAGAGAATGCGTACAGCTTCCTCTCCGGCCCGGGTCGGCGCTGGACCGGACCGGGCATCGAGCATAGGGGCGACACCGTCGAGGGCCTCGTCGCCGGGACCGCGGTCCGGGCTTACCTCCCGGCCGGCTCCGAGTGGCTCGTCGTGTGGTTCCCGACGAGGGGCGCCGCGGAAAACGCCGGCATCGCCGGCATGGCGGCCATTCCGCCGCGCGGCCTGCGAAGCGAAGCGGCGTCCGCGCTGCGCAGGCAGGTCGGGCACCTTGTGTCGCTTGCCGAAGCCGGCGGAACCGAACGGCAGGTCGCCCGGCTGGTCGAGGCGCTGGCGGGCGTCGCGCGCGACGCCTTAACGGCATCCGCCCCCCTGCCCGGCCCCGGCGGCGTCCGGGCCCGTCGCTTCGCCCTCGTTCAGCGGGCGGAAGCGTTCGCGGCCGCGGACCCGTGCGAGAGCCTGCGCATTCCGGAGCTCAGCCGCGCGGCCGGGGCGAGCGAGCGCCTGCTGGAATACGCCTTCCGCGACGTATACAACCGGGGCGCGAGCCGCTGCCTGCGCCTCATGCGTCTCAACGGCGCCAGGCGGGATCTCAGCCAGGCCACCGGCGGCCGCGCGACGGTGACGACCGTCGCGATGGAATGGGGCTTCTTCCATCTCAGCGCGTTTGCCGGCGCCTACCGGAGGATTTTTGGCGAGCTGCCGTCGGACACCGCGCGTCTAGCGACGCGCCGAAAGACGGCGCCCCGAGGCGCGGCACCGAGGCGCCGGGGCGAGGCCGCCGCGGAGGGCGACGTGGCAGAAGGCGCGATTTGAGCCTCCGTCCCCCCGGGCAACTCCCCATCGCGGTTGCCGCGTTGGGCGCCTTCGGCCGGCGGCCCGCATCCATACCGCCGTCCGAAATGGCGACGGTCAAGCGTGCGTGCGCGCCCGCACCCCAGAGGCGACCGTCGGCGGCCGCCTACCGAGCGGCCGCGTTGGGTCAGTCCTCGAATGTGATCATGCCCATCCCCGTCGTCATCGGGGCATAATAGTTCTTGTGGATGCGCCGGCTGTTCGAACCCATGGCGCCGCGCATGGTGAGCCACATGATGAGTTCGACCGCCTCGGCGCCGGCTTCCTCCATCAACGTTTGATGGGTCATCCGACAGAGCGAGTCCGGATCGCGTTCGAGCCGGTCGAGAAAATCCAGATCGAACTTCTCGTTCATGTGACCGAACCGCGGCCCGTTGAGCTGATGCGACATGCCGCCGGTCCCGGCAATGGCGACACGCAGGTCGCGGCCGTAGGACTCGACGGCGCGGCGGATGGCCTGGCCCAGCCGGTAGCAGCGCTGCGCCGTCGGCAGCGGATGCTGCACCACGTTGACCTGCACCGGGACGACGGCGACCGGCCAATCCGGATCGTGCGGAAAGCAGAGATTCATCGGCACCAGGAAGCCGTGCTCCAGCGCCATCTCCTGGCACACCGTGATGTCGAACTCGTCGTAGACGAGCGACTCGCACAGGTGCCACGAGAAATCGGCATCGCCCCGCAGCGGCGGCAGCGGACGGACGCCGAAGCCTTCGTCGGCGATGGCGTAGCTCTCGGCGGCACCGACCGCGAAAGTCGGATATTTGTCGAAGAAGAAATCGGCGCCGTGGTCGTTGTAGACGATGATGGCGACGTCGGGTTTCAATTCCTGGAGCCAAGCGCGCACCGGCACGAACGCGTCGGACAGCGGCTTCCATTCCGGGTCCCGCATCTTGCCGCGGTCGTAGGCGACGCCCACGGACGGGACATGGGATGTGCCGATCCCCGCGACGATACGCGCCATCTCACACCGCCCCCGAAACATTGCGTGTCGCGAGAAACTGCTGGAGCGTCTCGCCGCGCTGCTGCGCCCCCATCGCATAGAGGCCGTTTCCGGTCGCGGCACCGAGCTTCAGCAGCATGTAGATGTTGCCGCCCGCCGCGATGAGCCCGAGAAAGTCACGCCGGCGGACGAGATCCTTTTCGGCCTCCGTCAGCCCGTATTTCGCCATATAGGCTTCCTCGTCCGCCTTGAATTCCTGGCGCGTCGCATCGCTGGTCAGCGAAATGCAAAGCTTGTTGATCCTGTACCCTTTGCGCGAGAGCCGGCCGTCGAACACGTAGGTGCCGGATATCGGTCGGCTGGGATCCAGCTGCTTCACCACGGGTGGCCTCCGGGCTCTTGTCTAAAGTTCAAAACGCCGAAGGCGCCTTCATCGCGGCGACGGCTCTCTGCCCGCGCGGCATGTCTCGGTAGAAGTTGCCCGACCCGACGATGCTGGGCGGCGCATCGGGATCGAAGGAAACCCCGATCGGATCACCCCCGTCCTGGACCACCTTTATCTGTCTCTTGAGCAGACGGCGGCTCATGACGACGCCGCGGTCGCTGGTTGCCAGGAATTCCTCGCCATGCAGCGTTATCCCGTCTTCGCCGAGGCCGGACTGGATCTCCCAGTCGCCCGGCGTGACCCAGTGCTCTTCCTCCGTCATTTCCGACCACTTCTTGCCGTCCGGCCATGCCGGCGCCGTAACCATCGGCACGCCGTTGAACGCTTTCGGCATCCGCGTGATGTGAAACGTCCGGTGGCTGCGATCGTCGATGGGAACCAGCCAGCCCAGGCTTTCCGCCACGCCGTGCGTCAAGGCGACATTGGGAACGCTCCGGATATTGGGAAAGATCACGTTGGTGACCCGATCGACCTCGCGGCCGTCCGGCAGCTTGCGGTAGGCGACGTAGCGCATGCCGAGTTCGGTCGGCTCCCAGGTCACGTCGGGCATGATGGCCATCGCAGGCGTGAACTGCGCGCCGCTGAAGCTGGTGTGCAGGATCACCACGTGATGGGGGTCCATTGTGTTCTCCCAATCCTGCATCCACGCCCAGGGAATCAGCTCGGCCGTCTCGTCGCCGCCGACGCTGAATGCGGCGGCGTCGGGGACGATCTTCTCGTCCGAACCGAGATTCTCGAACGCGTCCCAGCGCGGCAGGACCGGCTTCTTCCCCGGCGGGCCGAGATAGGCGAACACCAGGCCGTATTGCTCCTGGACGGGATACCAGGGTTGCCGTACGCGATCGCGGGCCCGCCCGCCGTCCGGTTCGCAGGGTTGGTTGAGGCAGCGGCCCTCGACGTCGAACAGCCAGCCGTGGTACGGGCACCGGATGCCTTGCTCCTCCACCTTGGCGTAGGACATCGGCGCGCCGCGGTGGGCGCATCGCGGGGTGATAAGTCCGGGACGGCCGCTCTTGTCCCGGAAGAGGATCAGATCCTCGCCGAGGATGCGGATTTGCTTGGGACGCTCTTTCAGCCGGGCCGAGATGTCCACCGGATGCCAGTATCGCCGCATGAACTCGCCGCACGGCGTGCCGGGCCCCACTTCGACGAGGTCGGGATCGTAGCCTTTCCGCTGACGCCCGTAGGCGATTCCCGAATCCGCCTGGGCCAGATGATCCTCCGGCATCTCGAGACTCCCTGAAGCCAACCGACATTCGCGGCAAGACCGGCTTTTCGCGGCAAGATTGAAGGCAAGGGTGAAACCTGGCAAGAGCAACCCGAACCGCGATTGCCGCCACCCGGGACGGAATTCGAACTTTCCAACGCGGATCGGGCGCATGTACCCTTCAGCCGCCGCCAGCAATCCCATTGTCGGAGCGGGTTGACCTTGCGCAAGAATTCGATCTCGATCGAAAAGATATCGCCCATCTTCGGGGCGAAGGTTCACGGGCTGGACCTGTCGCAGCCGCTTGACGACGACACGTTCAAGACCGTCCACGACGCGTGGATGGAGCACAAGGTGCTGGCCTTTCCCGACCAGCATCTGGATCACGAGGCGTACATCGCCTTCGCCGGCCGTTTCGGCGAGCCCTATGGCCCGCCGATCTCGCACGAGGCGGACTCGAAGACCGCGATCGTCCAGGAGCTGCGCGCCGACGAGGCCTCGACCAGCGCGTTCGGCGAAACCTGGCATTCCGACATGACGT
>JBFWQM010000248.1:0-7585 GCA_050249455.1 Rhodospirillaceae bacterium | reverse complement strand
GGCCTGGGCGGCGAGGAGCGTGCGGCGCATCGGCGATGTCCCCCCGGTGATTGGGGGGATCATAGCGGTTTTTTGTCGGAAGCTGGATGCGCGGCCCCCTCCCCCCACCCCCCTCCCGCGTGGGGAGGGGGAGCGGGAGCCCTCCCCCTCGACGGGGGAGGGTTGGGAGGGGGTGACGACGCCCCCGGCTGCCCGCCGCTCACGCCTTCGGCGAATCCTTCTCCGTGTAGGTCAACCCGAACAGGTCGCAGGCGTTCTTGCCCAGGATGTTGCGCTTGGCGCGCTCCGACAGGAACGGCAGGTCGTAGATCACGCTCGGCAGGTCGAAGTCCCAGTGCGGCCAGTCGGAGCAGTAGAGGAGCTGCGTCTCGGCGTTGATCGCCTTGAACGTCGCCTTCAGGAGATCCATGTCGGTCATCTCCATCGGCTGGCACGAGTAGAACATCTCGCGCATGTAGTCGCTCGGCCGCTTCTTCAGCAGCGGCGCCTCCGACGAGCGCATCATGTACTCGTTGTCGAGCCGCTGCATCAAATAGGGCACCCAGGCGAGCCCCGACTCGATCCACACCGTCTTGATCCTGGGGAAGCGTTCCGGCATGCCGTTCAGCACCCAGTTCGTCATGTGCACGATGTTGCAGTGGACGAAGCTGAGCGCGTGCATGCCCATGAACGTGTTGGTCAGCGAGATCGAGCCGTCGGCCCAGTTGTGGCCGGCGTGGAAGCCCAGCGCCTTGCCGCTCTCCTCGATCGCGCGCCACAGCGGCGCATAGGAGTTGTGGTAGACCCGCCGCTGGTGGCCGCTGGTCACCATGAAGCCGACCACGCCGTCGCAGCCGGCGAATTCCTCCACCGTCTTCAGCGACAGCGCTGGGTCGCTGAACGGCAGGTAAATGAACGCCTTGATGAACTTGTCGGCGGGCAAGATCTTCTTCGTGAGCCAGCGGTTGTACGCGAACGAGAGCTGCTCGGCGACCTCTGGCTGCGGATGCTGGCCGAACAGCAGGAACGGGGTCGGGAACTGGATGTTGTAGTCGACGCCCATCGCCTCCATCGCGCGGCGCGCCAGCGTGACGTCACGCGGGACGGAGGTGTCCTCGACGATCTCGCCCAGCTTCTGCTGGTGCGGGATGCGGCCGCCGACGTCCTGGTAGCGCAGGCCGGGATTGGAGTGCACCAGCCCGGGGAACTTGCCGCCCCAGTCCTCGAAGCTCTTGGCCGTGTAGCGCAGCACGTCGCTGTCGAGATATTCCAGGATCTCGTTCCACGACCCGGTCTCGGTGTGGTGCGAGTCGATGTCGACGATGGTGAAGCGGTCGTAGCCGCGCTCGATCGACTGCTGCTTTGCGCGCGCCAGGATGTCGCGCGTGTCGGTGCCGGTATTGATCTCGCGGATCGGCAGTTCGCGGTGCGGCTGCAGGCCGGTGTCCATGATCGTCGTTGCTCCCGTGCGGCGGGGTTTCCCTGTTGCGGGAATTGACGGTATCGGAGCGCCGGACCGCCTGTCAAACCGCCGCCAGTCCCTGCGCCGCCGCGGCGCCCAGGACGACCACCAGCCACGGCGGCGCGCGCCAGAACACCAGCAGCAGGAAGGCGACCGCGCCGATCGCGAAATCCGCCGGCGCGCCGATCGCGCTGGTCCACACCGGGGTGTAGAGCGCGGCGAGCAGCAGGCCGACCACCGCGGCGTTGACCCCGCGCAGGGCGGACTGCACCGCCGCCCGGCCCCGCAGCGCCTCCCAGAACGGCAGCGTCCCGACCACCAGCAGGAGCGAGGGCGCGAACACGGCGAGGAGGCAGATCAGGCCGCCCGGCCAGCCCGACGGCTGCGGCCCCATCGCCGCGCCGAGATAGGCGGCGAAGGTGAACAGCGGCCCCGGCAACGCCTGCGCCGCGCCGTAGCCGGCCAGGAAGGCGTCGTTGCCGATCCAGCCGGGCGGCACGACCTCGGCCTGGATCAGCGGCAGCACGACGTGGCCGCCGCCGAACACCAGCGACCCGGTGCGGTAGAAGCCGTCGACGAGCTGGATCGAGTACTCGCCGGTCGCGGCCGCGAGGATCGGCAGCCCGACCAGGAGCGCGAAGAATATCGCCAGCGCCGTCAATGCCGTGCCGCGGCCCACCGTCAGCGCCAGCGGGTGGCCCGGCGCCGCGGCCCCGCTGCCCAGCGCGAGCCAGCCGGCCAGCCCGCCGGCCGCGATCGCCCCGACCTGGCCCCATGCCGTCGGCACCGCGAGCACCAGGATCGCGGCGGCGACGGCGAGGCTGGCGCGCGCCCGGTCGGGGCACAGCGTCTTCGCCATGCCCCACACCGCCTGCGCGACCACCGCGACCGCGACGATCTTGAGCCCATGCAGCCATGCCGCGCTCGACAGGTCGCCCGCTGCCGTCACGCCGTAGGCGAACAGGATCATCGCGATCGCCGACGGTGCGGTGAACCCGACCCAGGCCGCCGCCGCGCCCGCCATCCCGGCGCGCAGGAGACCGATCGACAGGCCGACCTGGCTGCTCGCCGGGCCGGGCAGGAACTGGCACAGCGCCACGATGTCGGCATACGCCGTCTCGTCCAGCCATTTGCGCCGCTCGACGAACTCGGTGCGGAAATAGCCGAGATGGGCGAGCGGCCCGCCGAAGCTGGTCAGCCCGAGGGTGAGGAAGGCGCGGAACACCTCCCAGGCGCCGCCGGCCGTCATCGCGCCGTGCGGCGGCAGGGCGCTGGCCGGGCGCGACGGTCATGGGCTACCCTGTCGCGCGACCCGGCGGCGACGGCCGGGCGGCAGCAGGGAGACGGCGAGGCGATGAAGTTCGGCATCTTCGACCACCTGGACCAGCGCAGCGAGCCGCTGAGGAAGTTCTACGACGACCGGCTCGAATACGTCCGGGCAGTCGAGGCGGCGGGCTTCTACAGCTACCACGTGGCGGAACATCACGGCACGCCGCTCGGCATGGCGCCGTCGCCCAACCTTTTCCTATCCGCGGTGGCGCGCGAGACGAAGACCCTGCGCTTCGGGCCGCTGGTCTACCTCCTGCCGCTCTACCACCCGGTGCGGCTGATCGAGGAGATCTGCATGCTCGACAACCTGTCGGGCGGACGGCTCGACTTCGGCGTCGGGCGCGGCGTGTCGCCCTACGAGGTCGGCTGCTACGGCCTCGACCCCAAGGACACCCGCGAGATGTTCGAGGAATCGCTCGGCCTGATCCTGCGCGGGCTGCAGGCCGACCACCTCGAGCACCAGGGCAAGTGGTACACCGTGCGCGACATGCCGGTGGAGTTGCACCCGCTGCAGAAGCCGCATCCGCCGCTGTGGTACGGCGTTGCCAACGAGGCCGGCGCGAAGTTCTGCGCCGAGCGCGGCATGCACTTCACCACCCTGGGCGGCACGGAGCGGATCAAGGGCCTGTGCCACAGCTTCGCCCGGCTGTGGGAGGAGACGCGCGGCAACGCGCACCGCCAGGGCTCGCCGGTGGACACGCCCTTCATCGGCGTCGGGCGCCACATCTTCATCGCCGACAGCGACGCCGAGGCCGAGCGATATGCCAGGCCGGCCTACGAGCACTGGTATGCCAGCCTTGCCGCGCTTTGGGTGCGCCATGGCTCGCAGCCGCAGACCGGCATGATCATCCCGACCTACGAGGAGGCCCATCACCTGGGCCAGGTCGTGGTCGGCACGCCCGACACCGTGCGCAAGGCGCTCGCGGCGCAGATCGCCGACGTCGGGTTCAACTACCTGATCCTGCAGATCGCCTGGGGCACCTTCAGCCACGAGCAGGAGATGCGCTCGCTCGAGCTGTTCACGAAGGAGGTCATGCCCGCTTTGGCGAACTTGTGACGATGCACCGACATTCCGTAGGGGCGGGTTTCAAACCCGCCCGCGATGCCGAGGCGGGAACCGGCGCGTGTCAAAGTAAAGAGTGGGCGGGTTTGAAACCCGCCCCTACGGTCGTTGGACAATGTGAGTTGATGGCGAGGCCATACCGATGTTCCTGAAGAACCGCTGGTACGCCGCTGCCTTGTCCGACGAGCTCGGCGACCGGCCGCTCGCGCGCACCTTGCTCGACGAGCCGGTGGTGCTGTACCGCGCCGCGGACGGGCGAGCGGTGGCGCTGGAGGACCGCTGCTGCCACCGCCAGGCGCCGCTGTCGCTCGGCGTGGTGGTGGGCAACGACCTGCGCTGCGGCTATCACGGGCTGACCTTCGATCCGGCCGGCACCTGCGTGCGGGTGCCCAACCAGACGCGCGTGCCGCCCGGCGCCGGCGTGCGCAGCTATCCGACGATCGAGCGCTTCGGCCTGGCCTTCGTCTGGATGGGCGCGCCGGCGCTGGCCGACCCGGTGACGTGCTACGACTTCCCCTACGGCGCGCAGCCCGGCTGGCGGGCGATCTTCGCGAAATTCTACGCGCGCTGCGACTTCCGCCTGCTGGTCGACAACCTGATGGACCTGTCGCACCTGGAGTTCGCGCACGCGACCACGATCGGCGCGGCCGGCGTCGCGGAGAACGCCGACCTGCGCAACGAGCGGGTCGGCGAGAACGTGCGGGTGATCCGCTGGATGCACGACATCCCGCCCGCGCCGGCGCACGTGCAGGCGACCGGCAAGGCGGTCAACGTCGACCGCTGGCAGGAGATCGAGTACACGCCGCCCGGCAATGTCTGGCTGCACGTCGGCTCGGCGATCGCCGGCACCGGCGTCCGCGAGGGCCGGCGCGACGGCGTGATCCTCGACCGCCACAGCCTGCATTTGGTGACGCCAGAGACGGCGACCACCACGCACTACTTCTGGACCAGCGCGCACGACGGCGCCCAAGTGAACCGCGACCAGGAGCAGGTGCTGCTGGAGCAGTCGATCAAGGCGTTCAACGAAGACCTGACCATCATCGAGGGCCAGCAGAAGCGCCTCAACGGCGCGCCGTTCACCGACATCAACGCCGACGCCGGCGTTCTCCAGGTGCGCCGGCTGTACGACCGCCTGCTGGCGGACGAGGCGGCGCGCGCCGCCGCGCCGGGCCGCCGCGCCGGCTGACGCCGTTTGCCAACCCGCGCCGGCCGGTGCAAGCTGGCCGGACCGAGCGACAGGAGCCCGCCATGCACAAGATCGAGATCGACCCCTTCTTCCTCGACCGCGCGCGCAAGATCCGCGCCGGGCGGCTCAACGCCTACGAGAAGATCGAGCCGGCGAAGACCGCGCTGGTGGTGGTCGACATGCAGGACTTCTTCGTCGCCGACGGGATGCCGTCCTGCGTGCCGCTGGCAAAGACGATCGTGCCCAACATCAACCGGCTGGCGGCGGCGACGCGGGCGGCCGGCGGCCTCGTGGTGTGGGTGCAGACCGACCGGCCGGAGACGCCCGACGCCTGGGCCAACCGCCGCGAGTCGAACAGCGAGGAGGTGTGGAACAAGCGCGTGACCCTGCTCGCGCAGGGCGGCGCCGGCTATCCGATCTATCACACCTGCGCGGTCGACCCGGCCGACGCGGTCGCGATCAAGTACCGCTACTCCGCGTTCATCCCGTACCCGTCGCCGCTGTCGGAACTGCTGGCGACGCGCGGCATCGACACCCTTCTGATCACCGGCACCGCGACCAGCACGTGCTGCGAATCCACAGCCCGCGACGCCAGCATGTGGGGCTTCCGCACCGTCATGGTGACCGACGGCAACGCCGACGGCACCGACGCGCTGCACAACCACACCCTCGGCAAGTTCCTCGCCACCTTCGGCGACATCCGCTCCACCGACGAGCTGGTCGCCATGCTGGCAGGAAAGGCGCCGGCCGCGACGGCGGCGGAGTAGGGCGCCCGGCCGCGATGCAGTCCTTGTCGCGCCGCGGCTGGCTCGGCCTTTCGGCCGCGGCCGGCGCCGCCGCGGCCCTGCGGCCGGCTCCGGTGTCCGCGCAGGACCCCGCCGCGCGCGCCTTCATCGACCGCGCGTTTGCGTTGCGCATGGCGGCGCAGGCGGCCGGCGACCAGCCTTACGGCGCCGTCGTGGTGCACGACGGACGCATCGTGGGGGAAGCGCCGAGCCGGGTGGTCGTCGACGGCGATCCCACGGCGCATGCGGAGATGGAGGCGATCCGCGACGCGGCGCGGCGTCTGGGCGGGCGCGACTTGTCCGGGTGCGTGCTCTATTCCTCGTCGCGGCCGTGCCCGATGTGCGAGGCGGCGGCCTACTGGGCCGGCATCGGCGGCGTGGTCCACGGCGAGGCGATGACCGACGCCGGCGCGCCACGCCTGAACCGATGCTGAGCCGGATCGGCCGCCGTGCCGTGCTGGCGCTCGGGCTGACCGCAGTGGCGGCGGCCGGCGCGCGCGGGCAGGGGACGCCGCCGCTGGTCGAGGCGGCCGGGCGCGGCGACCTCGCCTCTGTGCGTCGGCTGCTGGCGGCCGGCGCCGCGGTCGATGCGCGCGACGGCGGCGGGCGCACGGCGCTGCTGGCCGCGACGCACGCCGACCACGCCGCCGTCGCCGCGGCGCTGATCGCCGCCGGCGCCGACGTCAACGCCAAGGACTCGATCCATGACAGCCCCTATCTCTACGCCGGCGCGCGCGGCCACCTGGAGATCCTCAAGCTGACATTGGCGCGCGGCGCCGACCTGAAGAGCGTCAACCGGTTCGGCGGCACCGCGCTGATCCCCGCCGCCGAGCGCGGCCACGTCGAGACCGTGCGCGCGCTGATCGCGGCCGGCGTCGCGGTCGACCACGTCAACAACCTGGGCTGGACTGCGCTCCTGGAGGCGGTGATCCTGGGCGACGGCGGCCCGCGCCACGCGGAGATCGTGCGCCTGCTGCTCGCCGCCGGCGCCGACCCGAACCGGCCCGACCGCGACGGCGTCACTCCGCTCGGGCACGCGCGCCGCCGCGGCCAGGACACGGTCGCCGGCATCCTGACGGCGGCCGGCGCGCGCTAGGAGCCGGTCTGCTGATGCCGGCCGACCGGCGCTCGTGTATCGTCCGCGGGCGCGATCGACGCGCGGGAGGGCGCAGCGTGGGCATCAGAACCGGCGCACAGGTCTTGGACGGTCTGCGGGACGGCCGCCAGTTCTACATCGACGGCGAGCGGGTCGCCGACGTCACCCGCGACCGACGGCTGGCCGGTGGCGCGCGCACGCTTGCCGGGCTCTACGACATGCAGCACGACCCGGCGCTGACGGACACGATGACCTACGAGTCGCCGACCACCGGCGACCGGGTCGGCCTCTCCTTCATCGAGCCGCGGACGCTCGACGACCTGCGCCTGCGGCGCGCCATGGTCAAGCGCTGGCACGACCACACGCTCGGCATGTTCGGCCGCGCGCCCGATTTCCTCAACGTCATGGTGTCGAGCTTCGCCTCGGCGGCCGACGCGTTCGGGCCGGAGCGCGCGGGCAACGTGCGCGCGTTCTACGAGCGGCTGCGCGAGGGCGACCTGGTCGCCACCCACTCGCTGACCGACCCGCAGGTCGACCGGTCGCGCAACATCGCGGCGCAGGCCAAGGACCTCGCCGTCAAGGCGGTGCGCGAGACCGATGCCGGCATCGTGGTGCGCGGCGCCAAGATGCTGGCGACGCTCGCCGCCTATTCCGACGAGATCCTGGTCATGCCGGCGCCGTCCTA
>JBFWQM010000247.1:0-7613 GCA_050249455.1 Rhodospirillaceae bacterium | reverse complement strand
GCGTCGAGGTTGCGGGCGCGCACGGCGGGGTCGCGCTCCTCCATCAGCTTCTTGTTGCGCTCGGTGATCGCGTTGATGGCGTTGATCGCCTCCGGCCGGCGCTGCGGCTCGTAGCCGTCGAGCAGGCTGTCGTCGGCCTCGCCGTGCCACACCTTGGCGAGACGGTCGGTCAGGCTGATCGCATCGTGCAGCCCGCCGTTGAGGCCCATGCCGCCGAGCGGGTTGTTGATGTGCGCCGCATCGCCAGCGATGAACGCGCGGCCCCGGCGGTACGACGCGGCGACCCGCGCGCTGACCCGGTAGATCGCGCGCACGATGATCTCGTAGGGCTCGCCGCGCGGCAGCAGGTTCTGCAGCGCGTTCTGGATGTAGCCGTCGGTGATGGCGTCGGGCGCCTCCACCCTGGGATCGACCGGCATGATGATCCGCCACATGTCGGGGATCTGCAGCAGCAGGTACCACTCAACCGGGTCGGCGGTGTAGTTCACCGAGCAGATGTCGGGCATCGCCGCCTTGAAGTCGAAGCGCGTGCCGGAGACGAGGAAATGCTCCGGGTGAGTGTGGCCGTCGAACGGGATGCCGAGCAGCTTGCGCACCGTGGACCGGCCGCCGTCCGTGCCGATCAGCCAGTCCGCCGCGATCGTCACCTCGCCGTCGGGCGTCTCGACCCGCGCCGACACGCCGTCATCATCGAGCGCTATGTCGACCAGGCGATGGCCGAACTTCACCGCGCTGCCGTCGTGCCTGGCGATCTCGCGGTAGAGGAAGCCGGTCAGCTTGAACTGCTCGCACTGCACCCGGTAGGGGTAGCGCGTGTCGTCCTTCAGTGCCGACAGGTCGAATTCCGCGACACGGCCGGCGTGGCGGTCGCGCACCTGCCACACCGGGCAGACCAGCCCGTTGTCGAGCATGAACCGGGTCGCGCCGCAGTCCTCCAGGAGCTCGAGGGTCGGCGGGTGGATGGTCGAGGCGCGGTAGTCGATGACGAGCTCCGGCTCCGCCTCCAGCACCGTCACCGGGATGCCGCGCCGCGCCAGCAGCAGCGCCGCCAGCGACCCCACCGGGCCGCCGCCGGCGATCAACACGCGGTCGTGCCTGCGCCTCGCCACAACAGCCTCCCCGACCGGTCGCAACCCTGCGGTATGTCCCAGGATTCGCACGGGCGGTCAATGCCGCCATCGCCGCATCGGCGATTGGCGCGGCACGCCGGGGCGGCTATCGTCGCGCCATGGACCCATCCGACCGTACCCCCGCCGCGCCGCCGCCGCGCGCCACCGTGTGCCGCGCGCCGGGCCGCTGCCCCGGCCTGTGGTGCCGGCTGATGCGGCGCTGCTTCCAGGAAGGCGCGGCGGCGCAGGATGGCTGAACGCTCGATCCGCGGCATGCGCGCCGCCCGGCCGCCCTGATGGCGACCGTCGCCGCCGGCGGCTCGCAGCCGATGACCGGGCGCCAGGCCGGGCTGACCCTGATCGGCCTGGTCACGGTGTGGGGGCTGAGCTGGCCGATATTCAAGTACGGCCTGGAATACCTGCCGCCGTTCTGGTTCGGCGCGGTGCGGATGGGCAGCGCCTGCGCGGTGCTGATGGCCTACATGGCGTGGGCGGGGCGGCTGCGCGTGCCGCGGCGGTCGGAGGCGCCGATCCTGTTCACCCTCGGCGTGCTGCTGATGGGCCTCTACCCGGCGTTCACCCACACCGGCCTCCTGTGGGTGGAATCGGGGCGCGCCTCGATCCTCGCCTACCTGACGCCGCTGTGGGTGACGCCGGGGGCGATCCTGCTGCTGGGCGAGCGGCTGACGCGGCTGAAGGCCGCCGGCCTGGGGCTCGCCATCGGCGGGCTGGCCGTGCTGTTCAACCCGGCCGGGTTCGACTGGTCGCGCGAGGAGGTGGTGATCGGCAACGGCCTGCTGGTCATGGCCTCGATCACCTGGGCGGCGGCGATCCTGCACATCCGCACCGTGCGGTGGCGGCTGTCGCCGATCGAGCTGGCGCCGTGGCAGCTGCTGATCGCCGCCATCCTTCTCGCCCTGCTGGCGCTGGCGACCGAGCCGGCGCCTTTCGCGCGCTTGGACTGGGAGCTGGTGCCGCTGCTGGTCTATTCCGGCCCCCTCACCTCGATCCTGACGGTGTGGGGGCTGATGGCGATCAACCGCGCGCTGCCGGCGATCACCACCGCGTTCGGCTACCTGGCGACGCCGGTGTGCGGACTGCTGTTCGGCGCGGCGCTGCGCGGCGAGGCGCTGACGGCGACCAACCTGGGCGGGCTCGCGCTGATCGTGGCCGGGCTCGGCGCGGTCGCGATCGCCGAGGCGCGCGAGCGCGGCCATCGGGTATGATCGCCCGATAACGACCGGGAAGGATCGGCCATGTACAGCTGGCGCGCGCGCATCGGCATGCTGCTGCCGTCGTCCAACGCGGCCGCCGAGCCGCAGATCGCCCGCATGCTGCCCGACGGCGTCGCGTTCCACACCACGCGGCTGCGCCTGCTCGATTCGACCGAGGCCTCCGTCCACGGCATGCTGGAACGGCTGGAGGAAGGGGCGAGCCTGCTAGCCGACGCGGGCGTCGACCTGATCGTCTTCCACTGCACCGCCGTCACCATGTTCCGCCAGGGCATGGACGCGGAGATCATCGAGCGCATCACCCGCGCCACCGGCGTGCCGGCCACCGCGACGTCGCGCGGCGTGCTGTCGGCGTTCGCCACATTGGGCGTGCGCAAGGTGGTGCTGACCACGCCGTACAATGCCGAGACCAACCGCCGCGAGATCGCGTTCCTCAACGCCAACGGCATCGAGGTGCTCAGCGAGACCGGCATGGACCTGCCCGGCAAGGGCGGCGCGATGCTGAAGGTGGAGCCGGGCGAGTGGTACCGCCGCGTCTGCGCCCAGCGCGATGACGACACGGACGCCTATTTCGTGAGCTGCACCGCGATCCGCTCCGCCGAGGTGATCGAGACCATCGAGCGCGACCTCGGCCGGCCCGTCGTCACGTCGAACCAGGCGATGGCGTGGCACTGCCTGCGCATGGCCGGGGTGATGGCGCCGGTGGCGGGATTCGGCAGGCTGTTCGGGATGATGCCGGCGGGCGCCCGATAGACGTCGCCTCTGGGGCTGGCGCCCCCTCCCCCAACCCCCTCCCACGAGGGGAGGGGGCTATTCTTCTCCCCCTCCCCTCGTGGGAGGGGGTTGGGGGGAGGGGGCGTCTCCGCCACTCAGTCCCTGAACGACGGATCCAGCTTGTCGGCCAGGCGAAGGCACGCCGGCCAGTCCTTGCCGCCGGCGAGGTTGCCGGCGTTGCTGTCGGCCTGCTGGCGGGCGTACTCGCACGCCTCGTCGCTCGGCAGCACGATGTTGTCGACGCCGCCCGACATCGCGGCGATCTGGCCCTTGCACGCGGTCTCGAAGAAGTGGTGCAGCACGAACGCCTCGGCGGTGGTGCGGCCGCAGATCAGCGAGCCGTGGTTGCGCAGCATCATGATCGTCTTGTCGCCGAGGTCGCGCTCCAGCACGCCGCTCATCGCCGGATCGAACTCGAAGCCCTGGAAGTCGTGGTAGGCGATGCGGCCATAGAAGCGCATGGCGTGCTGGTTGATCGGCAGCAGGCCGCACTTCATCGACGACACGCCCATGTTGGCGACGGTGTGGGTGTGGAAGACGGCGTTGACGTCGCGCCGCGCCTTCAGCAGGCCGGCATGGATGATCAGCCCGCCGCCGATCAGCCGCGGGTGCTCGCCCAGCACCGGGTTGCCGTCGAAGTCGTACTTGATGAGGCCGGAGGCGGTGACCTCCTCGAACATCTGCGTGTAGGGCTTGATCAGGATGTGGTCGGGCGCGTCCGGCACGCGCGCCGACAGGTGGTTGTAGGTGAGGTCGTTCACGCCGTAATGCGCCATCAGCCGGTACGCAGCGGCGAGGTCGACCCGCGCCTCCCACTCCGCCGCGCTGACCTGGTCGCGCACCGAAGGCGACTTCGCTACCGCACGCAGACTCATCGTTTCCTCCTGGACGTTGGGCGCAGGTAAACTGGTCCCATCGCGGCGGGCCGTCAATCGTGCGGCCTTGCGGCCGGCGGCACCGCCCCCTACCCTGCCGGAAACAGAACACGGGCTGCGTCATGGGCTTGCGCGACGACCTCATCGTCGGCGTCTCCGTCAACAACGTCACCGGCATCACCGGTAAGCGCTACGAGCTGCCCGACCTGTTCCGGTCGGCGCGCGAGGCGGAGGCGATGGGCTTCGGCGCCATCTGGGTGCACGACGCGATGTTCGGCCGCCGCACGGTCGCGGCCTACGACCCCGTCGCGGTGCTGAGCGCGGTGGCCGGCATGACCAAGACGCTGCGTCTGTGCACCGGCATCCTGGCGCCGCGGGCGCGCAACGCCATCCAGCTCGCGCTGCAATGGGCGACGCTCGACGCGATCTCGGAGGGCCGCACCATCATGGGGGTCGGCCTCGGCGCCGGCACCCCGGCCCTGGTCCACCGCCAGTTCGCGGCGCTGGCGGCGCTGCGCCACGACACCGCGCTCGACCCCGACCGGCTGTTCGAGGGCCGCAGCCGGCTGTTCGAGGAATGCCTGGAGGTGATGCGCCGGCTGTGGGCCGAGGACAAGGTCAGCTACGAGGGCACGTTCTACCGCTTCCGCGACATGACCCTAGGCCAGGCCCGGCCGCCGGCGATGCCGGCCGTCCTGGTCGCCGCCGGCATCTACTACCCCAAGGAGCCGGGCGGCCCGGTGCACCACGCCTGGCAGGAGAAGTACGCCGGCAAGTTCGTGTTCGGGCCCTACCGCCGGGTCGCCGACCTGGGCGACGGCTGGCTGACCAACCACGTGACGCCGGAGCAGTACGAGCACTACTGGGGCCGCATCGACGCCTATGCCCGCGAGCGCTACCCGGACCGGCACTACCTCAAGGCTTTCAACTGCTTCGTCCATGTCGGCGACGATCGCCGGGCGGCCTGGCAGGCGGTCAAGGACCACCTGAACGACTTTCACGGACCGCCGATCGCCGACGACGTGGTCGACCGCTGGGCCGTCGCCGGGCCGGCCGAGGAGGTCGCCGAGAAGCTGCAGGCCTATATCGACCGCGGCGTGACCATCTTCCAGCTCGTCATCGGCTCGCCCGACCAGCTCGGTCAGATGCGGAAGATCGCCGACGGCGTGCTGCCGCGGCTGAGGCCGCGCGGCCGATGACCAAGCGGGCGCTGATCGGGCCGGACCTGCCCTACCCGGAGACGGTGTTCGACGTGCCCGGCCTCGCCTACCCCGACCGGCTCAACGCCGCCGCGGTGGCGCTCGGCGCGGCGGCTCGGCTGGGCGTCGCTCACCGGCCGGCCTTTTTCCACGACGGCGCGGCGATCACCTTCGCCGAGGTCGGGGCGGCGGTCCGCCGCTGGGCGACGGCGCTGCGCCGCGCCGGCATCGGCCCGGGCGACCGGGTGCTGCTGCGCCAGAACGACGGGCCGCCGCTGGTCTATGCCGTGCTGGCGGTGCAGGCGATCGGCGCGGTCGCCGTGCCGACCTACGTCCAGCTCAAGGCCGACGACCTGCGCTACCGGGCCGACGACACCGGCGCGCGCGCGATGATCGTCGACGCGACGCTGATCGAGGAGTGGCAGCCGGTCGCGCACGCGCTGGGGCCGTGGATCGCGACCCTGGTGACGCCGTCCGATCCCACCGGCCATTGGCGCGGGATGGACGCGCTGCTGCCCGAAGACGCGGCGGCGGACGACGCCTTCGCCGACACCGCGGCCGACGACGTGGCGCTGATCCTCTACACCTCGGGCAGCACCGGCGCGCCGAAGGGCACCGCGCACAGCCACCGCGACATCGTCGCCGGCGTCGACACCTACTGGGCGCACTGCGTCGGCGCGAAGCCGGGCGACGTCGTCGCCGGCCCGCCGGCGGTGCCGTTCGCGCTGGGCTTCAGCTTCTTCATCTACTACCCGCTGTGCAGCGGCGCCGCCGCGGTGCTGCAGCCGGACAAGAGCCTGGAGACGGCGCTCGCCGACATCGACCGCCACGGCGTGACGATCTTCGTCGCGGTGGCGTCATACTACCCGCGTTTGCTGCGCCTGATCCGCGCGCGCGGCGCGGCACCGGCATCGCTGCGCATGACCCTGACCGGCGGCGAGCCGCTGCTGCCGGAGGTCGAGGCAGCGTGGCGCGCGGCGACCGGCCTGTCGCTGGAGCAGTTCCTCGGCACCACCGAGTTGCTGCACATCTTCCTGTCCTACCGCCACGGCATCGACGCGCCGCGCACGGGCGCGATCGGCCGCGCCGCGCCGGGCTGGCAGGTCAGCGTGCGCGACCCCGACACCCTGGCCGAGATGCCGGTCGGCGCGCCGGGCCTGCTGTGCGCCCGCGGGCCGGTCGCCACCGTCTACTGGAGGAAGCCCGACGAGCAGCGCAAGGTCGTGCGCGGCGGCTGGAACGTGTTCCAGGACCTCGTCGCCGCCGACGCGGACGGGTTCATCCACTATGTCGGCCGCCACGACGACATGATCGTCTCCGGCGGCTTCAACATCTCGCCGGTCGAGGTCGAGACGGTGCTGATCCAGCACGACGACGTGGTCGAATGCGCCTGCGTCGCGGCGCCCGATCCCGCCGGCGGGCGCACCCACATCGTCAAGGCGTTCGTCGTGCCGCGCGCGATGCCCGACGACCCCGCCGCGCAGGGCGAGGCGCTGAAGGCCTTCTTCCGGACGCGCGCCCCGGCCTACAAGTGCCCGCGCGCGGTCGCATTCGTCGCATCGCTGCCGAAGACGACCAATGGCAAGATCCAACGTTCGGCGCTGCGCCGGCAAACCTGAAGGCCACGGAGAACGACCATGCACCGCCGCACATTCATCGCCTCCGCCGTCGCCACGCTCGCGGTCGCCGGCTGCGTCACGCCGCAGAACGCGCTGCCGCCGGAGATCGAGCTCTCCAACGTCGGCCTGTTGTCGAGCGGCATCTTCTCGCAGAACATCGAGCTGGAGCTGCGGCTGCGCAACCCGAACAACTTCTCGCTGCCGCTGGATGCGCTGACCTACAACCTCGACCTTAACGGCGCGCCGTTCGTGCGCGGGCGCAGCGACGAGTCGGTGACCATCCCGGCGCTCGGCGATGTGCTGTACCCGATCAAGGCCTCGACCTCGGTGCTCGACCTGCTGCAGCAGGCGTTCAACCTGTCGTCCTCGGGCATGGCCTACCGGGTCAGCGGCATCGCCTATCTCGGGCGCATCTTCCCGCAGGGCGTGCCGTACGACAAATCCGGTCGCCTCGGCATGTTCGGCGGCGGCGCCGCGCCGAGCCCCAGCCCGGCGGCGCCGAGCACCGGCACGCGCACGCTCAAGCCGCTGTGACGACGCGACGCGGCCACTGAAAAATCAGCGAACAGGGCTCGGGGTCAGACACCAACCCCCGGTATCTGCCAGGCAGGGAATCATCGCCGGGGTTGGTGTCTGACCCCGAGCCCTCCCCTCCGAGCCCTGCCCTGCAGCGCCGCGTCACGTCGCCGGCTGGGTTTCCGTGATGTCGGCGTCGGTGCGGACGATGCCGTCCTTGTGCGCCCACTCGGCGTAGTTCTCCTGCACGTTGGCGAGCTTGCGGATCTTCCACTTGGGCGTCACCACG
>JBFWQM010000246.1:0-7709 GCA_050249455.1 Rhodospirillaceae bacterium | reverse complement strand
GGCGGCGACGGCCGCGGCGACGGCGGGATCGTCGATCGCCGGCAGCGGCCGGCCGGTCAGCGCGGCGGCGACCTGCACCGCCGGCCGCGGCCGGTCGACGCAGCCCATGAACACCAGGGTCAGCGCGGCGAGCGCGCCGTTCGCGACCGAGCCGGTGGCGGCGAGGCCGACGACGGCGAAGTCGCCGTGGCGGCGGCTCAGCTCGGCGAAGCCCGACACCGCGCCAGCCGGCTGCACCGGCACCCGCGCCTCGACCAGCAGCTCGTCGGGCCGCCGGTCGGTGTCGAACAGGCCGCGGTAGAACGCGGCGGCGGGCACCTCGCGCCGGCCCGCCTTGCCGGCCAGCACCAGGGTGGCGCCCAGCGCGACGGCGCAGGCCGGCATTTCGGCCGCCGGGTCGCCGTTGGCCAGGCTGCCGCCGAAGGTGCCGCGGTTCCTGATCGCGACGTGGCCGACATGGGTCACGGCCTCGGCGACCAGAGGCAAATGCTGGCGGACGACGGGGGAGTTCAGCACCTCGACGTGGCGGGTCAGCGCGCCGATGCGGACATGGCGGCCGTCCACCGCGATGCCGCGCAACTCGTCGAGCCCGCCGATGTCGACCACCAGCGCCGGCGACGACAGCCGCATGTTGAGCGTCGGCATCAGGCTCTGGCCCCCGGCCAGCGGCACCGCTTCCGTGCCGTGCTCGGCGAGGAGGCGGAGGGCCTCGTCCAGGGTCGCGGGCCGCGCGTAGGCGAAATCGGGGGCTTTCATGGCCCTCGCTGGTTAACCCGGCCTGAAACTTCGCGCAAGCCCGCGCCGCGCCCGCCGCCGGTGCAGCCAGCGCCGCACGGCGCGCCAGCCGGCGGCGACGGCATCGCCGACCGCCGCGTCGCGCGACCGGCGCACCGCGCGGTCGCGTTCGGGCGGGGGCAGGGCGGCGAAGGCGGCGGCCATGGCATCGCTCCTGCGGACCCGCCGACCCTGCCGCTGCGGCCCCCCGCCGGCCAAGCGAGAAGCGCTCATTCGCGAAGGCCGCCGGCTCACCGCGGCGGTGAGATGCAAGGCCAGCGTCCTTGGGAAGCGATCTGCTTGTCGGCCTCCATCGCTGCGTAGGGGCGGGTTTCAAACCCGCCCCCACCGAGCATCTGCGTTCGGCACGGGCGGGCCTTCGCTTGGGGCCGCTGGTAAAGGCGTCCCGGCGACAGCACGTGGTCCCGCCGTTGATGCCCGCGGCGATGCCGCGGCCCCCACCTCACCCCGATCCTCTCCGCCCCCGAGGGCGGAGAGGGAGCAGGACGGAAACCCTCTCCGCCCTTAAGGGGGGAGAGGGTGCGAGCGCAGCGAGCGGGTGAGGTGGGTCTCGCCGCCGACCGCTGCCCGCCGGATGAGGCCCCCGACGGCGCGCATGAGCGCAATTCATGCGGCGGTGCGGCGGCATCTGCGGCATCATCCGCGGCCCTGGAGGACATGCCCGTGCCGACTGCGCCCGACCCGATCGAATTCTGGTTCGACTTCGCCTCGCCCTATGCCTGGTTCGCCTCGCGCGAGATCGAGGCGCTGGCGGCGCGCCACGGCCGCGCCGTCCTGTGGCGGCCGTTCCTGCTCGGCGCGGTGTTCAAGGTCACCGGCATGGTGCCGCTGGCGCCGTCCACCCTGCGCGGCGACTACGCGCGGCGCGACTGGGAGCGGCTGGCGCGCCAGCTCGGCATCGGCTTCGCCCCGCCCGCCAGCCATCCCGGCGCGACGGTCACCGCCGCGCGCGCGTTCTACTGGTTGGAGGCGCGCGATGCGGCGGCGGCGGCCGGCTTCGCCCGCGCGCTGCTCGACGCCTATTTCGGAAACGGCGTCGACATCGCGACCGCGGATGGCGTCGCGGCGGTCGCGGCGCAGTGCCGGCTCGACCCGGCGGCGGTGCTGGCCGGGGCGGCCGAGCCGGCGGTGAAGGACCGGCTGCGCGCCGTCACCGACCAGGCGATCGCGCGCGGCATCTTCGGCGCGCCGTTCGTCCTCGTCGACGGCGAACCGTTCTGGGGCCACGACCGCCTGCCGATGGTCGACGACTGGCTGGCCCGCGGCGGGTGGTAGGCAGCGCCCGCGCGATTGACCCCGGCGACCCGCCATCCCAACTTGGGGACGGGCGCGGGCAACGCGCCGGCCACGGACCGGTCATGGCCTACAAGCTCCCACCGCTCAGCGCGCTGCGCCTGTTCGAGGCGGCCGGCCGCCACCTCAGCTTCAAGGCGGCGGCCGCCGAGCTCAACCTGACGCCGAGCGCGGTCAGCCACGGCATCCAGACCCTGGAGGATTGGCTCGGCGCGCCCTTGTTCCACCGCGGCGCCCGCGGCCTGGCGCTGACCCCGGCCGGCGCCGCCTATCTGCCGGAGGTCGCCGCCGCGCTCGCCCGGCTGGCGCAGGCGACCGCGGCGGTGCCCGGCCGCAAGGCGACCGGCGTGCTGTCGATCAGCGTCGCGCCGACCTTTGCATCCCGTTGGCTGGTGCCGCGGCTGGCCGGGTTCACCGCGCTCTATCCCGACATCGCGGTCACCATCGATACCGATCGCCGCCAGGTCGAGCTGCCGGTGGCGGGCTGCGACCTTGCCATCCGCATCGGCGCCGGCCGGCGCGGCGCGGGCACCTGGGCGCGGCTGGTGCGCGAAAGCCTGATGCCGGTCTGCGCGCCGGGGGCGATGGAACGCCACGGCCCGGCGCTGCTCGACGGCGGCCTCCTGCCGCTGATCCACGTCACCACGGTGTCGGAGGAGTGGGCGGCGTGGTACGCGCGCGCCGGCCGCGCGCCGCCGGCGCTCGACGGCGGGCTGCGCTTCGACACCGTGCACCTGGCGCTGGAAGCGGCGGCGCAGGGGCTCGGCATCGCGCTCGGCCGCGTGCCGCTGGTCGATGGCGACCTCGACGGCGGCCGGCTGGTCGCGCTCGGCCCGGCGGTGCCGGGCAGCCTGTCCTACTGGCTGGTCGGCGCCGAGGCGGCGTTCGAGCGGCCGGAGATCCGCCTGTTCCGCCGCTGGCTGCTCGATGCCGCGCGCGACGGCGCGGCCGGGGAGGGAGGCATCGATGACGGACCCTGACACCCGCGCCGCGCGCGAGGCCCTGGTCGCCGACTGGATCGACGCGTGGAACGCGCACGACCTCGACCGCATCGTGGCGCACTACGCCGACCCGCTGACCTTCGTCTCGCCGCTGGTTGTCGAGCGGCTCGGCCGCCCCGACGGCACCATCACCCGGCGCGACGCGCTGCGGGCCTATTTCGCGATGGGGCTCAAGGCGCGCCCGGACCTGCGGTTCGAGCCGGTGGCGGTGCTGCACGGGGTCGGCTCGACGACCTCGATCTACCGCGGCGTCGGCGGCCGGCTGGTGGCGGAGAACTTCGTGCTCGACACGGCCGGCAAGGTGGTGGCGGCGACTGTCGCCTATGGCGACGCGGCGGCGGGCGCGCGCTTCATCCCCGGGTGAGCCGTTCTCGTTTGTTCGCCGCGGCGGCCGGTGCGAGCGTCGCCGTCATGTCCACCATCGCCCGCCGCACCCGCCCCGATTGCGCCGCCCTGCCGCCATGGGCACGGATCGCCTGCGTCGTCGCGCTGTGGCGCCGCCGCGCCCGCGAGCGCCGGCTTCTGGCCGGGCTGTCGCCGGAACAGTTGAAGGATTTCGGCCTCAGCCGCGCCGACGCCTGCCGGGAGGCCGCGAAGCCGTTCTGGCGCGAGTGACCGAAGTCACAACCGACTCGCGACATTCGTGACAACGTCCGGTGGTCCCGACAGCGGCCGAAGATGAGGCCACAATGACCACCGACGCCGTCCCTGCGACCGAAACGACCAAGTCCCGGACCCTGCCGGTCAGCGCGTCCGTCATCGCCGGCGTCATCGCGCTCGCCCTGATCGGCCTGCCGGTCGCGGTCTGGCTCGACCTGCGCAACCTGTCGGAACGTTCGCTCAAGGTCCAGGCCGCCGATTTCCAGGCGGCCATCGATGCCATGCGCAATTTCTACGCCGAGGCGGTGGCGGGCCGCGTGCCGCACGGGCACGGCGAGGCGCAGGCCGCCCCGGGCGGACTTCCCCAGCCCGCGACGCTGTCGATCGAGCTCGGGCGCGTGCTGAACCGTCAGGACGGCAGCATGAACTACCGGTTCATCTCCGATCACACGTTCCGGCAACGCGCGCCGCACGCGTTCGACGGCTTCGAGACCGCGGCGCTTTCCGCGCTGCGCCGCGACCCGTCCCAGGTCGTCTACGACGTGTCGGGCACGCTGCTGGAGCGCCGGGTGCGGATGGCGACCCCCGTCGTCATGACGGCGTCCTGCGTCGCCTGTCACAACAGCCATCCCGACAGCCCCAAGCGCGACTGGAAGGTCGGCGAGGTCCGCGGGCTGCAGGAGTTTGACGTCCGCCGCCCGATCGCCGCCGACATCTTCGCGTTCAAGTACCTCCTGATCTATTTCGCGTGCGCGACCGCACTTGGGCTCGCCGCCGTCGTTGCGCAGAGCCGCCAGGCGCGGGCGGTCCGGCGGATGAACGAC
This sequence comes from Rhodospirillaceae bacterium, assembly GCA_050249455.1. GTDB lineage: Bacteria > Pseudomonadota > Alphaproteobacteria > MPNO01 > VGEU01 > JBFWQM01. Next base: position 3,196 of record JBFWQM010000246.1, on the reverse strand, counting down.
GAGCTTGCCGAATCCAACGCCTTCCTCGCCGCGGTATCGCGGAAGATTGCCAAGTACCTGTCGCCGCAGCTCTTCCGCGCTGTGTTCGCCGGCGAGAAGGACGCGGTGATCGCCACCGAACGAAAGACGCTGACGGTGTTCTTTTCCGACATCGTCAACTTCACCGCGGCAACCGAGCGGCTGCCGCCGGAAGAGCTGACCGGTGTCCTCAACGAATACCTGACCGAGATGTCGGGCATTGCTGTCCGCCATGGCGGGACGGTGGACAAGTTCATCGGCGACGCCATCCTGGTGTTTTTCGGCGACCCCGACACCAGGGGTGTCGGCGCCGACGCCCAGGCGTGCGTCACGATGGCGGTGGAGATGCGCCGGCGCATCGAAGAGCTCAATGCGAAATGGCGGCGCGCCGGCATTGCGCAGCCGTTCCGGGTCCGCATGGGCATCAACACCGGCACCTGCAACGTCGGCAATTTCGGCAGCGACGACCGGATGGACTACACGATCATCGGCGCCGATGCGAACCTCGCCGCCCGCCTGCAGTCGATCGCGGAGCCGGGAGAAATCGTCATCGGCGCCGAGACCCATGCGCTGGTGCGCGGCACCGTCCGGGCCGATCCGATGCCGCCGATCGCGCTGAAGGGCATCAGCCGCATGGTCCTGCCGTATCGGGTCGCAGACCTGATCGGTTCCGACGGCGAGGCACCCCCAGCACGGTTGGAGACGGCGTCGGATCGCAGTGGGGCGACCCGGATGCAGCGCGCCACGGCTGCGTGACGCGGGGCGGGGAGACCCGGCTCTGCCGGGACAGGTGATTTCGGTCACAAGAAAATGGCGCGAACCGTGCCAGCGTCTGTCCGCCGGGGTCGGCAGGCGGCGCTTGCGCGCGGTCCGGGAAAGCCGATCATGGCGCAGGCGTCACCGTCGCCCGGGGGGCGGGCGAGACGGGCGCCGAGATCGGGAGAACCGTTGTGGCCACCGAGACCGTTCACCCCGCCACGGCCGAGCCGGCGCGGTTCGCCGCCGCCAACGCCTCGTTCATCGCCGTGCTCGTCGTCCTCGCATTGATCGGCCTGCCGGTCGCGGTGTGGCTCGACCTGCGCAACCTGTCGGAGCGCGCACTGATCGCTCAGGCCGGCGACTTCCAGGCGGCGATCGACAGCATGCGCAACTTCTACAGCCAGAACGTCGTCAGCCGGGTGCTACAGGGCCAGGGCCAGACCCGGGTGGTGGAGAACTACCAGGACGTGCCCGGCGCCATCCCGCTGCCGGCGACGTTGTCGATCGAGCTCGGCCACGTGCTGAGCCGCCAGGACGGCGCGATGCGCTACGAGTTCATCTCCGACTACCCGTTCCGCACCCGCCAGACGCACAACTTCGACGATTTCGAGCGCCGCGCGCTGGCCGACCTGCGCCGCAACCCCGGCCAGGTGATCCACGACGTCAGTGGCTCGCTGTTCGACCGCCGCGTGCGGCTGGCGACGCCGGTGGTGATGGGCGGACCTTGCGTGAGCTGCCACAACACCCATCCCGACAGCCCCAAGCGCGACTGGAAGGTCGGCGACGTGCGCGGCCTGCAGGAGTTCGACATCCGCCGGCCGATCGCCGCCAACATCTTCGCGTTCCAGTATCTTCTGATCTACCTCGCCGGCGCCACCGCGGTCGGGCTGTTCGTCGTGTTCTCGCAGCACCGTCAGGCGGCGGTGATCCGGCGCATGAACGCGCGGCTGGAGGAATCCAATGCGTTCCTCGCCGGCGTGTCGAAGAAGATCGCGAAATACCTGTCGCCGCAGCTTTTCCGCGCCGTGTTCGCCGGCGAGAAGGACGTCGTCATCGCGACCGAGCGCAAGAAGCTGACCGTCTTCTTCTCCGACATCGTCAACTTCACCGTCGCCACAGAGCGATTGCAGCCGGAGGAGCTGACCGCGCTGCTCAACGAGTACCTGACCGAGATGTCCGACATCGCGATCCGCCACGGCGGCACGGTGGACAAGTTCATCGGCGACGCGATGCTGGTCTTCTTCGGCGACCCCGAGACCAAGGGCGTGACCGAGGACGCCAAGGCCTGCATGGCGATGGCGCTGGAGATGCACCGGCGCATCGCCGAGCTCAATGCCCAGTGGCGCCGCCGCGGCGTCGAGCAGCCGTTCCGCGTGCGCATGGGCATTAACACCGGCTTTTGCAATGTGGGCAATTTCGGCAGCAACGACCGGATGGACTACACCATCATCGGCGCCGACGCGAACCTCGCCGCGCGCCTGCAATCCTCCGCCGAGCCGGGAGAGATCGTGATCAGCTACGAGACCTACGCGCTGGTGCGCGACATGGTGCGCGGCCGCCCGCTGGCGCCCGTCACGCTGAAGGGCATCAGCCGGTCGGTGGTGCCCTATGTCGTCGAGGGCCTGGTCGGCCGCGACGGCCAGCGCCTGCACGTCATCAGCGAGCAGACCACGGGGCTCGAGCTGTTCCTCGACGCCGACGTGGTGTCCGAGGACACGGTCGAGCACGTCCGCCGCGTCCTGCAGGAGGCCATCGCCGCCCTGGAGGTGCGCCGGCCGAGCGCGGCGGGGTAGGCCCCGGGCCGATTCAATCGTCCACCCCGATCTCGCCGAACCGCCAGCGGCCGCCGGCCTGCTCGAACTGGAAGATGGTGCCGTGGCAGAACGCCTGGCGGTATGCGCCGTCTGCGGACGGCACGGCGCGGGCGAGGCAGCGGCGGATCCTGGCGTCGAACAGGCCGGGCGCGGCGCGGATGAAGCCGGCGCGGTCGAGCCATTGGTTGTTGAGCTGGAACGGCAGCACCGTGACGTCGGCGACCGCGGCGAAGTCGCGCCTCGCCATCGCGGCCTGGAAGTCCTTCCAGAACGGGTCGAACGGGTCCGCCGCCGCGGCCGGCGCGGCGAGCAGGACGAGCAGGGCGGCGAGGCGGCGCATCGTGCTCAGCCGCCGATCGGGCGGAAGAAGGTGATGACCGGCTTGTAGGTCCAGCCGGCGTTGGTGATGACCTCGATCACCGGCTGCTTCATCTCCTGCAGGTTGAAGGTGTAGGCGTAGGTCGGGTTGAGGGTCGGTCGGCCGTTGACGATCTGCAGGCCGAACACGCGCTCGTGCGCGTAGTGGAAGAACGTGATGCCGTAATGCGTCTTCCACGAGAGGCGCCCGAGGTCCGGCCCGCCGCCGGCCGACCAGTCGAGCGACG
>JBFWQM010000245.1:3762-7719 GCA_050249455.1 Rhodospirillaceae bacterium | reverse complement strand
ACGAGCTGCTGCACCGGCGCCGGCAGCGACAGGAGGCGCAGCGTGTTGGCGATGTGGCTTCGGCTCTTGCCGATCGTGGTCGCGATGTCCTCCTGCGTGTGGCCGAACTCCGCCATCAGGCGGCGGTAGCCTTCGGCCTCGTCGATGGCGTTGAGGTCCTGGCGCTGGATGTTCTCGACCAGCGCGACCTCGAGCGCCGATTTGTCCGAGAGCTCGCGCACGTTGATCGGCACCTCGTGCAGCTGGGCGCGCTGCGCGGCGCGCCAGCGGCGCTCGCCGGCGACGATCTCGTAGCGCCCGGGCTCGTCGGGGTGCGGGCGCACCAGGATGGGCTGGATGATGCCGTTGGCGCGGATCGAATCGACCAGCGCGTCGATCTCGCTTTCGTCGAAGCGCCGCCGCGGCTGGTAGCGGTTGGGGCGCAGGAACTCGATCGGCGCCGTCCGCGCCGCGCGCGCGTCGTCGGGCGCCGCCGCGGCGGGCGGCGGCGGCACCGCGGGCGCCGGCGCATCCTCGCCCAGGAGCGCCGACAGGCCGCGGCCAAGCGATCGCGTGCGTCCCCGTTCCTCGCTCATGCCGGTTCCTCCTTCCGCGCCGGGCCGGCGGCCCGCTGCTGCGGCTTCTCTTCGCGCCGCAACACCTCGCTGGCCAGTCGGACATAGGCTTGCGAGCCGGGGCACTGCAGGTCGTACAGCAGCACCGGCATGCCGTGCGACGGCGCCTCGGACACCCGCACGTTGCGCGGGATCATGGTCTGGTAGACGACTTCGCCGAAATAGCCGCGCACGTCGTCGGCGACCTGCATCGAGAGGTTGTTGCGCTTGTCGAACATCGTCAGCACGATGCCCTGCATCGAGAGCTCGGGGTTCAGGTGCGCCCTCACCCGCTCGATCGTGCGCACCAGGTGGCTCAGCCCTTCCAGCGCCAGGAACTCGCATTGCAGCGGCACCAGCACGCCGCGCGCGGCGACCAGCGCGTTGAGCGTCACCAGCCCGAGCGACGGCGGGCAGTCGATCATTACGTAATCGAAACGATCTGGCAGCCTGGCCAGCGCGTCGCGCAGGCGCGCCTCGCGGCGATCGAGGTCGATCAGCTCGATCTCGGCGCCGCTGAGGTCGACCGAGGCCGGGATCAGCGCCAGGCCGGGAATCTTGGTCTCGACCAACGCTTCCGCCGCCGGCCGCTGGTCGATGATCAGGTCGTAGGTGGTGACCCGGCGCTGGTCGCGGCCGATGCCGAGCGCCGTGGAGGCGTTTCCCTGGGGGTCCGCGTCCACGACCAGGACACGTCTTCCGACCGCCGCCAGCGCGGTCGCGAGGTTCACCGCGGTCGTGGTCTTGCCGACCCCGCCCTTCTGGTTGGCGATGGCGATGATGCGGGGGCGCGACGGCGGCCCCGGCGGCGCTTCGGCGCCGTCAGTCATCCCTGTCGCCGGTCGCCGAGCGGCGCGATGTCATCGATGCGCAGGATGCATCCCGAGGGGTCCGACACGCTGCCGGACCGCGTCACCGTCATATGCCACTTCCGGGCGGCTTCGGTCAATTCGGCGTCCGCCCGCGCGCCCTTCAGCAGGAGCGCGCAGCCCGGCCGCGGTTCCGCCAACCGGACGAACGGATAGGAAAGCGCCAGCAGCTCTGCCACGGGCGCCACCGCACGCGCCGTCACGACGTCCGCCGGCCACGGAACCACGGCCTCGGCGCGCGCATTGTGCACGGTGACCGGGGCCGCGGCGATCCGCGCTGCCTCGCGCAAGAAGGCGCACTTTCGAGCGTCGGACTCGACCAGGTCGACCGGTCCGCCGCGCACGATGGCGACGACGAGCCCGGGGAACCCCGCCCCGCTGCCGAGGTCGGTGACTCGGTCGGCGTCTTGGATCAGGGCAACAAGTTGCGCCGAATCAAGGACATGCCGGCGCCAGACGTCGTCCAGCGACGCCGTCGCGACCAGGTTGATCCGCGCCTGCCATTTCCGCAGAAGGTCGACATACGCGACCAGCCTCGCCAGCGTTTCACGTGAAACACCGGCGGCCGCTGCGAAGGCTTCGGGCGTCAGGGCGCCTTTCGCCGCCACGTCACGCCCGGCGACTGTCGCGCCGCACGTGGCGCAGCAGCGCGGTCAGCGCTGCCGGGGTGACCCCCGCGACCCGCGCCGCCGCGCCAAGGGTGGCGGGACGCGCCGCCGACAGTTTCTGGCGAACCTCCGCCGACAGGCTGCCCACGGTAGCATAGTCAAGGTCGTCCGGCAGGGTCAGCGCCTCGTCCCGCCGGAACGCCCTGATGTCGGCCTCCTGCCGGTCCAGATAGCCCCGATAGGACGCTTCGATCTCAAGCTGCTCCAGCACGGCCTCGGGCACCCCCACGAGGTCCGGCCACAAGGAAAACAGATGCAGCCGGGTGAAACCGGGATGGCCGAGCAGCGCGGTGGCGGGTCGCGCCGACCCGTCCTGGGCGACGGTAAGCCCCAGGCCCCGCAGCCGCGCGGGCATCGCCTGCAACAAATCCAGCCGGGCGCGCGCCGCCTCCAGCGCCGCGATCTTAGCCCCGAAACGTCGGCCGCGAACCGCGGAGACGCAGCCGACCGCCAGGCCGCGCGGCGTCAGGCGCTGGTCGGCGTTGTCGGCGCGCAGCACCAGCCGGTACTCCGCCCGGGAGGTGAACATCCGGTACGGCTCGGTCGCGCCGTGCGTGACGAGGTCGTCGATCATCACGCCGATATACGCGTCCGCCCGATCGAGGGTGAAGGCCCCGCCCCCGCCGGCCGCCAGGGCCGCATTCACGCCGGCAACCACGCCTTGCGCGGCCGCCTCCTCGTAACCGGTAGTGCCGTTGATCTGCCCGGCCAGGAACAGGCCCGGCAACCGATGGGTTTCCAAGGTCGGCTTCAGCGCCCGGGGGTCGACGTAATCGTATTCAATCGCATAGCCGGGGCGGATCACCCGCGCCTTCTCCAAGCCGGGGATGGACGCGACCACGGCGTGCTGCACGTCCCGCGGCAATGAGGTTGAAATGCCGTTGGGATAGATCGTGTCGTCGTCGAGGCCTTCGGGTTCCAGGAAGACCTGGTGCCGCCCCTTGTCCGCGAACCGCACCACCTTGTCCTCGATCGACGGACAATAGCGCGGCCCGACGCTGTCGATCTGCCCGCTGTACAGCGGCGCCCGGTCCAGGTTGGCGCGGATCACCGCATGGGTCGCCGCCGTCGTCTCCGTGATGTGGCACGGAACCTGCGGCGTCTCGATCCGGTCGGTCAGGGTCGAGAAAGGCGGCGGCGGGTCGTCGCCCGGCTGGACATCGAGGCCCGACCAGTCGATCGTGCGGCCATCCAGACGGGGCGGCGTCCCGGTCTTGAGCCGTCCCAGCGGGAACCCCGCCCGGCGCAGCGTCTCCGACAGCCCGTGCGCCGGCGGTTCTCCGGCCCGGCCCGCAGGGATCGTCTCGTTCCCGATGTGGATCAGCCCGCGGAGGAACGTTCCCGTGGTGATGACGACGGAACCGGCCGCAATCACCTCCCCTTCCCCCGTCACCACGCCGACCACCCGCCCCGCCGCGTCGAGCGCCAGATCCTCGGCCGCCGCCGCCCGGATGGCGAGGCCGGGCTGCTCCGCCAGGATTCCCTGCATGGCCTTGCGATACAGCGCCCGGTCGGCCTGGGCGCGCGGCCCGCGGACGGCCGGCCCCTTGCTGCGGTTCAGCACCCGGAACTGGATCCCCGCCCGATCGATCGCGCGCCCCATGACGCCATCCAGCGCGTCGATCTCGCGTACCAGGTGCCCCTTCCCCAACCCGCCGATTGCGGGGTTGCAGGACATCTCGCCGATCGTCTCGATCCGATGGGTGAGCAGCAGGGTCCGGGCCCCCATGCGCGCCGCGGCCGCAGCGGCCTCGCAACCGGCGTGCCCGCCGCCGATGACCACCACATCGAAAGCCGCGCCGGACTGTTTCACGTGAAACACGCTTA
>JBFWQM010000245.1:0-3662 GCA_050249455.1 Rhodospirillaceae bacterium | reverse complement strand
CAAGCGATTGATAATACTCGATTTTCCAGCGTTCGGCGCGCCCACGACCGCAACCGAGAGTCCGTCGCGCAGCCGCTCCCCGCGCGCCCCGTCGTCAAGGTGCGCGGCGATCTCCGCCCGCAGCGCGGGCAGCGTGCCGGCCGCGGCGACCGCCACGCCGCCGGGCAGATCCTCGTCCGGAAAGTCGATGTCGGCCTCGACATGCGCCAGCGCGCGCACCAACCGCGCGCGCCAGCCGTCGTAGAGCGCGCCCAAAGCACCGTCGAGCTGGCGCAGCGACTGGCGCCGCTGCGCCGCCGTCTCCGCGTTGACGAGGTCGGCCAGGCCCTCGACCGCAGTGAGGTCGAGCTTGCCGTGCTCGAAGGCGCGGCGGGCGAACTCCCCCGCTTCCGCCGACCGGAGCCCGGGCACCCGTGCGAGCGCCGCCGTCACCCCCGCCACGACGGCCCGGCCGCCGTGCAGGTGCAACTCCGCAACATCCTCGCCGGTGAAGCTGTGCGGCTGCGGGAACCAAAGGCACAGCGCGTCGTCGAGCGGTTCGCCCGTGCCCGGGTCGCGCAGCCGCGCGCGAACCGCCCGGCGCGGCGGCGGCAGGTCGCCGGGTCCCAGCGCCCGCAGCGCGGCGGCCGCTTGCGGGCCGGAAACCCGCATCACCGCGATGCCGGCGCGCCCGGCGGCCGTCGCGAGCGCATAGATCGTCTCCGCGCGCATGGCCGCCGCCGGCCCGACCGGCCGTCGATCAGGCCTTGCCGTGGACCTCGGCCGGCATCATCAGCCGCTCGACCCGGCCATCCTCGGCGACATGGGTCTTCAGGATCTCGTCCACGTCTTCGTACGAATTCACCGAGTACCAGACGCCTTCGGGATAAATAACAACCGAAATTCCACGCTCGCAGCGATCGAGACAGCCCGATGCGTTGATTCGGACATCCTTGAGGCCCATGGACTTCGCCTTAGCCTTCATGTAATCGCGGACCTCTTCCGATCCCTTTTCCTTACAGCATCCGCGCGGATGGCCCGCTGCACGCTCATTCGTGCACATGAATACATGCTTGCGATAGTAGAGCGGATGATCGCCGCCGTTGCTGCTCATCACGACTTGCCCTTTTCCTGACCGGTGCCCATCACCTGGGACCAGAATGTCTGCCATTGCTCGACGCCGGGAACCGCGGCCGGGAACCACGCCTTCATCAGCGTCTCCGGCGTCGCCGCGGCAAGGCCTTCCGCCATCTTCGCCTGCAGCGCCGCGACCAGCGCCTCGTTCAGCCCGCTGACGTCCGGCAGGCCGAGGAAGCGCCGCGCCTCGTCCGGGCTGCAATCGACGTCGATGGTGACCTTCATCGCCTGCGTCCGACTGAGATGGTGCCCGCGGCCGGGCCGGTCCACCGCGGCCGCGCGCCACAGTAGTCCAACCCGCGGCCGTTCTTCAATCGCCGCAGCGCGCAAGCCGCCGCTTGACCGACCCGATATCCGTTGCACATCAAGGCTCATGTCGCAGAACCGTCTCGGGGCGGAAACCAGCCCCTACCTCCTCCAGCACGCCGACAACCCCGTCCACTGGCGGCCGTGGGACGAGGCCGCGCTGGCCGAGGCCAAGGCCGCGGACCGGCCGATCCTGCTGTCGATCGGCTACGCCGCCTGCCACTGGTGCCACGTCATGGCGCACGAGAGCTTCGAGGACGCCGCGACGGCAGCACTGATGAACGAGCTCTTCGTCAGCATCAAGGTCGACCGGGAGGAACGCCCCGACCTCGACGCGATCTACCAGCACGCCCTCGCCCTGCTCGGCCAGCAGGGCGGCTGGCCGCTGACCATGTTCCTCAACCCCGACGGCCAGCCGTTCTGGGGCGGCACCTATTTCCCGCCCGAGTCGCGCTGGGGCCGGCCCGGCTTCCGCGACGTGCTGCGCGGCATCGCCGACGTCTACCGCACCAAGCCCGACAAGGTGGCGCAGAACGCGACGGCGCTGACCGACGGCCTGCACCAGCTGTTCGCGGGGAGCGCCGGCGACGTGCTGTCCATCGAGCTCGCCGACCGCGCCGCCCTCGCGATGCTGCGGCAGTTCGACATGACGCACGGCGGGATCGGCTCCGCGCCCAAGTTCCCCAATCCGCCGGCGCTGAAGTTCGTGTGGCGCGCGTGGAAGCGCACCGGCAACACCAGCCTGCGCGACGCCGTGCTGCTGACGCTCGACAAGATGAGCCAGGGCGGCATCTACGATCACCTCGGCGGCGGCTACGCGCGCTATTCGACCGACGCCGTGTGGCTGGCGCCCCATTTCGAGAAGATGCTGTACGACAACGCGCAGCTCCTCGACCTCCTCGTGTGGGCGTGGCAGGACACGCAGAAGCCGCTCTACGCGATGCGCGTCCGCGAAACCGTCGCATGGCTGCTGCGCGAGATGATCGCCGACGGCGGCGGTCTCGCTTCCACCCTCGACGCCGACAGCGAGGGCGAGGAAGGCCGTTTCTACGTCTGGTCGGAAGCCGAGATCGATACCCTTCTCGGCGCCGATGCGCCGTCGTTCAACGCCGCCTACGACGTCACGCCGGGCGGCAACTGGGAAGGCCACAACATCCTGAACCGCACGCAGCGGCCGGAACTGCTTTCCGACGACGAAGAGGCCATGCTGGCGCGCTGCCGCGCCACGCTGCTCGCCGCGCGCGAATCGCGGGTGCGGCCGGGCTGGGACGACAAGGTGCTGGCCGATTGGAACGGCCTGATGATCGCCGCGCTCGCCAACGCTGCGTTCGTCTTCGGCGAGCCGGCCTGGCTGCAGGCCGCGCAGCGCGCGTTCGCCTTCGTGCGCGACACGATGCAGCGCGACGGCCGCCTGTTCCACACCTGGCGCGCCGGCCGGCTCCAGCACGCGGCGACGCTGGACGACTACGCCGACATGGCGCGCGCCGCGCTCGCCCTGCACGAGGCGACGGGGCACGAGGCCACGGGCGAACGGGAGTATCTTCACGCCGCGCGCGGCTGGGTCGATGTGCTCGACCGGCATTACTGGGACGACGCCGGCGGCGGCTACTACTTCACCGCCGCCGACGCGCCAGCGCTGATCTTGCGCACCAAGTCCGCCGCCGACAACGCGACGCCGTCCGGCAACGGCGTCGTCGCTGGCGTGCTCGCGCGGCTCTACCACCTTACCGGCGAAGACAAATACCGCGCACGCGCGGAAGACACCGTCCGCGCGTTCTCCGGCGACGTCGCGCAGAACTTCTTCCCGCTCGCCACACTGTTCAACGCCAGCGAGCTGCTGCAGCACGCGCAGCAGGTCGTCGTCGTCGCGGCGCCGGGCGATCCCGCGGGCGATGCGATGGTCGATGCCGTCCGCAAGCACTGCCTGCCCAACCGCATCCTCATGCGGCTTGCCCCCGGTCACGCCCTGCCGCCGGCGCATCCGGCGCACGGCAAGGACCAGGTCGACGGCCGCGCCACCGCCTATGTCTGCGTCGGCACGACCTGCTCGCTGCCGATGACCGATCCGCAGGCGCTCGCCTCCGCGCTGTAGGAGTTCGTTGTTCGTGTCAGCCATCGTCGTGTCCAGTCCGCTCGGCCCCCTCACGGTCACCGAGCGTGACGGCGCGATCGCGACGCTCGACTGGGCCGATGCCGCCGCGGGCACGCCGACGCCGCTGCTCGAACGGGCGGGCCGGCAG
>JBFWQM010000244.1:0-7832 GCA_050249455.1 Rhodospirillaceae bacterium | reverse complement strand
ACCTGGTCGATCGCCTTCATGCTGAGGCGGACCTTGCCGCGGTCGTCGATGCCGAGCACCTTGACCTTGACCTGGTCGCCTTCCTTGACGACGTCGTTGACCTTGGCGACCCGGCGCGGCGCCAGCTCGCTGATGTGGACCAGGCCGTCGCGCGAGCCGAGGAAGTTCACGAAGGCGCCGAACTCCACGCACTTCACGACCTTGCCGGTGTAGACCACGCCGACCTCCGGCTCCGCGACGATGCCGCGGATCCAGTCGATCGCGGCCTGGCCGGCGGTCGCGTCCACCGCCGCCACCTTCACCGTGCCGTCGTCCTCGATGTCGATCTTGGCGCCGGTCACCTCGCAGATCTCGCGGATCACCTTGCCGCCGGTGCCGATCACCTCGCGGATCTTGTCCTTGGGGATGTTGATGGTGGTGATGCGCGGCGCGTTCTGGCTGATCGCCTCGCGCGCGGCGGAGATCGCGCGGCCCATCTCCTTCAGGATCACCATGCGGCCGTCGCGCGCCTGCGACAGCGCGGTGCGCATGATCTCCTCGGTGATGCCGGTGACCTTGATGTCCATCTGCAGCGCGGTGACGCCCTGGTCGGTGCCGGCGACCTTGAAGTCCATGTCGCCGAGGTGGTCCTCGTCGCCCAGGATGTCGGACAGCACCGCGAAGCCTTCCTTCTCCAGGATCAGGCCCATCGCGATGCCCGCGGTCGGCCGCTTCAGCGGCACGCCGGCGTCCATCAGCGCCAGCGAGGAGCCGCACACGGTCGCCATCGACGACGAGCCGTTGGACTCGGTGATCTCCGACACCACGCGTAGGGTGTAGGGGAAGTCCTCCTTCGAGGGCAGCATCGGGCGGATCGCGCGCCACGCCAGCTTGCCGTGGCCGATCTCGCGCCGCCCCGGGCTGCCCATGCGGCCGACCTCGCCCACCGAGTACGGCGGGAAGTTGTAGTGCAGCATGAAGTGCTCGCGGTACTCGCCCACCAGCGCGTCGATGATCTGCTCGTCCTGGCCGGTGCCCAGCGTGGCGACGACCAGCGCCTGCGTCTCGCCGCGGGTGAACAGCGCGCTGCCGTGCGAACGCGGCAGCACGCCGACTTCCGCCACGATCGGGCGGATCGTCTTCAGGTCGCGGCCGTCGATGCGCATCCCGGTCTTCAGGATGTTGCCGCGGACGATGTCCTTCTCCAGGTGCTTGAACAGGCCGCCGACCGCTTCGGCCGGGACCGCCTCGCCGACGCCCTCGATCACCGCCTTCTTGGCGGCGGCGATCTTCTCGACGCGGTTCTGCTTCACGGTCTCCTGGTAGGCGGCGCGCAGCGACTGCTCGCCCACCTCGGCGACCTTGGCGCTCCAGGCGTCGTGCTCCGGCGGCGCGGCGGGCAGGTCCCACGGCTCCTTGGCGCACTGCTCCGCCAACTCGATGATCGCCTGGATCACCGGCTGGAACGAGCGGTGGGCGAACATGACCGCGCCCAGCATGACTTCCTCGGAGAGCTCGTTGGCCTCCGACTCGACCATCAGGACGGCGTCGCCGGTGCCGGCCACCACCATGTCGAGCTGCGAGCTCGGCAGCTCGTCGAGCTGCGGGTTGAGCACGTACTCGCCGTTGATGTAGCCGACGCGCGCGGCGCCGATCGGGCCGAGGAACGGGATGCCGGACAAGGTCAGCGCGGCCGAGGTGCCGACCATCGCGATGATGTCGGGGTCGTTCTCCAGGTCATGGCTCAGCACGGTGCAGACGACCTGCGTCTCGTTGCGGAAGCCGTCGGCGAACAGCGGCCGGATCGGCCGGTCGATCAGGCGCGAGGTCAGCGTCTCCTTCTCGCTGGGCCGGCCTTCGCGCTTGAAGAAGCCGCCCGGTATCTTGCCGGCGGCGAAGGTCTTTTCCTGGTAATTGACTGTGAGAGGGAAGAAATCGATGCCCGGCTTGGCGCTGCGCGCCGCGACCGCGGTGCACAGGACCGTCGAGTCGCCGTAGGTGACCATCACCGCGCCGTCGGCCTGGCGCGCGACCTTGCCGGTCTCGATGACGAGCTTGCGCCCGCCCCATTGGATTTCCTTGCGATATACCGTGAACATTCCTGTCATTCCTTTCGAGACGGCACGATCGACCGCGCGCCCCAACCGGCGGACCCCTGTCCGCCGGCCCGCGCGGCCGTATGATGACGTGCCGTTGCACGGCCGGCCCTAAGGGCCGCGCCGCGTCCTTGCCTGTGGTGGTCGGGGCAGCGCGCGACCGGCTCCAACGCGCCGCGGCGTTCGCCGCGGTGGGTTGGGCGGTGCGCGGGATGCACTCTCAGCGCCTCAGCCCCAGACGCCCGATCAGCGCTTCGTAGCGCGGGGCGTCCTTGCGCTTGAGATAGTCGAGCAGGCCACGGCGCTGGCCGACCATCATCAGCAGGCCACGCCGCGAGTGGAAGTCCTTCTTATGCTCTTTCAGGTGCTCGGTCAGGTTGCGGATCCGTTCCGACAGGATGGCGACCTGGACCTCCGGAGACCCGGTGTCGGTGTCGGCCTGGCGATATTCCGTGATCAGCTCCGCCTTGCGCTCAGGCGTAATCGACATCGTCAGCTCCATTGCTACAGATTCAAGACGCGAAGCGGGCGAATTTCCCCCGCTTCCAGCCGGGCCAGGGCAACCGGCTGACCATCGGCCATGGCGCACAGGACGTGCCCTTCCGCCAGATTGCCGATGTCAGCGAAGGTTCGCCCGCCCGTCCCTGTGACCCGTACCGCCCGTCCGTGCTTCAGATGGGCGGCCTGGGCTGCCGTCAAGGCCAGCGCCGGGATGTCGTCCAGCGCGGTCGCAACGGGCACAAGGCACTCAACCGGGGCGGCACTATGCCCCAATGCCGCCAGTTTATCCAACGAAATCGCCCGGTCTTCCCCGAACGGGCCGACCCGGGTGCGCCGGATTGCCGACGCGTGACCGACCGTGCCGAGCCGCACCGCCATGTCGCGGGCGAGGCCGCGGACATACGCCCCCTTGCCGCAGCGGACCGTGAAGACGGCGTGGTCCGGGTCGGGCAGGTCCGCAAGGGCGAGCGAGTCGATGCGGATGGGGCGCGGGGGCGGCGCCACCGGCTGGTCGGCGCGGGCCAGGGCATAGGCCCGCTGGCCGTCTATCTTGACCGCCGAATAGGCGGGCGGCGCCTGCAGGATGTCGCCGGTGAAGGCGGGCAGCGCGGCCTCGATCGCCGCCCGGCCGGGGCGGCAGGGCGACGTCGCGGTGACGGCGCCCTCGCCGTCGTCGGTGGCGCGTGCTTCGCCCCAGCGCACGGTGAAGCGGTATTCCTTGCTGCCGTCCACGACGTAGGAGACGGTCTTGGTCGCCTCGCCCAGCGCCACCGGCAGCACGCCGGTCGCCAGCGGGTCCAGGGTGCCCGCGTGGCCCGCCTTTGCGGCGCGCATGATCCGGCGCACTACGGCGACGACGTGGGCGGAGGACATGCCGGCCGGCTTGTCCACCACGATCCAGCCGTGGACGGGATCGCCCCGCCGCTTACGCATCGTCGTCGTCGTCTGCCGACGGCGGCGTCTCGCGCAGCAGCCGGTCGATCCTGGTGGCGTGGTCGAAGGCGGTGTCGGCCTCGAACTTCAGCGCCGGCAGGAACTTGAGGGTGATCTCCTCGGCGACCCGGCGGCGCAGGAACGGCGCGGCCCGGCGCAGCGCCTCCACCACCGTGTCGGTGTCGCGGCCGCCCAGCGGCACGACGAACACGATGGCGGTGCGCATGTCCGGGCTGACCCGGACCTCGGTGACGGTGACCGGGATGCCGGCGGCCTGGGGGTCGCGCAGCTCGCCGCGCTCGATCACGCCGGCGATGACGTGGCGCAGCATCTCGCCGACGCGCAGCTGGCGCTGCGACGGGCCGGCCTGTTCGGCGCCGGGGGCGGAATGGGAACGGCGTCTTCCGTGACGCATGGCGGCGGTGCTCCGGAGGCCGAAACGCGCGACGGCCCGCCCACGGCGGGGCGGGCCGTCGGCAGCGTCGTGAGTCACTACAGGGTGCGGGCGACCTGCTCGACCTCGAAGCACTCGATCACGTCGCCTTCCTTGACGTCGCTGTAGTTCTCGACCGCGAGGCCGCACTCCATGCCTTCGCGCACCTCGCGCACCTCGTCCTTGAAGCGGCGCAGGCTGGAGAGCTGGCCCTCGTGGATGACCACGTCGTCGCGCAGGATGCGCACCTTCGAGCCGCGCCGCACCACGCCGTCGGTGACGCGGCAGCCGGCGACCTTGCCGATCTTGGTGATCTCGAACACCTGCAACACCTGCGCCGCGCCGATGTGCGTCTCGCGCGATTCCGGCGACAGCATGCCGCTCATCATCTTCTTCGCATCCTCGACCACGTCGTAGATGATCGAGTAGTAGCGGATGTCGACATGGTCGGTGGCGGCCGCGTCGCGCGCCTGCGGATTGGCGCGGACGTTGAAGCCGATCACCAGGGCGCTGGACGCCTTGGCGAGGCCGATGTCGGATTCGTTGATGCCGCCGACGCCGGCATGCAGCACGCGCACCTTGATCTCGTCGGTGGCAAGCCGCTCGAGGCTGGCCTGGATCGCCTCGGCCGAGCCCTGCACGTCGGCCTTCACCACCACCGCGAACTCCTGCGCGGCGCCGGACGCGATCTGGGAGAACATCTGCTCCAGCGTGCCGCGGGTGGAGGCGACGACGCGCGCCTCGCGCGCGCGGCGGCGGCGGAAATCGGTGATCTCTCGCGCACGGCCTTCGGTCTCGACCACCGTGAACTCGTCGCCCGCCAGCGGCGTGCCGTTGAGGCCCAGCAGCTCCACCGGCACCGACGGCCCGGCATGGTCGAGCTGCGCGCCGGTGTCGTCGACCAGCGCGCGCACGCGGCCCCATTCGGCGCCGGCCACCACGATGTCGGCGACGTGCAGCGACCCCCGCTGGACCAGCACGGTCGCGACGTTGCCCCGGCCGCGGTCGAGCCGCGCCTCGATCACCACGCCTTCGGCGTCGCGGTTCGGGTTGGCGCGCAGGTCCAGGAGCTCTGCCTGCAGGAGGATCATCTCCTCCAGCTTGTCGAGGTTGGTCCGCTTGATCGCCGAGACCTCCACCGACAGCGTGTCGCCGCCGAGCGTCTCGTCGACGATGCCGTGCTGCAGCAGCTCGTTCTTCACCCGCGTCGGGTTGGCGTCCGGCCGGTCGATCTTGTTGATCGCGACGATCATGGGCACGCCGGCGGCCTTGGCGTGGTTGATCGCCTCCACCGTCTGCGGCATCACGCCGTCGTCGGCGGCCACCACCAGCACGACGATGTCGGTGACGTTGGCGCCGCGCGCACGCATGGCGGTGAACGCCTCGTGGCCCGGCGTGTCGATGAACGTGATGCTCTGGCCGCTCTGCAGCCGCACTCGGTAGGCGCCGATGTGCTGGGTGATGCCGCCGGCCTCGTGCGCGGCCACGTCGGTGGCGCGCAGCGCGTCGAGCAGCGAGGTCTTGCCGTGGTCGACGTGGCCCATGATGGTGACCACCGGCGGCCGCGCCTCGAGATCCTCCTCAAGGTCTGCCTCGCCCTTGAGCCCGATCTCGACGTCGGATTCGCTGACGCGCTTGATGCGATGGCCGAACTCGGTGACCACCAGCTCGGCGGTGTCGGCGTCGATCGACTGCGTCAGGGTCGCCATGACGCCCATCTTCATCAGCGTCTTGATCACGTCGGCGGCCCGCTCGGCCATGCGGTTGGCCAGCTCCTGGACGGTGATCGTCTCCGGGACGACGACCTCACGAAACACCTTGGTCGTCTCCTGTTGCTCGCGCATAAGCCTGCGCTCGCGCTCGCGCGCGCGACGGACCGAGGCCAGGCTGCGGACCCGCTCTTCCTCGTCCAGCGCCTTGGTCACGGTCATCTTGCCGCCGCGGCGGCGCGGCTCGGCGCCGCGCTTGACGGCGGGACGGCGGACGGGCGGCGCGCCGGGGCGGCGGCGGGCGACGTCCTCCTCCTCGGTCGGCTCGACCAGCTTCAGGCGGCCCTTGGCGAGCGCTGCCGCGGCGGTGGCGTCGCGCGCCGCGGGCGCCGCGCCGGGGGCGGCCGCCGGCGCAGGCGCCGCTGCCGGCGCGGGCGCCGCGGGGCGTGCCGGCGCGGCGGTCGGGCGCGGCGGTTCCGCCGGCGCGGGTGCGCCGGCTGCCGGCGCGGGCGTCGGCGCGGCGGCGGGAGCGGCCTCGGCGCCGCCGGCCTCGCCCTGCTCGCGACTGCGGCGCTCGTCCTCCTCGCGGCGGCGCTGCTCGGCCTCTTCGGCGCGGCGCGCCTCCTCGGCGAGACGGCGCTCCTCTTCCTCGCGTTCGCGATCCTCTTCCTCGGCGCGCTGCAGCGCGGCGATGATCTCCGCCTCGGTCTGCGCCTGCTTGGCGTCCTGCAGGGCGCGGGCGCGGGCGGCGCGCTCCTCCTCGGTCAGCGCGCGCAGGCCGAGCGCCTTCGTCGCCGCCTCCGCGACAGCGGCGCGCTCGGCGGCGGACTGCTCGCCGCGGGCGGCTTCCTCGGCGGCGGCGGCGGCGCCGCGCTTGACCTCGGTCATCGAGCCGTCGGCGGTCTGGGTGAAGGTCCGCTTCTTCCGGACCTCCACGGTCACCGACTTGGAACGGCCGTGCGAGAAGCTCTGTCGGACCTGCCCGGCATCGACGGTCTTCTTGAGCTCGAGCCTGCCCGGACGCGACAGCGTCAGGACCTTGCCCTTGCCGGAGTCTTTCTCGTCTTCGCTCATGTCAGTCGGACTTTCCAACCCTCATCGGCGCCCGGAATCCCGCCAGGCGAGCGGCTTCGGCAACGAAACGGTCTGCCAGGCGCCCCGGCGCCAGCGCAGCGTGCACGGCATGCGGCCGGCCGAACACCGACCCGATCTCGTCGCCGGTCAGCACCTCGACCGCCGGCGCGTCGCCGGCGGCGCGCCGCATCGCGGCCCGCGCGTCGGGCGCCCCGTCGACCGCGAGCACCAGCGCACCGGCCGGCCCGCGCCGCAGCATGGCGCTCACCTTCTCGTATCCCGAGACGGCTTGACCGGCCTTGCGGGCCAACCCGAACAGCGACAGGACGCGCGCCGCCAGCAGGCGCTCCACGCGGTCGTCCAGATCGGCCGCCACCGCAACGGCGCCGCGCGTCGCCTTGGCGAAATGACCGCGGCGGCAGGCCGTGCGCACTATATCCCGGCGCGCCGTCAGCCACAATCCGCGCCCGGGCAACCGGCGCTCCAGGTCGGGCGTCACCGCGCCGTCGGGCGCCACCACGAACCGGATCATGCGCTCCGGCGGCAGGCTGTCGCGGCTGACGATGCAGCGGCGCAGCGGCGCGGCCGCCGCGACCGGCGTTGCCGGGACCGCCCCGCCGGACGGCGCCGCGACCGGATCGTGGTGCAGCGCCGTCAATGGGCGTCGCCACCCGCCGCGGGAGCCGCAGCCTCGTCGCCGTCGAACCAGTGGGCGCGCGCGGCCATGATGATGGCGTTGGCGCCCTCTTCGTCGAGGCCGAACTCCTTCAGCACGCCGTCGCTGCGGTTGATCAGCTCGTCGCCGGAGAGATCCGCAAGGTCGTCGAGCGTCTTGATCCCGTGCTCGCCCAGCGCCACCAGCATGCGCGAGGACAGGCCGGCGATCGCCGACACCTCGTCGGTGACGCCGAGCTCGCGGCGGCGCGCTTCGTTGCGCGCCTCCTCCTCCGCCAGCCAGTTGCGCGCCCGGGTGCTGAGTTCGGTCGCGATGTCCTCGTCGAAGCCCTCGATGGTGAGGAGGTCGTCGAGCGGCACGAAGGCGACGTCCTCCACCGTGGCGAAGCCCTCGGTGACAAGGAGATGGGCAAGCACGTCGTCGACGTCCAG
>JBFWQM010000243.1:0-7854 GCA_050249455.1 Rhodospirillaceae bacterium | reverse complement strand
GCGTGCTGAGGACGATCTCGTCGCCCGGCTTGAGGAACTTGCGGCCCCACGACGACGCGACCAGGTTGATCCCTTCCGTCGCCCCGCGCACGAAGATGATCTCGCTGTCGTCGGCGGCGTTGATGAAATCGCGTACCTTCTGGCGCGCCGCCTCCATCGCGTCGGTGGCGCGCTGGCTCAGGTAGTGGACGCCGCGGTGGACGTTGGCGTACTCGGTCGAATAGGCGTTCGAGATCGCCTCGATCACCTGGCGGGGCTTTTGCGCGCTGGCCCCGTTATCGAGGTATACCAGGGGCTTGCCGTACACCAGCTCGCCCAGGATCGGAAAGTCGTCGCGGATGCCGGCGACGTCGTAGTGGCCCTTGTCCGCGGCCATCAGCGCGGTCATGCCGCAAACTCCTCGATCAGTGTCCCGGCACCCAATCGGGCGCGCACACGGCCGGAAACGTAGTCGCGCACGGCGCCGGCCGGCAGCTCCTGGATCAGCTCGCCGACGAACGCCTGGATCAGCAGCGCCCGTGCGGTGGTTTCGTCGATGCCGCGGCTCTGCAGGTAGAACATCGCGGTCGCGTCGAGCTCGCCGATCGTCGCCCCGTGGCTGCACTTCACGTCGTCGGCGAAGATCTGCAGCTCCGGCTTGGCATCGACCTGGGCGCCGCGCGACAGAAGCAGCCCGCGCGAAAGCTGGTGCGCGTCGGTCTTCTGCGCATCCTGGGCAACCAGGACCTTGCCCTGGAACACCGAGCGCGCCGAGCCGTCCACGACGCTCTTGAACACCTGGCGGCTACGGCCATGCGGCGCGCGGTGGTGGACCACCGTCGTCGCGTCGGCGTGCCGGCGGCCGTCGAGCAGGGTGGCGCCAGCGATGTCGCATTCCGCGCCCTCGCCGTCCAGCGCGACGCGGACTTCGCTGCGCGCCAGGGCGCCGCCGGCGGCCAGGATGAAGGCGCCGAAGCGGCCGGCGCGGGCGACCGTCGCCTCGGTCAGGCCGACGTGCCAGGCGTCCGCCCCCTCCTCCAGCAGCCGCACCAGTCGCACCGAGGCGTTGGCGCCGACCGCGACCTCGCACACCGCGTTGGTCCACCAGGTGCCGCCGCCGGGACCTGCGAAGGTTTCCACCACCGTCGCGCTGCTGTTCTCGCCCGCCACGATGACGTTGCGTGGCGGCGCCATCAGGGCGGCGCCGGCCGGCGCGGCGAGATGCAGGAACTGCACCGGGCGGTCGAGCGCGGCGCCGGGTGCCAGCCGCAGCACCAGGCCGTCGCGCATGAAGGCGGTGTTGAGCGCGAACGGCCCGGAAACCGCCTCGCCGCTACCGATCCTGTCCGCGAGCCCTTCCCCGCCGTCCTCCAGCGCACGCCCGAGCGTCGTCGCGACGACGCCGTCGGGCAGCGCCGCAAGGTCGGAGAGGCCGGGCGCGAAGCGGCCGTTGACGAAGACCAGCCGATGCGCCTCGGCCAGCGCCCACGGCGCCACGTCGGCCGCGGCGGGCGACGCCGGCGCGTCGAGCGCAAAGTCGGTCCGCGCGAGGCGGGCGAGGCTGGTGTACTTCCACGCCTCGCTGCGCGGGGTCGGGAAGCCCTCGAAGCCGGCGATGGCGCGGGCGCGAAGGTCGGCGAGCCACGGCACGCCCTGGCCGGGCAGGTCGCCGACCGCCGCATCGAACAGCGCGCGGAAGCGGTCCGCCGCCGCGTCCCGGTTGGGGTTTGTGGTCACGCCCGTCATGGTCACGCCGCCGCCGAGGCCTCCTTGATGCCGAGGCCGGCGTAGCCCTTGTCCTCCAGCTCCAGCGCCAGCTCCTTGCCGCCGGTGGCGACGATGCGCCCGTCGGCCAGGATGTGGACGCGGTCCGGCACGATGTGGCTGAGGAGCCGCTGGTAGTGGGTGATCATCAGGATCGCGCGGTCCTTCGACCGCAGCGCGTTGACGCCGTGCGAGACGATCTTGAGCGCGTCGATGTCGAGGCCGGAGTCGGTCTCATCCAGGATGGCGAAGGTCGGCTCCAGCATCGCCATCTGGAACACCTCGTTGCGCTTCTTCTCGCCGCCCGAGAAACCGACGTTGACGGCCCGCTGCAGGAGCTTGTCGTCCATCTCCAGGAGACGCCCCTTCTCGCGCGCCAGCCGCAGGAACTCCATGGCGTCGAGTTCCTTCGCGCCGCGCCGGCGGCGCACCGCGTTCACCGCCGCCTTGAGGAAGCTTAGGTTGGACACGCCCGGAATCTCTACCGGGTACTGCATGGCGAGGAAGATGCCCGCCCCCGCCCGTTCCTCGGGCGCGAGCGCGAGCAGGTCCTTGCCCATGAACGTCACTTCGCCCGCTGTCACCGTATAGCCGTCGCGGCCGGCCAGGACGTAGGAGAGGGTCGATTTGCCCGATCCGTTGGGGCCCATGATCGCGTGCACCTCGCCGGCGCCGATCTCCAGGTCGAGGCCGCGCAGGATCTCCTTGCCGTCGACTTCGGCATGCAGGTTGCGGATGGAAAGCATCATGTGGTCCCTGACTCGCTAACCGACGCTGCCTTCGAGGCTGACGCTGAGGAGCTTCTGCGCCTCGACCGCGAACTCCATCGGCAGCTCGCGCAGCACGTCCTTGCAGAAGCCGTTGACGATCACCGACACCGCGTCCTCCGCCGACAGCCCGCGCTGACGGCAGTAGAACAGCTGGTCGTCGCTGATCTTGGACGTCGATGCCTCGTGCTCGACCTGCGCGCCCGGGTTGGCCACCTCGATATAGGGCACCGTGTGCGCGCCGCAGCGGTCGCCGATCAGCAGCGAGTCGCACTGGGTGTGGTTGCGCGCGCCGTCGGCGCCGCCCAGCACCTTGACCAGGCCGCGATAGGTCTGCTGCCCGCGCCCGGCCGAGATGCCCTTCGACACGATGGTGGAGGACGTGTTGCGGCCGATGTGGATCATCTTGGTCCCGGTGTCGGCCTGCTGGAAATTGTTGGTGATGGCGACCGAGTAGAACTCGCCCACCGAGTTGTCGCCCTCCAGGATGCAGCTCGGGTACTTCCAGGTGATCGCCGAGCCGGTCTCAACCTGGGTCCACGAGATCTTCGCGTTGCGCCCGCGGCAGGCGCCGCGCTTGGTGACGAAGTTGTAGATGCCGCCCTTCCCGTCCTTGTCGCCGGGGTACCAGTTCTGGACGGTCGAGTACTTGATCTCGGCATCGTCGAAGGCGACCAGCTCGACCACCGCGGCGTGCAGCTGGTTTTCGTCGCGCATCGGCGCGGTGCAGCCCTCCAGGTAGCTGACGTAGCTGCCGGAATCGGCGACGATCAGGGTGCGCTCGAACTGGCCGGTCTTGGCCGCGTTGATGCGGAAATAGGTCGACAATTCCATCGGGCAGCGGGTGTTTTTCGGCACGTAGACGAAGGTCCCGTCGCTGAACACCGCGGAGTTAAGCGTCGCGAAGAAGTTATCCGCATAAGGCACGACGCTACCAAGATATTTCTTCACCAGCTCCGGGTGCTTCTCGACCGCCTCGGAGATCGAGCAAAAGATCACGCCCGCCTCCTCCAGCTTCTCCTTGAAGGTGGTGGCGACCGAGACGCTGTCGAACACCGCGTCGACCGCGACGCCGGCGAGCAAGGCCCGCTCCGCCAGCGGGATGCCGAGCTTCTCGTAGGTTTCGAGCAAGGCCGGATCGACCTCGTCCAGGCTCTTGGGCGCCGGCTTCTTGGGCGCGGCATAGTAGTAGGCGTCCTGGTAGTCGATCGGCGGATAGTGGACGAACGCCCACGTCGGCTCGGTCATGGTCAGCCAGTGCCGGTAGGCACGCAGCCGCCAGTCCAGAAGCCATTGCGGCTCGTTCTTCTTCTGCGAGATGAAGCGGACGATGTCTTCGTTCAGGCCCTTGGGCGCGAACTCGGACTCGATGTCGGTCACGAAGCCGTACTTGTAGTCCAGCCCGGTGATCTCGCGTACCGTATCATCCGTGTGAACTTCGGCTGCCATCATCCTGATCCGATTACGCTATTCGGCGGCGATATGGTTCGGCGCCTCGGCCGGCCGCAGCGCCGGGAACGGCACCGCCATCTCGGCCAGCGACACCTGCGCCAACGCGCCGTGGACGGCGTCGTTGATGCGCCGCCAGTTGGTCCGCGTCGGGCACAGCGATTCGATCTCGCACACGCCGCCCGGGTGACCCATGCACTCGGTCAGCATCACCGGCCCGTCGAGCGCCGCGATGATGTGGGCGACCGAGATCGCCTCCGCGGCACGGGCGAGCGTATAGCCGCCCTTGGTGCCGCGGTGCGACACCAGGAGCCCGGCCTGCCCCAGGCGCTTCAGCACCTTGCTCACGGTCGGCGCCGGCAGGCCGGTCGCCGACGCCATCTCCGGCGCCGTCCGCATCGCCTCCGGGTGGCGGGCGAACTGGGTCATCAGCACGACCCCGTAGTCGGCCAGCCGACTCAACCTGATCATGACAGGTTCCCTAAATCAGCACTGATTTAGTGCTGATTGGAAAATAGGGGCAAACTCAAGGGTGTCAAGCGAAACCGGGACTACAGTTCGGTGCCGGCCAGCCTGGCGACGGCGGTCCCGACGCGGGTGATGTTCTCGCCGCCGAAACCCATCGCCGTGGCGAGCTGGTAGACCTGCCGCGCCGCGTCGCCGACCAGCGCCGGCGACTTCTCCGCCTCGGCCAGCCGGGTGAACAGCGAGATGTCCTTCAGCGCCACCTCGGTCGCGAACATCGGCCCGTGGTCGCCGGCCAGGATGCGCGGCGCCATCACGTCCATGATGCGGCTCTGCGACATGCCGCTCGACAGCACCTTGTAGAGCCGGTCGAGGTCGAGGCCGAGCTTCTTCGCCAGGGTGAAGCTCTCGCAGTAGGCCGCATGGGCGCTGAGCCCGACCATGTTGTTGAGCAGCTTGAAGGTGTGCCCCGCTCCCAACGGGCCGCAGTGCACCCACTGCTCGGACACCGCCTCGAACACCGGCCGGCAGCGCTCCACCGCCGTGTCCTCGCCGCCGACCAGCAACACCAGGGTGCCGTCCCAGGCCTGCGGCTCCATCCGCAGCATCGGCGCGTCCACGATCGCGACGTCGCGCGCCGCCGCCCGCCCGCCCAGCGCCTGGGTCAGCCGCGGGTCGCTGGTCGAGGTATCCACCAGGATCGCCCCCGCGGCGGCCGACGCGATCAGCCCGTCCGGGCCGCCGTAGACGTCCTCGATCGCCGCCAGGCTGGGCAGGCAGGTCAGCACGATGTCGGATGCCGCCGCGACGCCGGGGATGCCGTTGGCGGCCGTGGCGCCGAGGTCGACCAGGCGCGCGACCGAGGCCGCATCGGTGTCGTAGACGGCAAGCTCGAAGCCGCGGCGCAGCACGTTGCGCCCCAGGCCCTTGCCCATGATCCCGGCCCCGACCAGGCCGACGCGCGGCTTCTCGCTCATCTCGGTCCCCTTCCTCAGCTCGGCAGGAACTTCTCGGCGTGGACGCGGTGCGGGTCCAGGCCCTGCCCGGCCAGCCACTTCTCGGCGGCATCGATCATCGGCGGCGGGCCGCACAGGTAGACGTCGCAGTCGCCGCCGTGCAGCAGCTCCGGGCGCAGCAGGTCGGTGACGAAGCCGACCTTGCCGGTCCAGCCGTCGGCCCCCTCCACCACCGCGCGCTCCACCGTCAGGTCGATGCCCGCGGCGGCGAACGAGTCGAGGTCGCCGGCGCCGAACAGCTCGGCCGGCGCGTTGGCTCCGTAGAGGAGCCGCACCGGCTGGTCGGTGCCGCCGCGGTCGCGCAGCTCCTCCAGCATCGACAGCATGGGCGCGAGGCCGGTGCCGCCGGCGACCATGAGGATCGGGCGGGTCGGCGGGCGCAAATAGAAGCGGCCGAACGGGCCGGTGATCGGCATGTCGTCGCCGGGCCTGGCGAGGCCGCGGACATAGTCGCTCATCGCGCCGTGCGGCAGCACCTTGATGTAGAACACCAGCCGGCGGGTGTCGCGCGGGGCGTTGGCGAAGGAATAGGACCGCTGCGCCCCGCTGCCCGGGACGGCGAGGTGGACGTACTGGCCGGGCAGGAACGCCAGCGGCTTCTCCGGCTCCGCCGGCTCGACGTCGAGCCGCACCACCCCGTCGGCGATCTGCGCCACCGCGGCAACCTTGGCCGGCCGGGTCTCCGGCGCGGTCTTCAGCGCCAGCTTGGACTCGTAGGGGAACTCGATCACGCAGTCCGACTTGGCGTGCATCTGGCAGGTCAGGACGTAGCGCTGGTCGAACTCCTCCTTCGACAGCGCCTCCTCGGAATACTCCGACAGCCAGTACTCGCCCTCGGTGCAGCGCGCCTTGCAGGTCGCGCAGGCGCCCTCCAGGCAGTCGGTCTGGATGCGCACCCGGTTCTTGATCGCCGTCAGGTAGACGGTGTCGGCCTCGTCGGCCTGCAGCCGCACGTTGCGGCCGTCCTCGAACACCAGGGTGACGTTGTGCTTGGCCATGCAGTCGTTCCTGTCGCGTTACAAGCCTGGGATCGATGGTGTTGTTTTGATCCCGTTACGTTGCAGTCGTCTTCCGGCTCGGCCGCAGGACCCATGCGCCGTGTGGGCCTGCGGTCAAGCCAGAGGGCGACTACTCAAGAGTAAATACGGGCCTGGATCAACCCGGCACCAGCAGCGGCTTCACCGCCTCGCCGGCGAGGATCAGGTCGAAGCCGCGCGGGCCGTCCTTCAGCGGCAGGACGTGGCTCCTGATCGGCGCCAGGTCGATGCGGCCGGTGGCGAGCAGCTCGACCCCACGCTGCCAGGAATCCCAGATCCGCCGGCCGTGGATGTTGTGCATCTTGGGGCACTTGAGCAGCCACCAGGTGAAATCGACCGGGATCGCCGCCGGCGGTGCGCCGACCAGTCGGAAGTCGCCGCCCTTGCAGATCGCGTCGAACACCGCCCGGAAGCCGGCCTCGGTGCCGGAATACTCGATGCCGACGTCCACCCCGTCGCCGCCGGTCATGTCCCTGACCACGTCGGGCAGGCTCTCCTCGCCGACGTTGACGGCGCGGTCGGCGCCCAGGGTGCGGGCGGCGGCCAGCCGGCGCGGGTTCATGTCGGCGGCGATCACCCGGCCGGCGCCGAGCGCGCGGGCGACGGCGACGTTCATCAGCCCGATCGGGCCGCAGCCGTTGACCAGCACGGTCTGGCCGCTAACCCCCGTCCCTTCCAGGCTGGCGTGGACGGCGATGCCGAACGGCTCCAGCATCGCCGCGGTCTCGTGCGGCAGGTCCTTCGGATTCTTCCAGGCGATGACCGAGGGCACGGTGACGTAGTCGGCGAACACGCCGTCGATGTCGATGCCGGGGTAGCGCGTGTTGGTGCACAGATGTGCCCGCCCCAGCCGGCACGGCCGGCAGGTGCCGCAGAAGATGTGGCTCTCCAGGCTGACGTGGTCGCCCGGCACGACATTCGCGACCCCCGGCCCGACCGACTCGACGACGCCGGACGCCTCGTGGCCGAGCACCCGCGGCAGGGTCATGCGGCGGGCCATGCGCGGCGCCCACTTGTAGATCTGCATGTCGGTGCCGCAGATGCCGGCGGCGGCGACCTTGATGCGGATCTCGTCGGGTCCGGGGTCGCGCGCAGGCGCCTCACGCAGTGCGATGCCGCCCTCGTTCGCCTCGACCTTGCACAGTGCGAGCATGACGTTCGCCTCGCCGGACCGTTCCCTGTTTCCGTCATGGCCGGGCTTGTCCCGGCCATCCACGTCTTCCTGCCTCACGCCGCAACGGCGCGGATGGCCGGAAGTCGGCCTGCGGCCGATCCGGCCATGACGAAAATCTAACGCGAACGGTCTACAAGTGATAGATGTCGACGGCGCCCTCGAGGCGGTCGTCGATGAAGGTGATTTTCTTGCGCGCGATCTTG
>JBFWQM010000242.1:0-7894 GCA_050249455.1 Rhodospirillaceae bacterium | reverse complement strand
CCGACGAGACCAACCCGGTGCCGATCTCCACTTTGCAGCTCGAGCACCTCGACCCCGAGACGCCGCAGCCGATGATGACCGGCTGCCACCAGCCGGTGGAGAAGGTGCGCGGCACCGAGATCCCGGTCGCGTGGTTCGCGCAGGGGCTGCGGATGGTCGACATCTCGAACCCGCACACGCCTAAGGAAGTCGGCCACTTCATGCCCGACCCCCCGCCCGGCTCCAAGCGGCTGTCGAGCAACGACGTGTTCGAGGACGACCGCGGCCTGATCTACCTGATGGACCGGGTCCGCGGCTTCCATATCCTGGAGCGGACCTGAGGGTGATGGGCGCATCTGAGATGCGCCCCTACAGCTCACTTGTTGTGTAGGGGCGGGCCTCAGGCCCGCCCGCGGCGCCGGTCGCAGCTTCGAGCGCCAGACAACCTGCCGCATGCCCCGCGTTTCTGCCCGGCGGGCATCCGTGCTAGGTTTAGGCCGAAGCCAGAAGGAGATTTGCGATGTCGTCAGCCGATGGGACCGCGCCGGTCGCGACCAACCAAGACAAGGCGCTGGCCGACATGTACGCGGACATGGACCGCCACCATCTGTTCGGGTTCTGGGCCGTCTCCACCGAGAAGAGCCACGACGAGGTCGAGCGGCTGAAGGAGAGCCGGCGCGCGGTGCCGCACGTCTGGCGCTACAAGGATATCGAGCCGATCCTCCATACCTCGGCCGAGCTCATCACGATGGAGAACTCCGAGCGGCGGTCGCTTATCCTGGTGAATCCCGGCCTCGCGCCCTCGAAGGCGACGACCACCACGCTCTACACCGCCTACCGGCTGAACGATCCCAACGAGATCATGCCGCCGCACCGGCATTCGCCCAACGCGGTGCGGTTCGGGCTGACCGGCAAGCAGAACTTCACCGGCGTCGAGGGCGAGAACATCACCTTCGGCCCCGGCGACCTGGTGCTGACCCCGCACGACACTTGGCACAACCACGGCAACGTCGGCGACGAGCCGGCGATCAACGTCTCGGTGCTCGACCTGCCGCTGGTCGAGACGCTCAACGCCATGTATTTCGAGCACGACTACACCGAGGAGATCGACGGCCAGAAGGTGCGCAAGAAGATCCAGTCGGCGCGCTTCGCGGAGGACTACTCGGAGGCGATCTACGGCGCCGGCGGCCTGCGCCCGCGCTTCGTCGGCCACCACCGCGGCACCGGCAACGCGTCGCCGATGTACGTCTACCGCTGGGAGGCGATGCAGCGGGCGCTGGAGCGGCTGCGCGACTACGACGGCAGCCCGTACGAGGGCATCTCGATCGAATACACCGACCCGCTGACCGGCGCTTCGCCGTACAAGACCACCGCGTTCTTCGCCCAGCTCATGCGCCCCGGCGAGAAGCTGCTGCCGTCGCGCCAGGGCGCCAGCCTGATCTGCACCGTGTTTGAGGGCCGCGGCCACTCGATCATCGGCGGCACCCGCTACGACTGGGACAAGTTCGACACCTTCGCGGTGCCCGGCGGGACGTGGTGCCAGCACGTCAACGACGACCCCGACAACGACGCGATTCTGTTCGTCGCCTCCGACGAGCCGACCCTGAAGGCCCTCGGCTTCTATCGCCGCCTCGGCCGCACCGCGTCGGGCGAGGTCGTGCGGATCGACTGAACCTAGTCGTCGAGCGCCGCGACCACCGCGGCGTCGCCGTCCGTCGACGGCGACAGCACGCGCACCCGCTCCTCGACCGTCGGCCAGCGCGTGGTGCGCGCGCGGTGCAGGTCGTACTCCCACTGCAGCCGCAGCCACAGCTCGGCCGAAGTGCCGAAATACTTGGCCAGCCGCAGCGCCGTGTCGGGGGTGATGCTGCGCTTGCCCGACACCAGCTCGCTCACCCGCCCCACCGGCACGTCGATGTCGCGCGCCAGCCGGTTGCGGCTGACGCCCAGCGGCGTCATCACGCGGTCGCGCAGGATGCGCCCCGGGTGTTCCGGGTGGCGTTCCGCCCTGTCGTCCGGCTTGCACGACATGTCCATGGCGGAATGATATTTCCACAGCAAACGAGAATACATCACCCATTTGGGTGAGGCGCAGCACCTGTCGCTGCCATCCGTCACCGCGTCCGCCGATAAAACATAAAATTATAGGCAGTTTTTCGAAGCCTTCTATACTATTATTTTTCGTTGAATATCCGAAAAACAGGCGGTCAATACGCCGCATCTGGTTCGAATATTTATTCGACGTCTTTAACAACCGATTCAGCCACCGCCGCTACACCGGAACACGAGACGGCGGCTCCTGCCCCGCCTCCCGGGTCGTGGGGACCCGGCGCACCGCGGGTGGTGCTCGCGTCAGGTTCTGGACGGAGTGAGCGATGGCCGATGCCGGTCAGCCGTTGACGGACGGCGTTTCCGAAGCGCAGACGGGCTTTCACGCCGGCTGCCCGTTGTGCGGCGGACAGCACGACGAGGACGGCCACGACCTGGACATCGGCTGGATGCAGGGCGACAGCGCCTCCGGCGCGCCGCTCGCCGGGACTGACGGCGACCAGGTCACCCAGGTCGCGCTGCCCGGCCGCGCCGACCTCGACAGCCTGGTCTATGGTGTCAAGTGGGGCGAAGCGGGCGGCGGGGCGACCCTGACCTTCAGCTTCCCGACCAGCGCGGCGGTCTATGCCGCCGACTATCCCAAGAACGCCCCGGGCAACAACTTCGAGCCGTTCAGCGAGGCGCAGAAGGCGTGGGCGCGCGAGGCGCTGGCCGAATGGTCGAAGGTGGCCAACGTCACGTTCATCGAGGTGGACGAGGCGGCCGGCGTCGCCGGCGACATCCGCTTCGCGAAGACCAGCGCCGGCATCGGCACCGCCTTCGCCGTGTTCCCGGCCGTCCACAGCGCCGGCGGCGACGTCTGGTTCAGCCACAATGCCGCCTATGACGACATGTCGCCCGGCAGCTACGGCTTCGTGACGCTGCTGCATGAGATCGGCCACGCCCTCGGACTCGCCCACCCGCACGACACCGGCGGCATCTCCGGGATTCTGGACACCGCGCTCGACTGGCAGGGCAACACGGTGATGAGCTACCGTTCCTTTGTCGGTGCCAACGCGGGGTACACGCAGGACCACTTCGCCACCTCGCCGTCGCTGCTGGACATCACGGCGATCCAGTACCTCTACGGCGCCAACCTGTCCTTCAACGCCGACGACACCGTCTATTCGTGGGCGACCGGCGCACAGCTTCTGCAGACCATCTGGGACGGCGCGGGCAAGGACACGATCGACTGGTCGAACCAGGCGAGCGCCGCGGAGATCGACCTCGGCGCCGGCGCATGGAGCCGGCTGGGCCCGGCCTATGTCGCCGATGGCCGCACCGGCATCACCGAGAGCCGCACCCTGCGCATCGCCGAGAACGTCACGATCGAGAACGCCTTCGGCGGCGGCGGCGACGACGTGATCGCCGGCAACGGCGCGGCGAACTTCCTGGCCGGCAACGCCGGCAACGACCGCCTGTCGGGCGGCGACGGCAACGACACGCTGGCCGGCGGCAGCGGCAGCGACACGCTGACCGGCGGGGACGGCGACGACACCTACGTCGTCACCACCGGCGTCGCGGTCATCGTCGAAACAGCCGGCGGCGGCCACGACCGCATCGTCTCCGCCTACGGCGGCGCGTTGCCCGACAACGTCGAGGACATGGAGGTCGCGAGCGGCGGCGCGGTCTACGTGACCGGCAACGCGCTCGACAACCGCATCGCCGGCGGCGGCGGGTCCGACGTCCTGTCGGGCGGGGCCGGCAACGACACGCTGATCGGCGGCGCCGGCAACGACACGCTCGACGGCGGCGAAGGCACCGATCGCCTGGAGGGCGGCAACGGCGACGACGTCTATGTGCTCGGCCTGGGCGGCGACGGCATCGTGGAGCTGGCGGACCAGGGCACCGACACGGTGCGCACCGACGGGTCGTTCACCCTGCCCGACCATGTCGAGAACCTGATCATCGCCGGCACGTCGGGCGCCGCCGGCACCGGCAACGCGCTCGCCAACCTGATCGTCGCGGGCATCGGCGACGACGTCCTGTCGGGCGGCGGCGGCGACGACACGATCCTGGGCGGCGACGGCGACGACGCCATAGCGGGCGGCGACGGCGCCGACCTGCTCGACGGCGGCACCGGCGCCGACCTGCTCGACGGCGGCGCGGGCGACGACACGCTGATGCTCTCCAGCGAAGGGACGTGGACCGTCAGCTTCATCGCGCTGAACGTGGACACCGGCGAGGAAGTCTCGCTGCTTGGCTACAACCGGAGCTACGACGTGTTCGCCGGCGGCGCCGGCTATGACCGGCTGGTCGCGGGCGAGGGCAACGACGCGATCTTCCACGACGACGCGGTGAACCCGTTCCCCGGCGCCGCCGGCGGCCGGCTGTCCGGCATCGAGCGGTTCGATCTGGGCGGCGGCGACGACATCCTGGACCTGACCAGCAGCGTCTATCCCTTCGCCGGCTCGATCTCAGCCCATGGCGGCTCCGGCCGCGACATCGTCTGGGCCGCCGCTGGGGACGACATGCTGTACGGCGGCGATGGCGCTGATTCCCTCTACGGCGGCGCCGGCAAAGACGTGCTGCAGGGCGATTCCGGCGCCGACGTGCTGCGCGGCGGCGCCGGCAGCGACCGTTTCGTGTTCGCCAGCCTGGACGGCGGCGCCGACGAGATTCTCGACTTCTCCGCGGGCGGCGGCGGCGACATCCTCGACCTGACCGCCCTCCTGCCTCTGGCCGGCCACGCCCTGCCGGTCGCGCTGCCGGGCGGCCCGATCCACGTCGAGCAGGTCAATGCCGACGCCGTGGTCACGCTCGACGGGCCGGACGGCCTCGTCTTCCAGGTCGCCGTCCTGCGCGGCGTGGATGCGGCGGCGCTGTCGGCCGACAACTGGCTGATCTGAGGTTCCGGCTTTACGGCAAATTAAGCGCGCAGGGTCACAACTGCGGGCGAGAGGGCTTGGAAATCCGCATGAACCGCACCGCCACCCGACTGCCGCTTCGCGAAGGTGCGCGGTGACCGAACGCTGGCTCGTCACCGGCGGCTGCGGCTTCATCGGGGCCAACCTGATGCGCAGTCTGCTCGTCGCGCGTCCCGGCACGGCGGTGCGCATCGTGGACGACCTGTCGTCGGCCGGCATCGAGCACCTGCGCGACCTGTGCCAGCCCGACGTGCGGACGGCCGTTGCGCCGGCCGACCTCGGCCCGGTGCCCGGCGTCGGCGTCCAGGTCGTCGCCGGCGACGTCACCGATCCGGCGCTCGCCGAGGCCGCAGCGGCCGGCGCCGACGTGATCGTGCACTTGGCCGCGCGCACGTCGATGGAAGCTTCCGTCGCCGACCCGCTCGGCGACTGCCGCACCAACGTGATCGGCACGCTCAACTACCTGGAGGCCGCGCGGAAGAACGGCGTGCGCCGCTTCGTCTATCCGTTCAGCGGCGCGCCGTCGGACCGCTGGCTGCCGGAATCGGCCGACACGTCAATCGTGGCGCGGCCGTTCTCGCCCAACGGCGCGAGCAAGCTGGCCGGCGCCGGGTACTGCGCGGCCTATGCGCAATGCTACGGGCTGGAGACGGTGGGGCTGCGATTCCAGAACCTCTACGGGCCCGCCTCGTCGCACAAGTCGAGCGTGATCGCCCGCTTCGTGCGCCGCGCGCTGGCCGGCGAGGTGATCGAGATCTTCGGCGACGGCCAGCAGACCCGCGACTTCCTGTTCATCGACGACCTGGTCGAGGCGATCCGCCGCGCCGCCGTCGTTGACGGCCTGTCGGGCACGTTCCTGGAGGTGGCCACCAACGTCGAGACCACCGTCGGCGAGGTGGTGGACAAGATCGTCGGCCTGCTCGCCCGCGCCGGCGTGCGCGACCTGCAGGTCTGCCACACCGGCCCACGGCTGCCCGACGTGCGGCGCAACACCGCCGACATCGAGACCACGGCGCGCGTGCTCGGCTGGACGCCCGCCGTCGACCTGTCGGAAGGCCTGCGCCGCACCGTCGCCTGGTTCGTCGCCCGCGACGCGACCGTGCGCACCGCCGCGGAGTAGCTTCCCGCAGCGCGCCCTCGCCGGCGCCCTGCGTCATTGAACCAAGGTGGTCATCCGCCGCGCGCGCCCAGCGCGCAAGAGGCTATTGTGCGCGGCAGTGCCGCGCTGCTGGATACGCGGGTCGAGCCCGCGTACGACTCCTTTGCAATTGACGACGGCCGTCCAAGTCCGCCTCTCGGTCACGCAGTCGGTGCCGGAAGTGCCTGCTGCTGCGTCCATGAACGGAGAGAAGAACGATCCCCTAGAAGTAGGTCTCGACGTGGAAGCGGCCTTCGTCGCGCATCCGCGGCTGCAGGTCGGTCCACCGCATGTCGTGGGCGGCGCAGATCTCCGCCAGCGCGGCCATGACGCCCGCCTCCATCCGTTTGTGGCCGCAGACGTAGAGGTAGGTGTCGGGGTCGCCGAGCAGGCGCGCCAGGTCGTCGCCGCGCGCGCGCATGCGGTCCTGGACATATTCCTTCGGCCGGTCGGGCTCGCGCGAGAACGCCAGCTCGACATCGATCAGGGTCTTCGGCAGCTTCATCAGCGGCCCGAAATAGGGCAGCTCCGATTTCCGCCGCGACCCGAAGAACAGGAACAGGCCGCAGCCGCCGCCCGGATGCGGATGGCGGCGGCGGTATTCGGTCATCGCGCGGAACGGCGCCGAGCCGGTGCCGGTGCACACCATGATGATCTTCGCCGACGGATGGTTCGGCATCAGGAAGGTGGCGCCGAACGGGCCGGTCACCCGCACCTGGTCGCCGCGCCGCAGGTCGCACAGGTAGTTGGAGGCGATGCCCTGCACCGCGTTGCCGCGCTCGTCCTCCACCACCCGCTTGATGGTGAGCGCGACGTTGTTGTAGCCCGGCCGCTCGCCGTCGCGCGGGCTGGCGATCGAGTAGAGCCGCACGTGATGCGGCCGGCCGTCGTGCTCGCCCGGCGGCAGGATGCCGATCGACTGGCCTTCGAGCACCGGGAACACGGTCGAGCCGAAATCGAGCACCAGGTGGTGGATGTCGCTGTCGGCGGTCTCGTCGGTCAGCCGCAGGTTGCCGGCCACCGTCGCGATCGCCGGCCGCTCCGGCGTGTAGAGGTTGACGTAGGGGTGCGCGGCGGAGAACGGCGGCAGCACGCGCCCGCCGGCGCCGGCGGAGGCGACCTCGGTGATGCGCCGCACCTCGTCCGGCAGCGGCTCGCCGGCGGTCGCCTCCGGCTCGGCGTCCTTCGGCAGCACGTCCCAGCCGAACTGCGCCTCGATCGACCACGGCGAGGTGACCTGGCGCCACGAGTCGATCGCGCCGGTCGGGCACGGCGGCAGGCAGTCGCCGCAGGCGTTGCACAGGTCCGCCTTGACCACGTAGTTGCGCCCGTCGTGCACGATCGCATCGACCGGGCAGATCTCCTCGCAGGTGTTGCAGCGGATGCAGATCTCGGGGTCGATCAGGTGTTGTCGGACGAGGGGCATGGGGCGATGTCTCGCATCTCGGGGCGGAAGCGCCCCCTCCCCCAACCCCCTCCCGCGAGGGGAGAGGGCATCTAAGCCCTCCCCCTCGACGGGGGAGGGTTGGGAGGGGGTGACGGGGCGCCTCGCCGCTTGCCGTTCAGGCGAACCGCACGTACTCGAATTCCGCCGGCTTGTTGTCGATGCCGCGCGCCGGCGGGGCGATCCAGCCGGCCATCTTGCCGGGCTCGTGCACCGGGCCCATCAGCGAGGCGACGAAGGCGCGGTCCTCCGCCGTCGGCAACCAGTCGGCGCGGCGGTGGGTGAACTCCGCCTCGCTCACGACGCGGCCGTCGGGCGACACGTGGACCTGGGCGAAGGTGCCGATGCGGCGGTGGAACGCCTTGTGCGGCAGCTTCA
>JBFWQM010000241.1:0-8004 GCA_050249455.1 Rhodospirillaceae bacterium | reverse complement strand
GTGTGCGACGGCGTGACGATGGCGTTCGGCGGCAACGTCGCGGTCAACAACGTGTCGCTGGAGATCAAGCAGGGCGAGATCGTCGGGCTGATCGGCCCCAACGGGTCGGGCAAGACCACCCTGTTCAACCTGATCTCCAAGGTCTACGAGCCGGTCGGCGGCACCGTGCGGTTCGACGGCCAGGTGCTGAACGGGATGCGGCGCGACGCGGTCAGCCACGTCGGCATCGGGCGCACCTACCAGATCCCGCGGCCGTTCAGCGACCTGACGGTGCAGGAGAACATCGCCATCCCGCTGATGTTCCGCGGCGACGGCGGCATGGCGCTGCGCGAGGCGCTGGCCGAGGCGGCGCAGTTCGCCGCCTTCGCCGGCCTGGAGAGCCGGCTCTACGACCGCGCCGACGCGCTGAACCTGCAGCAGCGCAAGGCGCTGGAGTTCGCCCGCGCGCTGGCCTGCCGGCCCAAGCTGCTGCTGGTTGACGAGGTCGCCTCCGGCCTGACGCCGGCCGAGGTCAAGCGCTTCGTCGACCACATCCGCGACATGCGCGACAGCTACGGCGTCACCGTGATCTGGGTCGAGCACATCATCTCCGCCCTGTCGCAGGTGGTCGACCGGCTGATCGTGCTCGAGCAGGGCACGCTGATCGCCGACGGCCCGCTGCAGACCGTGATGAAGGACGAGCGCGTCCTGAGCACCTATTTCGGCACCAGCCTGAAGGAGAGCGCGTGATGCTCGAGGTCAGGAACCTGGTGGTCGACCACGGCGAGCTGCGCGCGCTGTGGGACGTCAGCCTCGACGTCGGCGCCGGCGAGCGGGTCGGCCTGCTGGGCGCCAACGGCGCCGGCAAGTCGACCACCCTGGGGGCGATCCTCGGCATCTACCGGCCGGCCGGCGGCGACATCCGGTACAAGGACGCCTCGATCGCCGGCCGCGAGGCGGTGCACAACGTGGAGGCCGGCATCGCCCTGGTGCCCGAGGGCCGCCGGCTGTTCCCCGAGATGAAGGTGCGCGAGAACCTGGAGATGGGCGCCTACGCCCGCTCGGCGCGCGCCAACGTCGCGGCCAGCCTGGAGCGCATCTACGGCCTGTTCCCGATCCTGCGCGAGAAGCAGAACCAGAACGCGGGCGAGCTGTCCGGCGGCCAGCAGCAGATGGTGGCGATCGGCCGCGCCCTGATGTCGGGCCCGTCGCTGATCCTGCTCGACGAGCCGTTCCTCGGCGTCGCGCCGGTCATCATCGAGGAGGTGATGGTCGCGCTGCGCAAGCTGGCCGACGAAGGCGTCACGTTCCTGCTGGTCGAGCAGAACATCCACCGCGCGATGGAATTCGTCGACCGCGCCTACGTGATCGAGAACGGCCGCACCGTGCTGTCCGGCAGCAAGGACCAGCTCCTCGGCGACCCCGAGTTCTCCAACAAGTTCCTCGGGCTCGACTGATACCTCTGCGGGCGGCGCCGTTGCGGCGGCGACACCCACCTCACCCGCTCGCTGCGCTCGCGCCCTCTCCCCCCAAAATGGGGGGAGAGGGAGGGGACCCGTCGCGCAGCGATGGGGAGGGTGAGGTGGGCGGCCTCGACGACCGACCCTGCGTGAACGGATCCAATCGTCCGCCGCTCACGAGATGTCCATCACCGTCACCTCGACGGTCCGCGTCGCGCCGTCGCGCAGCACGGTCAGCTTGGCCCGGTTGCCGATGCCGATGCGGCCCAGCGCGGCGGCGAGTTCCGCGACCGTGCGCACCGGCCGGCCGTCGACCTCGGTGATGACGTCGCCGATGCGCTGGCCGGCGGCGTCGACGCCCTGCAGGCCGGCCTGCGCCGCGGCGGAGCCGGGGAACACCTCGCCGACCACGATGCCGGCGATGCCGAGCCGGCCGGCCACCGCCTCGTCCACCACGCTGATGCCGATGCCGGGCCGCGGCACGCGGCCGTCGCGGATCAGCTTCGGCACCACCTCGTTGACGAGGTCCACCGGCACCGCGAAGCCGATGCCGGCCGAGGCGCCGGTGTCGGAGATGATCGCCGTGTTGACCCCGATCAGCCGCCCGGCGGAATCGATCAGCGGCCCGCCGGAGTTGCCGGGGTTGATCGCCGCGTCGGTCTGGATCACGCCTTCGACCTCGCGGCTGCCCGCGGTGGGCAGGCGGCGGTTGAGCGCGCTTATGATGCCGGTGGTGAGCGTGCGGCTGAGCCCGAACGGGTTGCCGATCGCGAACACCGACTGGCCGACCTTGAGCTCGCCCGACGCGCCGAGCGGGATCGGCCGCAGGCTCGCCCGCGTCTCCGACAGCCGCACCACGGCGAGGTCGTAGTCGGGCGCCGCGCCGACCACCCGCGCCGGGACCGCCTCGCCGTCGTCAAGCCGCACCGACACCTGGCGCGCGCCGGCCACGACATGGGCGTTGGTGACGACATGGCCGGCGCGATCCCAGATGAAGCCCGACCCGGCGCCGCCGGCGCCGCCCGCCCCGTGGGTGAACAGGTAGACCACCGACGGCGCCGACTCCTGGAACAGCGCCACCGTGCTCGCCTCCGCCTCCGACAGCGATCCGCGCGGGGTCACCACCCGCGGCTCGTCGGCCACGAAGACGTGCTCGCGCAGCACCCGGTCGCCGACATAGACCGTGAACACCAGCAGCGCCCAGATCAGGAGATAGCGGGTATAGCGGCCGGCCATGGCGTGTCCCCCCAGGCAAAGCGCCGATTTGTATCCCGTCGCCCGTGACGCGCCAACGGTTGCCGCAAACGGGAAAGAGGGCTATGTCGGGGGCGCGGCAGGCAGGGAGGCCAGGGCAATGGCGAGACTCGAAGGCCAGGTGGCGATCGTCACCGGCGCGGCGCAGGGCATCGGACAAACCTACGCCAAGGCGCTGGCCGGCGAAGGGGCGAAGGTGGTGGTGACCGACGTGCTGGATACCGCCAACACCGTCAACATCATCAAGCAGGCCGGCGGCACCGCGCTTGGCCTGAAGACCGACGTGACCAGCGACGCCGACCTGAAGGACATGGTCGCCCAGGCGCTCGGCGCGTTCGGCAAGATCGACATCCTGGTCAACAACGCCGCGCTGTTCGGCAACCTGACCATGAAGCCGTTCATGGAGATCCCGGAAGAGGAATGGGACCGGGTGATGCGGGTGAACATCCGCGGCTCCTGGCAGGCGGCCAAGGCGGTGTTCCCGGAGATGCAGAAGCAGAAATACGGCAAGATCGTCAACATCGCGTCCGGCACCGTGTTCAAGGGCGTGCCGATGCTGCTGCACTATGTCAGCTCGAAAGGCGCGATCGTCGCCATGACGCGGGCACTGGCGCGCGAGGTCGGCGACTTCAACATCTGCGTCAATGCGCTGGCCCCCGGCCTGACCGCCAGCGAGGCGGTGATCCGCAGCGGCGAGTGGACCGGTGCGGCGAAGGACAACAACATCGCCAGCCGCGCCTTCAAGCGCGAGGAGACGCCGGAGGACCTGATCGGCGCGATGCTGTACCTGTGCAGCCACGATTCGGATTTCGTCACCGGCCAGACCATCGTGGTCGACGGCGGCTCGGCAATGCACTGACGTGACACCGTGTTGGTTGCGTAAGGGCGGGTTTCTAACCCGCCCTTTTCGTATCCGCGCCGCCCGCTTTTCTTTTTCTGGCGTCCTCCGGCTTGACCGGAGAACGACTACAAAAAGAAGACAAGCCTACAGCACCGCGAGCAGCAGCAGCGGCAGGGTCGCGAACGAGATCGCGGTGGAGATCAGCACCATCCCCGCCACCTCGACCGGCTGGCGGTCGTAAAGCTGGGCGAACAGGTAGTTCGACACGGCGACCGGCATGGCGCTCTGCAGCAGCACGATCGCGCGCGCGAGCGGCTCCAGGTCGAGCGCGACGCCGATCGCCCAGCCGATCGCGAAGCCCATGGCGAGCCGCAGCACCGCCAGCGCCACCGACCGCGTCATGCTGGCGACCCGCAGGCTGGCGAGAGAAACGCCGAGCGCGATGAGCTGCGCCGGGATCACGACGCCGCCGAGCAGGGTCGTGGTGTTGAGGAACCACGCCGGCGCCCTGGTCTCGGTCACCACCATGGCGACCGCGACGACGACGGCGTAGACGGCGGGCGTCCTGAACAGGTGGCCGAGCGTCATCCGCCCGGCGGCGATCGCCGCGCCGACGGTGAAGGTGCCGACGGTGCCGAGCGTGAAGTAGACCAGCGCGAAGGCGAGCCCCGCGTCGCCGAACGCGAAGTAGCACACCGGCAGGCCCATGCTGCCGGTCAGCGGGAAGATCAGCGACGGCAGGTAGTCGGCGAGCGGCAGCCGCGCGGCCTTCAGCACCGCGGTCCCGATCGCCGCGAAAGACGCGTAGCAGAGCAATGCCGCCAGCGCCATCTCGCCGAGCGCCGCCGCGGAGATGGTCACCTTGCCGAAGGTGGCGAGGATCAGCGCCGGCGCCCCGATGTTGTAGACCAGCGAGGTCACGAGGCGGGCGTCGAACGGCGTGCCGGTCTTGGCCCAGGCGAGCCCGATGCCGGCGGTCATGAACACCGGCAGCACGATGGCGGAAAGCTGGGTGACGACCTCCATCTCAGCGCGCGCCCGGCAGGACCATCCAGAGCAGCAGCGGCAGCGAGACGAACGACAGCAGCGTCGACAGCATGACGATGCCGGCCACTTCCTCCGGCCGCCGGTTGTAGCGCTGCGCGAACAGGTAGTTGTTGACCGCCGTCGGCATCGCCGCCTGAAGGACGATCACGCCGCGCGCGATCCCGTCGAGCCCGAACGCCCACGCGACTCCGAGGCCCACCGCCGCGCCGAGCGGGATGCGCAGCACCGCCAGCGCGATCGACCGGCCGATCCCCTTGACCTGGATGCGCGCGATCGCGACGCCGAGCGACAGCAGCATCAGCGGGATGCCCATGCCGCCGACGATCTGCGCCGTGTTGGCGAGCCATTGCGGCGGCCGGGTGTGGGTCAGCATGAACAGCAGCGCGATGCCGATGACGTAGATCAGCGGGTTCCTGAAGATCAGCCGCGGCGAGGCCGAGCCGGCGAAGATCGACAGCCCGATCGTGAAGGTGCCGATCGAGGACACCACGAACACCGAGATCGCGAAGGCGAGCCCGGCGTCGCCGAACGCGAACAGGCAGATCGGCAGCCCCATGTTGCCGTTGTTGGCGAACACCAGCGGCGGCAGGAAGCAGTTCCACGGCAGGCCGGCCAGCCGCAGCACCACGATGCTGACCGCCATCACGATCGCCATCGTGGTAGCGTGCGCCAGCGCCACCGCGCCGAACGCCTGCGGCGAGACCTCCAGCTTCGCCAGGGTCGCGAAGATCAGGAACGGCACGCCCAGGTTGAGCGCCAGGTTGGTGACGAGTTCGGTGTTGAACGGCTTGCCCATCCGGCCCCAGGCGAACCCGATGGCCGCGCAGATGAAGGTGGGCGCGATGACGGCGGCGATCTCGGCGAGCACGGGTGCGGGCTGGACTGGGCTGGTGGGCGGTGCGGCACCATAGCAGAGCCACCCCCCGGCGTAACCGGCTCAGTCGAGGAAGGTCCGCGGCAGCCACAGCGCGAGGCCGGGGAACGCCATGACGAGGCCGAGGCCCGCCAGCTGCAGCGCCACGAAAGGGATCGCGCCGCGCCAGATCGCGGTCGTCGGCACCCCGGCCGGGGCCGCGCCGCGGACGTAGAACAGGGCGAAGCCGAAGGGCGGCGTCAGGAACGAGGTCTGCAGGTTCACCGCCATCAGGATCGCGAACCAGTACAGCACGTCGCCGCGCGCGACGTGGTCGCCGAAATCCATCGCCTCGATCAGCGGCGCGAACACCGGCAGCACGATCAGGGTGATCTCGATCCAGTCGAAGAAGAAGCCGAGCGCGAACACCAGCGCCATCACCGCGGCCAGCAGGCCCCACGGACCGAGCCCGCTCGCCTCCACGAAGCCGACCACCACGTCGTCGCCGCCGAGCGCGCGGAACACGAAGGAGAACGCGGTGGCGCCGATGAAGATCATGAACAGCATCGCGCCGGTCAGCGCCGAGCGGTCCAGCACGTCGGCGAGCATGGCCGGGAAGGCGCGCAGCGCCGTGCCGAACGCCGCCAGCCTCCGGCCGCGCGGCGGCGGGGACGCTTCCGCATTGCCAAAGGCGGCCGCCATCGCCGGCTTCACCAGCCCGGCGAGCACGATCGCGCCGAACGCGCCGACCCCTGCCGCCTCGGTCGGCGACGCCCAGCCGAGTAGGATCGAGCCCAGCACCAGGAACACCAGGAGGACCGGCGGCACGAAGGCGACCGCGACCAGCCGTAATAACGCGGCCGCGTCGGCCGGGCCCGCCTCCCGCGGCAGCGGCGGCGCGCGTTCCGGCCGCAGCGCGCAGTGGACGGCGATGTAGGCGAGGTAGAGGAACGACAGCAGGAATCCCGGCACGAACGCGGCGAAGAACAGCACGCCGACCGACTTCGCCAGCAGGTCGGCCATCACCACCAGCATGATCGACGGCGGGATCAGGATGCCGAGCGTGCCGGCCGCGGCGATGGTGCCCGCCGACAGCGCCGCGTCGTAGCGCGCCGCCAGCATCATCGGCAGCGCGAGCAGGGTCATCATCACCACCGAAGCGCCGATGATGCCCGTGGTCGCCGCCATGATGGTGCCCATCAGGGTGACCGACAGCGCGAGCCCGCCCGGCACGCGGCGCAGCAGCACCTGCAGGCAGCGCAGCAGGTCGCCGGCGATGCCGCTCCTCTCCAGCACCGTCCCCATCAGGATGAACATCGGCACCGCGGTCAGGATCAGGCTCTCGGCGATGCTGCCCCAGGCGCGCGCGACGATGTTGTGGAACTGCACGAATGTGAAGAGGTCGAGCGCGATGCCGGTTAAGCCGAAGCCAAGCGCCACGCCGCCCAGCACGAAGGCGACCGGGAAGCCGGAGAACAGCAGCGCCGCTAGGGCGGCGAACATCAGGACCGGCAGCGCCTCGGCCACGTCAGCCGCCGCGCAGCCGCCGGGCCGTGCGCGCGAGGGTCGCGACGCCCGCGAGCCCGAGCAGCGCGAAGCCGGCCACCAGCACGCACTTGATGATCCAGCGCTGCCCGAGCCCGGCGGCCGACGCCGACATCTCGCCATCGGCGAAGGAGCGCGCGACGAAGCCGGCGCCGAACCACAGCACGACGGCGCAGAACGGCAGCAGGAACAGGACGATGCCGGCGACTTCCACCCACAGCCGCGTGCACGCGCCCATCCGCTCGCGCACCAGGTCGATGCGCACGTGCGCGCCGCGCAGGTAGGCGTAGCCCAGGCACAGCGCGAACAGCACCGTGTGCAGATGCCACTCGAGCTCCTGCAGCTTGGTGGAGCCGAACCACTGCTGCTGCGCCTCCGCCAGCGCGCGCAGCGGCGCCCACGCCGATTGCGTCACGCCGCGCGCCGCGACGTCGAACACGGTCACCAGCACCAGCGCGAGCCCGGCCCACGCCGCGATGCGGCCGATGCGGACGACGACGGCTTCGAGGCCGTCGGTCAGGCGGGCGAGCATGGGCGTCGCGGTCTTTTCGGTTTCGTCATGGCCGCGCCTGCCGCGGCTATCCGCGTGCTTTCATTTTTTGTCGTTCTCCGGCTCGACCCTAGGTATTTCATACAACTTGGTCTTCCTTCATTCCGTCATGGCCGGATCGGCCGCAGGCCGACTTCCGGCCATCCACGCCCTTGCTTCTTTTTTAGTTGTCGTCCTCTGGCATCGATCCGCTTCGCGGCTCGATTGGAGGCCCCGTGCCGCGAAAGACCGAAGCCCGGAAAGGTGGGTTCTCCGGTCAAGCCGGAGAACGACAAAAAAGACACGTGGATGGCCGGGACAAGCCCGGCGATGCCGGAATCGGGGGGCAAGGGCCCGCCATCGCCTACCGCAGATACCCGAGCGCGCGCCACGTATTGTAACCCTCACGGAACGACGCGTAGGACTGCCAGACCTTGGCGAAGGTCGGGTCGGACGCGGCCTCCTCCTGCACGACCTCGCCCCACGCCTTTTCCAG
>JBFWQM010000240.1:3929-8011 GCA_050249455.1 Rhodospirillaceae bacterium | reverse complement strand
CCCTCGACGCCGGGCACCATCTCGTTGCGGATGCGGATGTTGGCGAAGGTGCCGCGCATCATCACCTCGTGGTTGCCGCGGCGCGAGCCGTAGGAGTTGAACTCCGCCGGGCGCACCTGGCGCTCCATCAGGTAGCTGCCGGCCGGGCTCTCCTTCTTGATCGAGCCGGCCGGCGAGATGTGGTCGGTGGTCACCGAATCCGCGAGCACCATCAGCGGCCGCGCGGCGTGGATGTCCGAAGCGGTGCCGGCCTCCGGCGCCATGCCCTCGAAGAAGGTCGGATACTTCACGTAGGTCGAGTTGTCCTGCCACGCATAGGTCAGTCCGACCTTGGTCTGGATCTGCTTCCACTCCGCGGTGCCGTCGAGCACGTTGGCGTAGCGCGACCGGAACATCGCGGGCGTCAGCGCCGCCTTCAGGGTGTCGGCGATCTCCTGGTTCGACGGCCAGATATCCTTCAGGTAGACCGGCTTGCCGTCCGCGCCGTCGCCGATCGGGTCCTTGGAGAGGTCGAGCTTGAGCGAACCGGCCAGCGCGAACGCCACCACCAGCGGCGGCGAGGCGAGGTAGTTGGCGCGCACCTGCGGGTGCACGCGGCCCTCGAAGTTGCGGTTGCCCGACAGCACGGCGCCGACCACCAGGTCGCCGTCGTCGACCGCGTCGGCGATCGCGTCGGGCAGCGGGCCGGAGTTGCCGATGCAGGTGGTGCAGCCGTAGCCGACCAGGTTGAAGCCGAGCCGGTCGAGGTCGGTCTGCAGCCCGGCCGCAGCCAGGTAGTCGGTGACCACCTGGCTGCCCGGCGCCAGCGAGGTCTTGACCCACGGCTTGGCCTTGAGCCCCTTGGCCAGCGCCTTGCGGGCGAGCAGGCCGGCGGCGACCAGAACCGACGGGTTCGATGTGTTGGTGCAGCTCGTGATGGCGGCGATCACCACGTCGCCGTCCTTCACCGTGAAAGTCTGGCCTTCGACCGCGTGCTCGCGGCTGCCGGCGCTGAGCTCGGTCGCGAACTTGGCGAAGCTCTGCGGCACCGACGGCAGCAGCACCTTGTCCTGCGGCCGTCGCGGGCCGGCCATCGTCGCCTGCACGGTGCCGAGGTCGAGTTCCAGCGTGTCGGTGAACACCGGCTCCGGCGAGGTCGCGTCGCGCCACATGCCCTGCGCCTTGGAATAGGCCTCCACCAGCGCCACCACGTCGGCGTCGCGCCCGGTGAAGGTCAGGTAGTTGCAGGTCTCGCGGTCGACCGGGAAGAATCCGCAGGTCGCGCCGTATTCCGGGGCCATGTTGGCGATGGTGGCGCGGTCGGCCAGCGCCAGGTTGTCGAGGCCGGGGCCGAAGAACTCCACGAACTTGCCGACCACGCCCTTGGCGCGCAGCATCTGGGTGACCGTCAGCACCAGGTCGGTGGCGGTCGCGCCTTCCGGCAGCCTGCCGGACATGCGGAAGCCGACGACCTCCGGGATCAGCATCGAGATCGGCTGGCCGAGCATGGCCGCCTCCGCCTCGATGCCGCCGACGCCCCAGCCCAGCACGGCCATGCCGTTGACCATGGTGGTGTGGCTGTCGGTGCCGACCAGGGTGTCGGGGTAGGCCACGGTCGCCTTGCCCTCCGTCTGGGTCCACACCGTCTTGGCGAGGTATTCCAGATTGACTTGGTGGCAGATGCCGGTGCCGGGCGGCACGACGCGGAAGTTATCGAACGCCTGCGAGCCCCAGCGCAGGAACTCATAGCGCTCGCGGTTGCGCTCGAACTCCATCTGGACGTTCTCGCGGAAGGCGCCCGGCCCGCCGAACGCGTCCACCATCACCGAGTGGTCGATGACCAGGTCGACCGGCGACAAGGGATTGATCTTCTGCGGGT
The DNA here is from genome assembly GCA_050249455.1 of Rhodospirillaceae bacterium. Lineage (GTDB taxonomy): Bacteria > Pseudomonadota > Alphaproteobacteria > MPNO01 > VGEU01 > JBFWQM01. The sequence continues at coordinate 6,153 of JBFWQM010000240.1, read as the reverse complement.
TTCCGCCCATGTCCAGCATCGCCTGGCGCATCGCGGCGAGGTCTACCACGGCCGGTACGCCGGTGAAGTCCTGCATCAGCACCCGCGCTGGGCGGAACGCTATCTCGTGGTTGGAGGTGCGGTCCTTCGTCCAGCCGGCCAGCGCCTTGACGTCGTCCACCGTGACCGTGCGCCCGTCCTCGTAGCGCAGCAGGTTCTCCAGCAGGACCTTGAGCGAATAGGGCAGCCGGCTGATGTCGCCCAGGCCGGCCTTGGCCACCGTATCGAGGGCGAAGTAGTCGTAGCTCTTGCCGCCGGCGCTGAGCGTGCGGCGCGCCTTCAGGGTGTCGTGGCCGGAAACGCTCACGGGGGGTTCCTCCAAGCTTAATTGGGGCTGCGGCGGACATTAGCGCCGATGGCTCCGCCATCACAAGCGCCAGCGGGCGGCCGCCTCAAGGCTTCGTGTCCAGATACCATATTCTCGCCATGATTGGGCCAGGATCGGAACACATTCACCCTCCATCTGGAGAGTTCTAGCCCCCCTCGGGCGCCGCGTTGGCGCCCGACCAGCCTAACGGCTGGACCCTCTACTCGCCGCCGGTGCAAGCCGGCGGCGATTTTTTTGCCCGATTCCGATTAAGCCTTTGTTGCCGCTCAGGGCAGTCGCATCAGCTGGCGGAAATCGAGGTTCGGCGCAGCGGCGATCTCGGTGCCGACCACCCGGCCGCGGTGGTCGATCCAGTAGTAGTTGGAGCCGCTGGAAACCTTGCGCGTCTCGCCGGTCGCCGGGTCCACCGTGTCGACCAGCTCCAGGATCTGGTTGGACCGCCGCCGGGCGATCTCGTCGTAGGTGCGCTGCTGGTTCCAGTAGGTCGTGCTGACGATGCCGGAGACGTAGTTGCCGGTCTCGGTCACGATGCGCGAGACGTTGCCGGTCAGGCCCTGCTGCATGGCCAGCCACTGCGGGTTGGCCTGCAGGGTCTGCGCCATGTGGCCCAGGATGGCCGCCGCCTCGCCGGCGCGCGCCTCGGCCGCCAGGAAGCCGTAGAGATAGGTGAGGTGCCAGATGCCGCCGGCGCCGCCGGGCATCGCCGTCGCCTGGGTGCCGGCGTAGACGTAGCCGGCCAGCGGGCCGGTGCGGCCGGGGCACGCCAGCGCCACCTCGCCGGCGGTCAGGGTCGTGCCGACGATGCCCTGGTACTGCTGCTGGATGCGGTTGAACGCGGCGACCGTGTCCGGCCGTTCGGCGCGGTGCCGCACCGCCGGCGCCCCGGCGCAGAACTGCCGCATGCCATTGATGCCGTAGTTCTCGGCGAACACCACGCCGGGCAAATAGCGCGACACCGTGAAGGTGACGCCATAGCCGGGGCTGTACTGGCTGCCTTCGCGGAACCCGGTCATCGTCAGGGTCTCGGTCGGCATGGCGAACGGCGGGACCGCGGCGTCGCCGACGAACGCGGTGATCGCGCCGTCGGGCGAGCGCGCGCGCACCGCCTGGCGCACGTCGACGGCGGCGACGCGGAACATGCCGCCTTCCACCGTCCAGCCCTGCGGCACCTCGAGGAAGAACGCCTGCTCGCGCGGGTCGGTCCAGCGTACCATTGCCGGCAGGCCCGGCGCGGCCGCATTGGCGGCGGGCGGGCTGCCGACGACCTGGAAGCTCGACAGGATGCGGGCGAACGTCGCCTCGACCTCCGGCCCGCCGCGCGGGCTGCGCACGATGTAGGCCTGGCCGACCGAGTTGGCGCCCGCCCGGGTCCACGCCAGCGCGGCAGCGGCGGTGGCGTCCCGGCCGCGCGCCTGCGTGCGCAGCGTCGCCGGTCCCGCCGCTTGCGGCGCCGTCCACGGCAGGTCCGGGTCGGTGCGCTGCGCCAGTCCCGTCAGCGTGCGCGCCGCACCGCCGGCGTCGAGCGCGCCGCCGGTCGTCACCGGCCAGATCGTGGCCCGTTCGCCGCCGCGGCCGGTCACCGACACCGCGCCGTCTTCGGCGCCGGCCCGCACCGTCCAACCGGCGGGATGCTCCACCTGCACCCGGCCCTGGCGGTAGGTGGTCCAGCCGCCGCCCTGCGCCAGCGCCGGCGCCGCGGCCCCGGCCGTCAGCGCCGCCGCCAGCAACATCGTCCGCACCGGTCGCATGCTTCGCATCGGTCGATTATCGCGCCGGTTCCATCGCACGGCAATTCGCCGTTATGCGCGTCGCCACAGTGGCGTCGACGGCCGATACAGGCTATCCGCAATGGCGGGC
>JBFWQM010000240.1:0-3829 GCA_050249455.1 Rhodospirillaceae bacterium | reverse complement strand
CCGCAATGGCGGGCGCGCTGCGCCGGAATCGTCGCGCGGCGCAATGGCGGAGACCGGGGTGCTGGCGGGCACGGACTATGCAATCCTCGCGGCGGGCGCGCTGCTGCTGGTCAGCATCCTGGCCGGCGTCGCTTCCTCGCGGATCGGCGCGCCGCTGCTGCTCGTCTTCCTGGTGCTCGGCATGCTGCTGGGCGAGGACGGGCCGGGCGGGATCCTGTTCGACGACTTTCCGGGCGCCTACCTGATCGGCTCGCTGTCGCTCGCGATCATCCTGTTCGACGGCGGCTTCCGCACGCCCATCGGCGCGATCCGCATGGCCTGGAAGCCGGCGTCGCTGCTGGCGACCGTCGGCGTGCTGGTCACCGCCCTGATCACCGGCGGCATTGCCGCGGCGGTGATGGGCGGCTCGCTCCTGGCGGCCCTGCTGGTCGGCGCCATCGTCGCCTCGACCGACGCGGCGGCGGTGTTCCTCCTGCTGCATCAGCACGGCATGGAGCTGCGCCGGCGCGTCTCCACCACGCTGGAGGTCGAATCGGGCGCCAACGACCCGATGGCGGTGTTCCTGACCGTGACCCTGATCGGCCTCATCACCGGCGTCGGCATGGACGGCAGCCCGGCGTTCGCGATCGCGCGCAGCCTCGTGCTGCAGCTCGGGCTCGGCACGCTGGCGGGCCTCGCCGGCGGCTTCGCGATCAGCTGGGCGGTGAACCGGCTGGAGGTGGCGCCCGGCCTCTACCCGGTGTTCGTCGTCGCCGCGGCGCTGGTCGTGTTCGGCGGCACCCAGACGCTCGGCGGGTCGGGCTTCCTGGCCGTCTATCTCGCCGGCATCGTTTCGGGAAATCGGCGCATGCGCGCGACCCGGCTGGTGCGCCGGTTCCACGACGGCATCGCGTGGATCAGCCAGATCGTGATGTTCCTGATCCTCGGCCTCCTGGTGACGCCGCGCGCGATGGTCGCCGACCTCATCCCGGCGACCGTGGTGGCGCTGGCGCTGATCTTCGTGGCGCGCCCGGTCGCGGTGTGGCTGTGCCTCGCACCATTCCGGTTCCCGCGCGAGGAGCGGCTGTTCATCGCCTGGGTCGGCCTGCGCGGCGCGGTGCCGATCTTCCTCGCGGTGTTCCCGGTGGTCGGCGGCGTGCCGAACGGATACACCTATTTCAACGTCGCGTTCCTGGTCGTCCTCGCGTCGCTGGTGTTGCAGGGCTGGACGATCCCGTGGGTCGCGCGCTGGCTCGGGGTCGAGGTGCCGCGGCGGCCGGAGCCGGTGGGCAAGCTCGACATCGACCTGCCGTCGCAGCTCGACCGCGACGTCGTCGGCTACCTGGTCGACCCGACCAGCGCGGCGTCCGGCAAGCCGGTGGACCGGCTGCATCTGCCGCGGCGCACCCGCGTCCTGGCGGTGCTGCGCGATAACGCCGTGGTCCGCCACGAGACGCTGGAATCGCTGCAGGCCGGCGACTACGTGCTGGTCATCGCACCGCCGGAGCAGTCGTTCGTGATCGACCGCCAGTTCGCGCCGCGGCGGGCGCGGCGCGACGTGGTGCTGGGCGACTTCGTCTTCCCCGCCGACCTGCCGGCGGCGCGGCTGGTGGGCGAATACGGCCTGCCGATCGCGCCGGCAGCCGGCGAGACGCTCGGGGATTTCCTCGCCGCCAGACTCGGCCCCGGCGCATCGGTCGGCGATGCGCTGCGCATCGGCGATTCCGAGCTCGTGGTGCACGACACCGACGGCGACGCGATCAGCCAGATCGCGCTGCGGCTCGAATCGCGGCCGCCGCCGACCTTCCGGTCGCTGGCGGTGCGCGCCCTGGCGCGCGCCCGGCGGCTGCGCCGGCGGGTGCTCGGGCGCTAGGGCCGCTTTGCCGGCGCGGCCGGCGCCTGTAATGTCGCCGCCGGCTCAACGGCAGGCGGGACGCGGTGGCGCTGTTCGGGGGAGAGGGGCTGGTCTGCGAGCGCGGTGGCCGCATCGTCTTCGGCGGCCTCGGCTTCGCGGCCGACCCCGGCGACGCGCTGGTGCTGACCGGTCCGAACGGGTCGGGCAAGTCGAGCCTGTTGCGGCTGATGGCCGGGCTGACCCCGCCGGCCGCCGGCCGGATCCTGTGGGACGGCCGGCCGATCGCCGAGGCGCCGGAGACGCACGCCGCGCGGCTGCGCTTCCTCGGCCACCTCGATGCGGTCAAGCCGGCGCTGACGGTGGCGCAGAACTTGGGCGTCTGGCTGCGGCTGGCGGGGGTGGACGGCGTCGCCGCCGCGGCGGCGCTCGACCGCTTCGGCCTTGCCGCGCTGGCCGGCACGCCGGCGCGTTTCCTGTCGGCAGGGCAGCGGCGGCGGCTCGCGCTGGCGCGCATCGTCGCCGTTCCGGCGCCGCTGTGGCTGCTCGACGAGCCGACGGTCGCGCTCGACACGGCCGCGGTCGCGGCGGTGGAGGCAGCGATCGCGGCGCACCGCCGGGCGGGCGGCATCGTCGCGGTCTCCACCAACGTCGCGCTGGCCGTGCCGGGCGCGCGCGGCGTGGACGTCGGCCGCCACGCCGTCGCGCCGGACGCGGCATGAGCGCGTTCGCGGCGATCCTCGGCCGCGAGCTCGCGCTGGCGTGGCGCCAGCCGGGCGACGCCGCCGCGGTGCTCGCGTTCTTCGTGCTGGCCGCGATCCTGTTCCCGTTCGGCGTCGGGCCGGAGCCCAACATCCTGGCGCGGATGGCGCCGGGGGTGGTGTGGGTGACCGCGCTGCTGGCCGCCATGCTGTCGCTCGACCGGCTGTTCCAGACGGACTACGAGGACGGCAGCCTGGAGCTGCTCGCGCTGCTGCCGACCCCGCTCTGGCTGGTCGTGCTGGCCAAGGTGCTGGCCCACTGGGCGACCACGGGGCTGCCGCTGGTCGTCGTCGCGCCGGTGGTCGCCGCCATGTTCAACCTGCCGGCGGAAGGCTACGGCCCGCTGGTCGCCGCGCTGGCGCTCGGCACGCCGACCATCAGCCTGGTCGGCGCGGTCGGCGCGGCGCTGACCCTGGGGGCGCGGCGCGCCGGGGTGCTTCTGTCGCTGCTGGTGCTGCCGCTGCTGATCCCGGTGCTGGTCTTCGGCGCCGCGGCGGTCGAGGCGGCGACCACGGGGCTGGGGGCGCGGCCGCACCTCCTGCTGCTCGGCGGGCTCCTGCTCGGCGCCGCGGCATTGGCGCCGTGGGCGGCATCGGCCGCGCTGCGCCAGGCCCTCGAATAAGGCGGCTTCACGGGGATGTCATTAGCCGGGGGCTGCGGCGCTATGTGTCTTCTAATTCGGGATTTTCCGGACTAAATCGATGTCCATGCTGCACCGGTTCGCCAGCCCCGCGCGGTTCGAGCGCCTCAGCGCCGCCGCGTTCCCGTGGTGTGCGGGCATTGCCGCCGTGCTGCTGCTGGCGGGCCTCTATCTGGCCCTGTTCGACTCGCCGCCCGACTACCAGCAGGGCGAGACGGTGCGGATCATGTACGTCCACGTCCCGGCGGCGTGGATGGCGCTGTTCGCCTACTCCACCGTGGCCGGCGCCTCGGCGATGGGGCTGATCTGGAAGAACCCGCTGGCGTTCATCGTCGCCCTGGCGGCGGCGCCGGTCGGGGCCTGCTTCACCGCGATCTGCCTCGCCACCGGCTCGCTGTGGGGGCGGCCGATGTGGGGGGCATGGTGGGTGTGGGACGCCCGCCTTACTTCCGTCCTAATCCTGTTCTTCCTTTATCTCGGCGTGATCGCCCTGGCGCACGCCTTCGACGACCCGCAGCGCGGCGAGCGCGCGGCCGCGATCCTCGCGCTCGTCGGGGTCGTCAACGTGCCGATCATCAAGTTCTCGGTCGACTGGT
>JBFWQM010000239.1:4246-8069 GCA_050249455.1 Rhodospirillaceae bacterium | reverse complement strand
ACCTGGTCCTGCACCGCCTTGACGATCGGGTCGCGGCAGTGGCCGGCGTTGACGCACCACATGCCGGAGGTGCCGTCCAGGATCTTGCGTCCGTCGTCGGCGGTGTAGTGCATGTCCTTGGCGCCGACCAGGATGCGCGGCGCACCCTTGAACTGGCGGTTGGCCGTGAACGGCATCCAGTACGGTTCGAGCGTGTTGACGGTCATCCGCGCGGTGTCGGGCATGACGGCGTATCCCTGAATTGAGTTGGCGGCAGGCTAACAGCCGTCCCCGGGAGGGGCAAGGGCCGCGGGCCGGAATGCCCGTCCCACGGCCCCCGCGGGCGTCATCCCGGCGTCACGGGCGCCGCTTCCTCCAGTGGGAGGGCGCGCTCCCGCCGCAGGCTCCCGGCGCCCAGGAACAAGAGGATCGGCGCGGCGATGAAGATCGACGAGCTCGCCGCGATGAAGATGCCGAACAGCATCGGCTGGGCGAAGCTCTCCACCGCTGGCCCGCCGAACAGGGCCATCGGCAGCATCGCCAGGAACGCCGTGGCCGAGGTGTAGAGGCTGCGGGCGATGGTCTGGTTGATGCTGAGGTCGATCAGTTCGCGCAGCGGCATCGCCTTGAACCGCCGCAGGTTCTCGCGCATGCGGTCGTAGACCACCACCTTGTCGTTTACCGAGTAGCCGATCAGGGTCAGCAGGGCGGCGATCGCCGTCAGGTTGAAGTCGAGCCCGGTCAGCGCGAAGAACCCGACCGTCTTGGTCACGTCGAGCGCCAAGGTCGCGATGGCGCCGACCGCGAACTGCCACTCGAAGCGGAACCAGATGTAGGCGAGCATGGCGAGACTGGCCAGCACCACCGCCAGCACGCCGGCGTAGGCGAGCTCGCCGCTGACCTTCGGTCCCACCACCTCGACCCGCTCGAAGCTGGCCCTTGGCGAGACCTCGGCGACGGCGGCCTTGACCGCGTTGACCGCGGCGAGCTGCGCCTCCTCGCCGCCCGGCTGGCGCTCGACGCGCACCATCACGGTGTGGTCGTCGCCGAATTCCTGCAGCGACGCCTCGCCGAGGCCGAGCGTGTCGACCGCGCCGCGCAGCGCCGGCAGGTCCGCCGCCTCCGGCGTGCGCACCTCGACCACGATCCCGCCGACGAAGTCGATGCCGTAGTCGAGCCCCGGCTTCATGAACAGCGCGACGGAGGCGAGCGACAGGAAGATCGACAGGCCGATGCCGAAGAACCGCGCCTTCATGAACTTGATCTTCGGCTCGGTCGGCAGCGCGTTCAGCCGGAACAGCGGCCGGATGACGAACTGTTTCGGCCGCGCCTTGCGCACCCAGGTCGCCATGATCGCGCGCACCACCGTGACCGCGGTGAACATCGAGATCGCGATGCCCAGGCCCATCGTGACGGCGAACCCGCGCACCGGACCGGAGCCGAACCAGAACAGCAGCAAGGTGGCGATCAGTGTCGTGACGTTGGAATCGACGATCGTCGAATAGGCCCGCCGGAAGCCGGCGTCGAGCGCGGCCGCGGCGCTGATCCCCTTGCGCGTCTCCTCCCGGATGCGTTCGTTGATCAGCACGTTCGCGTCCACCGCAAGGCCGATGCCGAGCACGATGCCGGCGATGCCGGGCAAAGTGAGCGTGGCGCCCAGCCGCGACAGGCAGGCGAAGGTCAGCGCGATGTTGAGCGTGAGCGCCAGGTTGGCGACCAGTCCCCACCGGCCGTACAGCATCAACATGAAGCCGCACACCAGCGCGAAGCCCACCAGGCCGGTCAGCGCGCCCATGCGGATCGAATCGGCACCGAGATCGGGCCCGACCGTGCGCTCCTCGATCACCTTGAGCGGGATCGGCAGCGCGCCGGCGCGCAGCAGCGCCGACAGCGACGCCGCGTCGGCGGTGGTGAAGTGGCCGCTGATCTGGCCCGATCCGCCGGTGATCGGCTCGCGGATCACCGGTGCGCTCAGCACCTTGCCGTCGAGCACGATGGCGAACGGGCGGCCGACATTGGCCGCGGTGATCTCGCCGAACCGCCGCGCGCCGACCGCGTCGAGCTTGAAGTTCACCACCGGCTGGCCGGTGCGCTGGTCGAATCCGGGCGACGCGTCGGTCAGCCGGTCGCCCTGCAGCAGCGCCCGCCGCTCCAGCGGGTAGCGCGTGGTTCCGTTGGCGTCCGGCACCATCTCGGTGCCCGGGCCGGGCGCGTCGGCGACCATGTGGAACGCCATCTTGGCGGTGCTGCCGAGCAAGGTCTTGATGCGGTCGGGATCCTGCACCCCGGGGAGCTGGACCAGGATGCGGTCGGCGCCCAGCCGCTGGATGGTCGGCTCGGCGACGCCGACCTCGTCGATGCGCCGGCGCACGATCTCCAGGCTCTGCTCGATCGCGCCGTGCAGCCGGGCGGCGATCGCCGCGTCGGTCGGGCGCAGGGTCACCTCCTGCCCGGCGCCGGTGGTGACGGTCATGTCGGGTTGCGGCGACGACAGGCCGGGCGGCACGACGGTGGAGACCAGCCCGCGCAGCGCGGCCTCGATTGCAACGCGGCGGGCGGGGTCGGCGTAGCGGACGGTGACGCCGTCGGCCGACGGCGCGACGGTGGCGGGCAGCCCCGCCTCGCGCAGTGCGGCACGGGCGCCATCGGCGATGGAATCGACGCGGTCGCGGCGCACCGCGGCGCCGTCGATCTCGAGCACCAAGTGCGCGCCGCCGCGCAGGTCGAGGCCGAGCGCGACCTGCTGCTTGGGCACCCAGTCGGGCAGCCGGGCGAGCTGGTCCTTGCTGAACAGGTTGGGGACGGCGAGCAGGCAGCCGAGGAGGATGACGATCGCGTAGGACGCGAGCTTCCAGCGTGAGCGATACATGACGGACTCCGATGCGGGCGCAGGCGGGCCGCTCGGAACGGGCGGCCGCGCGCGCGATCACGGCGATCGCGCGCACGGCGTCTCAACGACAGGATGTCCCGTCCGGCGGGCTCGGCCGGACGCCGCCCGGCGGTCAGGCGGCGGCCGGCGTCTCCACGGCGCGCACGGGCGGGGCGCGGGGATAGCCGGCGCGCCAGGCGCGCGCCGGCGCCGCATCGGGGCGGGGAAGGGAGAGCGTTGCGGTGGGCCGCGCGGGCCACGCCGGCGCCGGTGCGACCGCCAGCGCCGCCGCGCCGCCGGTATCGAAGCGGGGCGAAGCGGATTCCAGGCTGCGCCGCGCGGTGACGGTCGGCGCGCCTTCGGACGACGGCCGGGCGACCTGGCTGCTATGGTAGCTGCGGAAATCGGTCTCGGGCCGATCGCCGCCGCCGTTGCCGGCGAACGGCATCGCGCCGCCGCCGCCGATCGTGCCCACGGACGCCGCGGCGACGGTCAGGAACAGCAGCCAGCCCGCGCCGATGCGGTGCGCGCGGCGCAGAAGTGCGCTCACGCCGGTCCGACGTTCATCATGCGGCCCGGGGGTGGCCCGGGCGCCAGCGCCGACGATCAAGACCACCTCGCGTCAAGCCGGCCAACGCGGACCGACAGATCGAGATTGGGGCCGGCGGGCGCCGATTCAAGAGGCAGCCGACCCGCACCCGGCCTGAGGTCCGCCGATTCCATCGCGCCGGGCGAACGGTGCTATGGTACGCGCCCGTTTCCAACAGCCCGCACATACCGCTTCTCAGCCATGGCCAAGCTTGCCGGCCTCCACGCCATCGGGCGCACCCTGCACAGCCGCAACTACGTCGTGTTCGTGGTCGGCAGCGAGATATCGCATATCGGCACCTGGGCGCAGCGGGTCGCCGTCGGCTGGCTGGCGTGGGAGCTGACGCATTCGGGGTTGTGGCTCGGCCTGATGTCGATCGCCGACCT